>JAJDAR010000058.1 GCA_029261775.1 Deltaproteobacteria bacterium | reverse complement strand
CAAGGCCAGCGCGAGAACCGCCACGAGAGCGAAGCTGCGTTGCGTACGTTGCATGGGGCGGGTGAAACCCATCAGGGCTCCTCCAGAACGAGGGGTGCGGAACTTAGTCGACGCGGCGGTTGATGCGCCACGACGAATGGGTGATCCCCATTCGTTGGATCATGTAGTTGAGCTTTCGCCGGCTGACACCGAGCAGTGACGCGGCATCCTTCTGGATGAAGCCCGTGCGCTCGAGGGCCTCGAGCAGGACGGCTCGTTCGATTTCGGCCAGCGGCAGCCCTTCGGGCGGCAATCCGGGCCGCCAGCGGGCGAGCTCCCGACCCAGCTGCTGGAGCCCGACGTCGGCTTCGGCGACCTGCCCGCCGACCGCCAGCAGGGCCGCACGCTCCATCACGTTGCGAAGCTCCCGGATGTTGCCGGGCCACTCGTGCTGCCGGATGCGCATCAAGGCCGCGTTGCTGAGGCCGCGTAGGGGCTTGCCCATCTCGGCCGCGAACTCGGCCAGGAAGTGGAGGGCCAGGGCCTCGACGTCGTCCGGACGATCGCGCAGCGGAGGCAGCTCGATGCCCACGACGTTCAGCCGGAAGTAGAGATCCTCGCGGAACGCCCCGGCGGCGATCGCCGCCTCGAGGTCGCAGTGCGTCGCCGCGACGATGCGCACGTCGCTCTGCAGGACCCGGCTGCCGCCGAGCCGCTGGAACTGCTGATCCTGCAGCACGCGCAGCAGCTTGGCCTGGGTCGCCAGGGACATGTCGCCGATCTCGTCCAGGAACAGGGTGCCGTGATCGGCCTGCTCGAAGCGGCCGATGCGCAGCCGGTCGGCCGAGGTGAAGGCACCGCGCTCGTGACCGAAGAGCTCGGACTCGAGGAGGGTCTCCGGCAGGGCCGCACAGTTGACCTTGATTAACGGACCGCGTCTGCGCGGCGAGGTCTCGTGGATCAGCCCGGCGATCAGCTCCTTGCCGGTGCCGGTCTCGCCCGTGATCAGCACCGTGGTGCGACCCGGCGCCACCCGCTCCGCCATGGCGACGGCATCGCGCAGGACTGCGCTTCCACCGACGATACGCGCTCGCGCCTGGCCTCGACCCCGCTCGGCGCGCAGCCCGCGAACCTCGCCGACGAGCCGGGCGTGGTCGAGTGCGCGATCGACCCGCGCCTGCAGCTCGGGCATCTCGAAGGGCTTGGGCAGGAAGTCGAAGGCTCCCTGGCGCATCGAGTCGACGGCGTCCTGCACCGACCCGCCAGCCGCGGTGAGGATCGTCGCCGTGCGATCCTCGCGTTCGCGCGCCGCGCGCAACACGGCCAGACCCCCACGGGCGCCGAGCTGGAGATCGGTGACGACCACGTCGTAGGGTTCGACCCCGAGGTCGGACAATCGTTCCAGTGCACGTTCGAGCTGGCTCTCCCCGTCGACGACCCGAAAGCGCTCGTCGAGCGCGTCGAGCATGCGCTGGCGAAGGGAGGGATCGGGCTCGAGGAGCAGGAGCTTGCGTCCAGCCGGCGGACGCCGGGCCGTGCTGCGACGCTCGAAGCCCTCGGCCGAGCTCACGATGCGGCTCCCTCGGCCTGCGCGCCACTCACGAGGGGCCCCGCAGCGGGAGCAGCAGCCGCACGCAGCAGCCGGGGGTCGGCAGGCTCTCCACCTCGACGTGCCCGCCGTGGGAGCTCACGACCTTGTGGGCATGGGCGAGACCCAGCCCCGAGCCCCGGGTGCGCGTCGTGAAGAAGGGCTGGAAGATCCGCCCCTGGACCTCGGGAGGGATGCCGGGCCCGTTGTCGCGGATCTCGAGACGCGCCCTCTCCCCGGCGACGCGATCGACCGCGAGCGCGATCCGCGGCGCCGCCGGCGGCGCCTCGGCCAGCGCCTGGAGGGCGTTCACCAGCACGTCGACCAGAGCGGTGCGCAGCGGTCTCGCGTCGAGCATCGCGACCAGCTCCGGACCCGGTGCCAGCTCCAGGCTCCCGTCGAAGGGAACGCGAAGCCGCGCCAACTCCCAGGCCTCCTCGAGCAGAGCGCGCAGCGGCGTCGGGCGCGGGCGCAGCGGAGCGGCGCGCACGTAGCCGAGACACCCGTCCACGATCGTGGCGACCTGGCGCTGCTCGACGAGCAGGTCCTCCAGGAGTCGCTGAGCCTCCGGATCCGAGAGCCGCTCCTTCAGCAGGCCGGCGAGCAGCTCCATCGCGGCCAGCGGGCTGCGCAGCTCGTGGGCCAGGCTCGCAGCATTGGCGCCGAGCTCCTGGAGTCGCGCAGACAGCCGCGCCTCGTCCTCGTCCGACGCCTCGGGCAGCGGCGCTCCGTCCTCGGCCTGCGCGGCGCTCGGCGTGGCTCCGTCCGCGGCGGACGCGCTGCCAGGGGAGCTTGCGAGCCCGGCGGACGTGCCCGGACCTGCGTTGGATCGAGGGGACTCTCCAATCACCCGAGGCCTATCGGCCCCACCCTGCCAGCGCTGGAGTTACGAGATCGGAATCGGCGAGCGGATCGGCGACCCGCGGGGGCTCAGGCCAGCTCGGCGTCTTCGGCCGGCACCAGGTAGCGCTTGCCGTCCTGCTCCAGCCAGCCGCCGGTCTTCAGCTCCTTCACCACCCGCGTCACGGTCTCGCGCGAGGTGCCGATCATGTCGGCGATCTGCTGATGAGTGAGCGACGGGGTCGAGATCCGCGTGCCGTCGCCATGGGGGTCCTTGGCCAGCCGCTCGAGCAGACCCTTGGTGCGGTCCTTGACGCGCTGGAACGAGAGCGCGCTGGCCTGATCGTTCACCGTGCGCAGCCGGCGGCTCAGCTCCTGGATCACGGCCATCGCCAGGTCCGGGCTCTTGCGGATCAGGCCCATGAAGTCGCCGCGAGACAGGGCCAGCACCCGGACGGGGGTCAGGGTTTTCACCGACGCGGAGCGTGGCGCCCGCTCGAGCAGGGCCATCTCGCCGACGAAGGCCCCCGTGTCGAGGAAGTCGAGGATCTTCTCCCGTCCATCCTCGGAGAGCTTCGTGACCTTCACCCGGCCCTCGCGGAGGATGTACATGTAGTCCCCCGGCAGTCCCTCTTCGACGATCGTCGTGTTCCGCGGGTAGCGGCGCTCGATCAGATGGGAGGCGATCTGCTCGAGATCTCCGTCGATCACATGGGAGAACAGCGGGATCGCCCGCAGCGTCTCGAGGGTGTCCCTGGTACTCGGGCTCGACGTCATCGCTTCACCTCCACGGTCCTGAACCGACCGCCCCCCTGCCTAGAGGAGATCTCGTCGTCCCGCATTCCGCAGCAGCGACGGAATCTTGCGCACGTCCCCGCTCCGGTCGAGGGCCGCCACGAGCAGCGCGTCCCCCGCATCGATGACCGCGAGGCCCGATACGCCCAGAAGCACCACCGGCCGGCCGTGGCCGCGCACGAGGTTCCCCTTCGAATCGCAGAGCAGGGCCTCTCCATCTATGACCTTGGTCACACTTCGGCCGACCCCGAGCTCCTCTGCAAGCGATTTCCAGGTTCCCACGTCGCTCCAGCGAAAGCTCGTGGGCAGACACCAGACGTTCTGGGAGCGTTCCATGACCGCCTTGTCGACGGGAGCGGCCGGCGCAGCGCGATAAGCCTTCTCCACGGCCCGCCGATGGGCGATGCCCCGCAGGGGCGCTGTGGCGATCGGGGCCAGCGCCCGGGAGATCTCCGGCGAGTGGGCTGCGAGCTCCTCGAGAAAGAAGGCCGCCTTCCAGGCGAAGATGCCGGCGTTCCAGAGCGTGTCCGCCCGTCGGACGAAGCGGCGGGCCCGGGCGGCATCGGGCTTCTCGACGAAACGCGCGACGCGGTGCAGACCGCGGTGCTTTCCGCCGACCGGCTCACCGAGCTGGATGTAGCCGTAGCCGGTCTCGGGTCGCGTGGGTCGAACCCCCAGGGTGACGAGCACGTCCTCGGCGGCGGCGGCCCGGGCCGCCCTGCGCATGGCAGCGGCGAAGGCGCGGCCGTCGGGAATGCGATGGTCGGCCGACAGCACGCACAGCACCGCGTCGGGGTCGCGCCGGACGATGCGGTGCGCCGCGTAGGCGATCGCCGCCGCGGTGTTGCGCATGGCCGGCTCGACCAGGACGCGGCTGGACGGGAGACCTGCCTCGCGCGCGGCGCTGCGCATCGGCCTGGCGTGGTCCTCGCCGCAAACCAGCCACGAGGTGTCGGCGAAGCGGTCGGCTCGCTCGAGGGTCTCCTCGAGAAGGGTCCGGTCGCTGCCGACCCGGAGCAGCGGCTTCGGCCAGGCCTCCCGGGAGAGCGGCCAGAAACGCGTGCCCGCCCCGCCGGCCAGGACCACGGCGTGGATCGGCGCGGTCGCGGCCGGACGACGCTGCCGACGGGATCGGCTCGCTCGCGCGGCCGACGCCCTCGGCCGGGCCTGCTTCATCGACGTCCGCCCTCCGCCGTGGGCGACGGCTTCATCGACCGACGCAGGAGTAGGAGAATCCAGCCTCGTGCATGGGCTTCGGGTCGTAGACGTTGCGCAGGTCCACGACCACCGGGTTCCGCAGCTTCTGTCGGACCCGCTCGAGGTCGAGCATCCTGAACTGGTTCCACTCGGTCACGAGCACCATCGCATCGGCGTTCTCGCAGGCCTCGTAGGCGTCCTTGCAGTAGGTGATGTCGGGCAGGAGCTTGGCCGCCTCGGGCATCGCGACGGGGTCGAAGGCCCGGACCGAGGCGCCCCCGGCGACCAGGCCGGCCACGATGTCGAGGGCCGGGGCATCCCGCATGTCGTCCGTCTCCGGCTTGAAGGAGAGCCCGAGGATGCCGATCGTCTTGCCGGCCAGGTCGCCGCCGACCGCCGCCTTGATTTTGTCCACCATCCGCGCCTTCTGGCGCTCGTTGACGTCGATCACGGCCTCGACCACGGAGAGCTCGCAGCCCACCTCGCGGGCGAAGAAGGCCGCGGAGCGCGTGTCCTTCGGAAAGCAGCTGCCGCCGAAGCCCGGCCCGGCATGGAGGAACTTCTTGCCGATGCGCCCGTCGAGACCGATGCCGCGTGCGATCGCCTGCACGTCGCCTCCGACGGCTTCGCAGAGGTTCGCGATCTCGTTGATGAACGAGATCTTGGTCGCGAGGAAGGCGTTGGCGGCGTACTTCGTGAGCTCGGCGGTCGAGATGTTGGTCAGGACGAAAGGCGTCTCGTTCAGATACAGGGGCCGATAGAGATCCTTCATGATCGCCATCGCCGCCTCATCGTCGGCGCCGATCACGATCCGATCGGGCCGCATGAAGTCCGCGATGGCCGCGCCCTCGCGCAGGAACTCGGGGTTGGAGGCCACCGAGAAGTCGATGTCGCCACCGCTCTTCTCCAGCTCGGCCTGGATCAGATCCCGCACCCGGTACGAGGTGCCGACCGGGACCGTGCTCTTCGTGACGACCACCTTGTAGCCGTTGATGGCCTGGCCGATCTCCTGCGCCACCGTATCGACGAAGGTGAGGTCGGTGCCGCCGTCGTCCCGCGCAGGGGTGCCGACCGCAATGAAGATCACGAGGCTCGAACGGATCGCGTCGGCCGTCTCGGTGGTGAAGGAGAGGCGCCCTTCGCGGACGTTTCGCTCGACGACCGCGTCGAGGCCGGGCTCGTAGATCGGGATCTCCCCGTTCTCGAGCATCTCGATCTTGCGTGCGTCCTTGTCGGCGCAGATCACGTTCACGCCGAACTCGGCGAAGCAGGCGCCAGTCACGAGCCCGACGTAGCCAGTCCCGATC
Source organism: Deltaproteobacteria bacterium (assembly GCA_029261775.1). Lineage (GTDB taxonomy): Bacteria > Myxococcota_A > UBA9160 > UBA9160 > UBA6930. The sequence goes on along the minus strand of JAJDAR010000058.1, from coordinate 1,128 downwards.
ACACAGACGTTCATCGATCCGCTCCCCCCGGCGCGCGCTTGGGGGAGCCGTCGGAGGCCTCCCCGGCCTGGACTTTACGAAAATAGTCGATCGTCTGCTGGAGCCCGTCCTCGAGGGAGACCTCGGTCGCGAAGCCCAGCAGCTCCCGGGCGCGCGCGACGTCGGCCTGGCTGTCCCGCACGTCCCCGGCGCGGCCGGGCTGGTAGCTCGCCTCGATGCCGACCCCACAGAGCTCGCGGATGCGATCGAGGAGCTGGTTCAGGCTGATGCGACCGCCGCCTGCCACGTTCATGACCGCGCCCACGGCGCCCGGAGCCTCCGCCGCGAGCAGGTTCGCCCGGACCACGTCGGCGACGTAGGTGAAGTCGCGGGTCTGCTCCCCGTCGCCGTAGATGATCGGCTGGCGTCCCTCGAGACAGGCCGTGACGAACTTGGGGATCACCGCGGCGTACTCGCTGTCCGGGTTCTGACGCGGGCCGAAGACGTTGAAGTAGCGGAGCGCCACGGTCTCGAGGCCGTAGAGCTCGCTGTAGAGGCGGCAGTACTCCTCGCCGGCCACCTTCTGCAGGGCGTAGGGCGAGCGCGGCGTCGACGGCATCGTCTCGACCTTGGGCAGCACCGGAGTGTCGCCGTAGGCCGAGGACGAGGCCGCGAAGACCACCCGGCGCACGCCCGCCTCCCGCGCCGCCTGCAGGACACAGAGCGTGCCGGTGGCGTTCACCTCGTGGGTGCGGACCGGCTCCGCCACGCTGCGCGGGACGGAGGGCACGGCGGCCTCGTGGAACACGACGTCGACGCCTTCGACCGCCCGGGCGAGCAGGGCGTCGTCGCGCAGATCGCCGCGCAGCACCTCGAGGTCGGCCACCACGGCGGAGAGGTTCTCCTCGCGACCGCTCGAGAAATCGTCGAGCACCCGCACAATCGCGCCCTCGCGGACGAGGGTTGCCGCCAGGTGGCTGCCGATGAAGCCGGCGCCACCCGTCACCAGGACGCGCTTCATCGGGAGCCCGCCGTCGTCTGGACGCGCTTCATCGGGCGTCCGCCCCGCCCCGACGGCGCCCGCTCAGCTTCTCCTGCGCTTCGAGGTCGGCATCGACCATCGTCTGCACCAGCTCCTCGAAGGGGGTC
>JAJDAR010000057.1 GCA_029261775.1 Deltaproteobacteria bacterium | reverse complement strand
CAGCCGGCCCTGCGATGCCTGTCGGGGTGAGGGCTTCGTGGTGCGCGACCCCTGCGCGGACTGTCGAGGCAGCGGGCGCATCGAAGGCCAGAAGAAGCTCAAGGTGCGCGTGCCGCCCGGTGTCGAGGACGGCATGCGCCTGCGCGTGGCCGGCGAGGGAGAGGCGGGCATCTCCGGCGGGCCGCCGGGCGATCTCTACGTCGTGATGCACGTGACCGAGCACCCCTTCTTCGTGCGCGATGGGCGGGACCTGCATTGCGAGGTCCCGATCCCCTTCGTCCACGCCGCGCTCGGCACCGAGGTCGAGGTGCCGACCCTCGAGGGCAAGGTCTCGATGCGCATTCCCGAGGGCACCCAGCCCGGCAAGGTGCTGCGCCTGCGGGGCAAGGGCGTGCCGACGGTCGGCGGAAGCGGCCGCGGCGACCAGCTCGTGCGCATCTTCGTCGAGGTTCCGACCAAGCTCACCGATCGCCAGCGCGAGCTCCTCGATCAGTTCGCCGAGGAGACCGACACCGAGGTCTCTCCCGTCACCAAGGGCTTCCTGGACAAGCTCAGGGATCTCTTCGATTGAGCGCAGGGTCCGGTCGCGCCCGTCTCGCCCTCGGCAGCGGTTGGATCCGTGGGATCGCCCTCGGCGCTTCGGTGCTCCTGCTGGCGGGCGCCCTCGGCTGTGCGGGCACGCTGAGCCCCCAGGCGCGAGCCGGTCGTGCCGCCTACCTCGAGGCCGTCGCGGTGCTGGGCGGGGATCGGGCGGCGGGCATCAGCGCACTCGAGGCCTTCCTCGCCGCGCATCCCCAGAGCCTCTACGCCGACGACGCGGCCCTTCGCCTGGCCGAGCTCGCGCTCGAGGACGGGCGCAGCGGAGAGGCCGTGCGACGGCTCGAGTGGGCGCTCGACCACCACCCGCGTGGCGACAAGAGCCACGCCATCCGTCTCGAGCTGGGGGCGCGTCAGCTCGAAGACGGCGATGCGCAGGCCGCCGCCGAAACCCTGCAGCCGATGCGTGAGTCGCTGCTCGACGTCGAACGCCGGCGCGCGGCGCACCGCTTGCGGGGGCGGGTCGCGCGCGCGCTGGGGGACGAGATCCAGGAGCTCCGCTGGCTCGGCCGCGTCCGGGCGGACCAGGAGGACCCGGAGTCTGCCGCCGAGGTGGAGGCGCGGATCGACGAGATCCTGGGCGAGCAGGACGAGTCGGAGCTCGAGGCGGCCGCGCGTCGGCTGGGCCGCCGCATGCCCGCCGGACGCCTCTGGCTGCACAGGGCCGAGCGCTTCCTGCGGGCCGGTCGCGCCCAGGACGCCAGCCTGGCGCTGGATCGCGCGAGCGGGCTCCCGCTCACGGTTGCCGAGGCCAGCCGGCTGGCGCACCTGAAGCAACGGCTCTCCGGCACGGCGCCCGGCATGAGCGACCTGCCGGAGCCGGCCGAGGGCGCAGGATCGAGCTCGCTCGAGGTGCCGGGTGTGGAGGCCACGCTCGGGGCTGTGCTCCCGCTGAGCGGGCCGTTCGCCGAGTTTGGGCAGGAGACGCTGCAGGGCATCCTGCTCGCGGCCGGTCTGTTCGACGTTGGTCGCAGCGCAGCGTCCGGCGTGCGCGTGGTCGTGCGGGACTCGGGCGGCGACCCGGCCCGGGCAGCCGCTGCGGTGGCGGAGCTGGCCGACGACCCGAGCGTACTCGCCGTGCTGGGCCCGCTCACCGGTCTCGCCGCCGAGGCCGCTGCGCCCGTGGCAGAGGATCGGCAGCTGCCGCTCGTGACCCTGACGCGTCGCGAGTCGGTCCCCGCGCTGGGGCGCTACGTGCTTCGCGTCGGCGCGACACCCCGCTACGAGGTGGAGCTGCTCGCCGACTATGCGGTTCGCGAGCTGGCCCTGCGCCGGTTCGCGATCCTCTACCCGGACGATGCCTACGGGCAGGAGATGCGCGGTGCGTTCTGGGATGCGGTCGAGAGCCGTGGCGGCCAGGTGGTGGGAGTCGCGCGCTACGCCGCCGACGCAAAGGACTTCGCAGCCCCGATCCGCCGCCTGATCGGCTTCGAGTTCCTGTCGGGAGCCCAGGAGGCTGCCCTCGCCGAGCAGAGGCGCCTTCGCAAACGGGCCAAGCGTCTACCCGCCGAGGAGGCGGCCGAGCTCCGCAAGCGGGCCGACGAGCTCCGCGGAAGCGATGGGTCGCCCCTTCCTCCCTTCGTCGACTTCGAGGCCCTCTTCATCCCCGACGCCTACGCCAACGTGGGGTTGATCGCCCCCCATCTCGCGTTCCACGACGTGCGAGGCGTGCGCCTGCTGGGCACCGGCGGATGGAGCCATCCGGACCTGGTCGAGCTCGGTGGCAATCACGTGGACGGCGCGGTGTTCGCCGCTCCGTTCTTCGCGGGCTCCGAAGTACCCTTCGTGGCCGAGTTCGTGAGGCGCTACCGCGACACCTTCGAGGCCGATCCTAGCGACCTGGCCGCGCGCTCCTTCGACGCGACCCATCTCGTGCTGCTGCAGGTTGCGCGGGGAGCGGGCGCGCGCGAGGCCGTGCTGACCGGCCTGCTGGGCGCCCGCAATGTGATCGGGGCCTCCGGGGTACTCAGCATCGGAGCCGACGGGTCGGCGCAGAACCGCCCCAAGCTGCTGGGCGTCGACCGCGGCCGCATCGTCTCGGTCGACGAGACCGGGACTGCACCCTACCTGCGCATTCCTGAACCGGTGGGCCCGGCCGACGACGGAATCTGAGTCCGGGCCCGCTTCCGACGACGAACCTGACTCAAGGGTCCCCCCCGACGCGTCGAAACGCGACAGGATGACTGACGAGTCCTCCTTCGATTTCGGCATCCCCGACGAGCTCCCCGTCCTCCCGCTCCGCGAGTTCGTGGTCTTCCCTTACATGGTGCTGCCACTGTTCGTGTCGCGTGAGCGATCGATCGCCGCGATCGAGGATGCACTCGCCGCCGACCGGCTGCTGCTGCTCACGGCGCAGCGCAACACCGAGGTCGAGGATCCCGATCCCGACGACCTGCACCGGGTCGGAACCGTCGCCATGGTGATGCGCATCCTGCGCCTGCCCGACGGGCGCTTGAAGGCGCTGGTGCAGGGGCTGACGAAGGCGCGCATCGACTCCTTCGTCGACAGCGAGCCGGCGACCTGGGCGTCGGTGTCCCCGATCCCCGAGGATCCGGAGGGCGAGTGGTGCGTCGAGGCGGAGGCCCTGATCCGCAACGTGCGTTCGCGCGTCGAGGAGCTGCTGCCTCTCAAGAACCTCCCGCCGGAGGTCCTGTCCATCACCGCCAACGTCTACGAGCCCGGACGACTGGCGGACCTGGTCGCTTCCAACCTGAAGCTCCGGATCGGCGAGGCCCAGGAGGTGCTCGAGGTCGTCGACCCGATCTCCCGCCTGCGCAAGGTCGACGTGCTGCTGCGCCGCGAGCTCGAAGTCACGTCGATGCAGGCGGAGATCCAGTCGCAGGCCAAGGAGGAGATCACCCGCGGTCAGCGCGAGCACTACCTCCGCGAGCAGCTGCGCGCGATCCAGGCGGAGCTGGGTGAGGTCGACCCCCGCATGGAGGAGGCGGCCGAATACCGGATCAAGATCGAGGAGGCGGCGCTGCCGCCCGAGCCCCTCGAGGAGGCGCTGAAGCAGCTGCGGCGCTTCGAGCGCATGCACCCGGACGGGCCCGAGGCCCAGGTCGTGCGCAGCTATCTCGAGTGGATGACGGACCTCCCCTGGTCGAAGGTCTCTCCCGACCGCCTCGACCTCGTGCGGGCTCGCGCCATCCTCGACGAGGACCACGCGCATCTGCAGGGCATCAAGGACCGCATCCTCGAGTTCCTTGGCGTGCGCAAGCTGCGCGCCGACTCGCGTGGCTCGATCCTGTGCTTCGTCGGACCGCCGGGTGTCGGCAAGACCTCGCTGGGCCGTTCGATCGCGCGGGCGATGGGGCGGGAGTTCGTGCGCATCTCGCTGGGCGGGGTGCGCGACGAGGCCGAGATCCGCGGCCACCGCCGCACCTACGTGGGTGCGCTCCCGGGGCGCATCGTGCAGGGGCTGAAGCAGGCGGGCACCCGCAACCCCGTGTTCATGCTCGACGAGATCGACAAGCTGGGCAGTGACTACCGCGGCGATCCCTCGTCCTCGCTGCTCGAGGTGCTCGATCCCGAGCAGAACTCGCGTTTCAGCGACCACTACCTGAACGTTCCCTTCGATCTGTCCGGCGTCTTCTTCGTTGCGACCGCCAACATGCTCGATTCGATTCCGGGCCCGCTGCGCGATCGCATGGAGGTGGTCCGGGTGCCGGGCTACACGCCCGAGGAGAAGCAGGAGATCGCGCGCTCGTACCTGGTGCCGCGCCAGGTCGAGGAGGCCGGCCTGCCGGGCGATCGCATCCGCTGGTCCGATCCCGCGCTGGCCCGGATCGTCACCGACTACACCTGCGAGGCAGGGGTCAGGAACCTGGAACGGGAGATCGCGAGTGTCTGCCGCAAGGCCGCCCGCCGCGCCGCAGAAGGAGACGAGAGCTCCCTTCGCGTGGACGTGCGCAGCCTGGTCAAGTTCCTCGGCCCGCCGCGCCACGCCTCCGATCCGACCACGAGCGTGGGGGAGATCGGCGTCGCCAACGGACTGGCCTGGACCGAGGCCGGCGGCGACGTGCTGCGGGTCGAGATCGCGATGACCCGCGGCCGGGGCCTGGTCCTGACGGGACAGCTCGGCGACGTGATGAAGGAGTCGGGCCAGGCGGCACTCACCTACGTGCGCTCGCGGCTCGACGCGCTCGGGCTCGATGCCTCGATCTTCGATCGGCAGGAGGTGCACGTCCACGTGCCCGCCGGCGCGATCCCGAAGGACGGCCCCTCGGCCGGCGTGACCCTGGCGACCGCCCTCGTGTCCCTGGCCTCCGGCGTCCCCGTGCGGGCCGATGTCGCGATGACGGGGGAGGTGACCCTGCGCGGGCGCGTGCTGCCCGTCGGCGGCGTGCGCGAGAAGGCCCTGGCCGCCCTGCGCTCCGGCATCCACACGGTGATCCTGCCGGAGCGGAACCTGGCCGACCTGCGCGAGATTCCCGGCGAGCTGGCGCGCAGGATCGAGTTCATCGGCGTCAGCCACATGGACGAGTTGCTCGAGGCCGCCCTCGACGGCAAGCTGACCCGCCGCAAGCGCTCGGTCCGCCGCAGCGGAACCCGCGGCCCCCGCACCAGCATCGTCACCGCCAAACCCCGCTCCTAGTTGACAAAGGGGTCGGGCCTCTCAGTCAACAAGAGCCCCAACAACTCAAGGAAGAGGCCCGGCACTTTGCCTAAGTCCCACAACTTGAGGAAAAGGCCCGGCACTTTGCTTAAGTCCTAGACTGTTGGGATGGAGGTTCGGGAGCTCGGGGAGTTCGGGCTGATCGAGAGGATCGGCCGGCTGGCCGGGCTCGAGCGGTCGGCGTCGGGTGCGGGAGTCGTGCTGGGCATCGGCGACGACGCCGCGCTGCTCCGCCCACGCGCAGGTCACGACGTGGTCGTGAGTGCCGATGCTTTCGTCGAAGGCGTCCACTTCCGCTTCGACCACGAGACGCCCCGGCTGGCGGGCAGTCGGGCGGCGGTGGCGGCGCTGTCGGATCTGGCCGCCATGGGCGCGCTGCCGCTCGGCCTGACCCTGTCGCTGTCGGTCCCGCCGCGTGCCGAGACGCGAGTCGTCCTCGGTCTGGTTCGCGGGCTGGTCGAGCAGGCCGGCCAACACGGCGCCCCGCTGATCGGTGGCAACGTGGCGCGCTCCAGGAGCCTGGAGCTCCATCTGACCGCGCTCGGCGAGGTGGCTCGCGGGAAGGCCCTGCGCCGGCATCGCGCTCGGCTGGGCGATCGCCTGTTCGTCTCCGGTCCGCTCGGCCGGAGTGCGCTCGAGCGGGCACGGGGACGCATCCGACATCTTCCCGAGCCGCGCCTGGCGCTCGGCCAGGCCCTGGCGCGCTCGCGACGGGTCTCGGCCTGCATCGACCTCTCGGACGGGCTGATCGCCGATCTGGGTCACCTCTGCGCCGCGTCCGGGGTGGGGGCGCGCCTCGACGCCTCGGCGGTGCCTCGACCCAGGGGCTTCGCGGCGGCCTGCCGCCGGAGCGGGGCCGATCCGCAGCGGCTGGTTCTCTCGGGGGGCGAGGACTACGAGCTGCTGTTTGCCCTGCGGGGCACCCAGGACGTGCCGGTCTCGATCCGGCGGCTGGCCGGGCCCCAGCTGGCCTGTGTCGGCCGCCTGGCCGCTGGCCCCCTCGAGCTGGTCGGGACCGCCGGGCGCATGCCTCCCCAGCCCGGCTGGCGCCACTTCTAGCCCGCCCTGGGGGCGCAAAAGGTGCCGGAATCCATTGGGTTTCGGCCTCGCGGCGGCATCAAGAAGAGCGCTCCGCGCGCCGATACCGGGAGCGTGAGGCTCTCCTTGTCCCACAAGTTCGCGATCGGCTCCCTCCTGGTAGCCGGTGTCGCGCTGCTGATCCCCGCGCTCGTGCAGGGGCTCGGTCTGCCCATGGCCGGCTGGGCGCGACCCTTCCTGGCGATGGGCGCCGGTGGTGCGCTCGCCTGGTGGATGTCGCTGCGCATCTCGGACGGCTACCGGCCGGTGATCGAGCTGTCGGAACGCATCGTTGCCGGCGATCTCACCCGGGCGGAGTCGGGGGTCGAGCAGAGCTTCCCCGATGAGTCGACGGACCTCGCGCGCAACATGGCCGCGATGGTGACCAGCCTGCGCGAGGTGATGAGCCACATCCAGGAGACCTCGAAGAGCATCGTCGGCGGCGTGCGCACCCTGCAGGAGGCCGTGAGCGGCGTCGAAGGCTCCTCGAGCGACATGACCGGCACGATCTCCGAGATCTCCAAGGGCGCCTCGAACCAGCAGGACCTGCTCGGCGACGTGACGCGCCTGATCACCGACATCGCCTCGGCGATCGAGGTCAACGCCTCTCGCGCGCGCGAGGCCTTTGGCTTCGCGGCCGAGGCGAACCAGAAGGCGAACTCCGGCGTCGACGTCTCCCGCCTCGCCATCGAGAAGATGCGCAGCGTCTTCGAGCGCGTGGAGCTGGCGGGCGGCAACGTCTTCCAGCTCGAGGAAAAGACCCGCCACGTCCACCAGATCACCGAGATCATCACCAGCGTCGCCTCGCGAACCAACCTGCTCTCGCTGAACGCCTCGATCGAGGCAGCTCGCGCCGGCGAGGCGGGCCGCGGCTTCGCGGTCGTGGCCGACGAGATCCGCAAGCTGGCCGAGAGCGCGGCGCGCAGCGCCGACGAGATCTCGAAGCTGGTCGGGGAGATCGAGGCCGACACCCAGCGCGTGGCCGACGAGATGCGCGAGTCCGGCCAGGTCATCACGGAGGGCCGCGACGACGTCAACACGATCGCCGCCTCCCTCGAGCAGATCCGCTCCGCGGTCGGCGAGGCCGCCGGCCGTGCGGAGGAGATCTTCCAGGAAGCGGACAACCAGGCCCGCGATGCCGAGAAGATGGTCGAATCGATGGACCAGGTGTCGAAGGTCGCCCTCGCCAACGCCGCCGCCGTCGAGGAGGTCGCCGAGCTCGCGCGCCGCCAGATGGGCGCGGTTGGCGACATGACGGAGGCCGCGGAGTCCCTGGACGGCCTGTCGGGCCGCCTCGACCAGATGGTCGCGCGCTATCGCACACAGCCGGACGACGGCCGGCCCGGACGCCGGGACGGGGATTCGTCGTGACCGCCCCCGATCCTTTCGAAGGCGACGTCGTGTCTGCGAGCGATCGGCTGCTGGCCTTCGAGCTGTGCGGGACCCTCTTCGCCCTGCCGATCGCCGACGTCGCCGAGGTGACCGAGCTCGACCAGCTCGCGTCCGTGCCGACGGTCCACCGGAAGGTGGGCGGCGTCGTGAACCACCACGGAGACGCGGTCCCGATCGTCTATGGCGACGCGCTCTTCGAGACCGATCGCCCACTCTATCCGCGGAATCGCCCCCTGCTGATCCTGGCCAAGGATCCGGACGATCCGCATCGCTACGGCGTGCCCGTCGATCGCATCTGGGGCCTGATCGACGGTCCGGCGGCGACCTCTCACGGCACCGGACCGGTCGCGGAGCGCAGGCCTCTCGAAGGCCGGATGGTGAGCGTGCTGGATCCCGCGAGTCTGCTCGAGCGGGCGATGGAGGTCATCGGCGGTTCGGTGGCTCCCGAGACGATCGACTCCACCCATGGGGGAATGACATGAAGAGGGTACTGGTTGCCGACGACGCATCGTTCATGCGTCAGATGATCCGGGACATCATCGAGCCGGAAGGCTACGAGGTGGTCGGCGAGGCGTCCGACGGCGTCGAGGTCATCGACAAGTATCTGGATCTGCGCCCGGACCTGGTCATGATGGACATCGTCATGCCCAAGCGCTCCGGGATCGACGCGGTGAAGGGCATCAAGAAAGAGGATCCGAGCGCCGTCGTCGTCATGTGCAGCGCGCTCGGTCAGGAGACGCTGGTCATGGAGGCGATCCAGGCCGGGGCCAAGGACTTCATCGTGAAGCCCTTCAAGCCGGACGCCGTCGTCTCCACCCTCCAGAAGGTCCTCGAGAAGAGCGACTGACCTTGGACCTCGCCAAGTATCGAGCGCTCTTCCTCGAGGAAGCGACCGAGCATCTCGCCGAGATGAGTCGGGCGCTGCTCGCCCTCGAGAAGGACTCGTCGAGCCGCGACGCGATCGACGAGGTCTTTCGCATGGCCCATTCGATCAAGGGCATGGCGGGGTCACTGGGCTACGACGGGCTCACCGAGCTCTCCCACGCACTCGAGGACCGCATGGAGCGCGTGCGAAGCGCCGGCCGCGTGGAAGCGGGGGAGGGCGGCCTGCCGCCGCTCTTCCGGGGTCTCGAGGGGCTCGAGGCGATGGTGACGCACGTGCGGGATACCGGCGAACCGCCGCCCGCGCAGCCTGGCCTCGCGGCCGAGCTGGCCGCCGGTTCCGACGCCCCGCCCGGTGATCCGGAGCCGGACCCAAAAAAAGCGCCGACGCCGTAGCGCCCGACACCGCGGCGGGGCCTGCGGCGGGAGAGAACCAGGCCGCGAGTCCCAAGGCCAATGGCGCGCAGCCGTCGGTCCGCGTGCGCACCGAGACCCTGGACCGCTTCCTCGCCTCCGTCGGCGAGGTGATCCTGAGCTCGAGCCATCTGCGCACCCAGGCGGCCGACACCCCCGGAGCGAGCTCCTCCCGACTCGACGACGGCTTCGATCGCATGGAGAGGGTGGTCGGCGATCTGCAGCGCCGTGCGCTCTCGCTGCGAACGGCGCCGCTGTTGCGCGTCTTCGACTCGCTCCCGCGCATGGCGCGCGAGATCGCCCGCACGACCGGGAAGCAGGTCGACGTCGAGCTGCGCGGCTCCGAGCTCGAGCTCGATCGGGCGATCCTCGACCGGCTGGTGGATCCGCTCGTCCACCTCGTGCGCAATGCCGTCGACCATGGGCTCGAGACTCCCGAGGTCCGACGCGAGGCCGGCAAGCCGCCCACCGGGCGGGTCCTGATCGAGGCCCGTCGGGAGAAGGACCAGGTGCTGATCTCCGTCGAGGACGATGGCGGCGGCATCGACCTCGAGAGCGTCAAGCGGCGGGCCATCGACGCCGGGGTGCTGCATCCCGATCTGGCTGACGAGCTGCCCTCGGACGAGATCGCCGCGCTGATCTTCCGCCCCGGCCTCTCGACCGCGACCCAGGTCTCCCAGGTTTCCGGGCGGGGCGTCGGCATGGACGCGGTCAAGGCCACGATCGAAGGCCTCGGGGGCCGGGTCGAGCTGCACTCCCGGCCGGGTCTCGGCTCCACCACCTCGCTCTCGGTTCCGGTCACGGCGGCCGTCCAGCGCGTGCTGCTGGTCGGGCTCGGAGCCGAGATCGTCGCCATTCCGATCGCCAAGGTGGAGCGGGTGATCGAGGTGGAGGCGGCCGCCATCGAGCAGGCGGGGGCGGAGCGCTTCTGTCTGGTCGACGACGAGCCGACGCTGGTCCTGGATCTCGCCCGGTTGATCGGCTTCGATCGCGTGGAAGAGGCCGGCGTGACTCCGATCGTCCTCACGGAAGTGCGCGGCCAGCGCGTCGCGCTCCAGGTCGAGCACCTGAGCGGCCAACAGGAGATCTACGTCAAGCCGATCCCGCGGCTGCTCGGCTCCGCGCGAGCGCTGGCGGGACTGACGGTTCTCGGTGACGGATCGCCCGTGTTCTTGCTCGACGTGAACCAGCTCGTATGAACGCGTCCCCCACAGGGCTCGACGCCGCCGAGGTGGATCGCGTGCGCGAGCTCACCAGCATCGGCGCCGGGCATGCGGCGAACGCCCTCGCGCAGATGCTGGGGCGCACCTGCCAGATGCGCGTGCCGACCGTCGCCTGGCTGGCGGACGAGCCCGAGTCCGCTTCGGACGAAACCGACGAGGGCCATGCGGGCGATCGCATGGGCGTCTTCTTCGAGCTCGAGGGCGGCCCCGGCGGCGCCGTGGCGCTGCTTTTCCCCGGCCCGGTGGGAAGGAAGCTCGTCGAGATCCTGCTCGGCAAGGGGCCGACCTCCACCGAGCAGGCCGAGTCGGCGCTGCGCGAGCTGGGCAACATCCTCGTCTCCCACGTCGCCTCGTCGATCGCCGATGCCACCGGCAGCGTGGTGGTGCCCTCCCTGCCGACGCTCGCGATGCGCGACGCCAACACCGCCTGGGCCGAGCAGCTCGACCGCCGCGCCGGCGTCGGTGCCAGCCTGCGCATCGAGACCGAGATCGCCGATCGCAGCCGGGAGATCCGCGGGCAACTCGTCTTCGTGCCGGACCGCGTCGTCAGCGGATGATGTCCGTGCCGGACCGCGTCGTCAGCGGATGAAGTCCGCGCCGGACTGCGTGGCCACCAGATGACGGACCGCGCGACCAGCGGATCCGGCCCGCGCCGGGCCGCAGGGAGACCCCGGACCGGACGCTGATCGGATCGCGTTCACGGCCGTCGGGCGGCGTCGGGGGTGGGGTGGGCCCGGGCCGGGTCTGATAGCCTTGTCCCCGTGGAGCGAGAACGAGCCCGCGCCCTGCTCGAGGCGGTGAGGCGCGGCGAGCTCGAGCCCGACGACGCGCTCGATTCGCTCGCCCAGCCCCCCTTCGTCGAGCTGCCTTCCGGGGCAGCCCGTGTCGATCTGCACCGCGCCCTTCGCATGGGTCTGCCCGAAGTGATCCTGGGCGAGGGCAAGCGGCCCGAGGAGATCGCCGAGATCGCGCGGGCGCTTCGCCAGGCCGAGCAGTCGGCGCTGGCAACCCGGGTCTCGCCGGCGGCCGCAGAGCAGGTGCTCGCCGCGTTCCCCGGTGGAGTCTACGACGCGGTCGCGCGCCTGCTCTGGTACGGCCCGGAGGAGGTCGAGATCCAGGGGCGGGGAACGATCGCCGTGGTCTGCGCGGGCACGAGCGACCTGCCGGTCGCGCGCGAGGCGGCGGGGGTGGCGCAGCACTTCGGCAACAAGGTCGAGCTGCTCGTCGACGTCGGGGTGGCAGGACTGCACCGGCTGTTGGCGTCGAGCGACGTGCTGCGAGCGGCTCGGGTCGTGATCGCCGTGGCCGGCATGGAGGGGGCGCTCGCATCCGTGGTCGGTGGCCTCGTCGACAAGCCGGTCATCGCCGTACCCACCAGCGTCGGCTACGGCGCCTCCTTCGGGGGGGTCGCGGCGCTGCTGGCGATGCTGAACAGCTGCGCCTCGAACGTGACGGTCGTCAACATCGACAACGGCTTCGGGGCCGCCACCGTGGCGACCCTGATCAATCGGATCTGACGTGGCGCATTCCGGCACCTCGGCCTCGGCCCGCCGCCGTCCGGCCAGGAAGGCGCCCGTGGCGGTGTCGAACCGCCGGCGAGTTCCGGCGCCCCTTGCGGGTCGCCGCGTCCTCCACATCGATCCCTTCTCGGGCATTGCGGGCAACATGTTCCTCGGCGCGATGCTCGATGCGGGCCTGTCGAGGAAGGAGCTGCGCGAGGGTCTGCAGGGTCTCGGTGTCGAGCATCGCCTCGTCGTGCGGAAGGTGAAGCGCGGAGCCCTGGCCGCACCCTACGTCGACGTGCAGGTCCCGAAGGCGGCGCGAGGCCACGGCCATCGCCACTATGGAGAGGTCCGCCGGTTGCTGGATGCGGCCCGTCTCGAGCCCGCCGTCCGCGACCGCGCCCACGGGATCTTCTTCGAGCTGGCCCAGGCCGAGGCCCGGGTCCACGGCATCGCGATCGAGAAGGTGCACTT
>JAJDAR010000056.1 GCA_029261775.1 Deltaproteobacteria bacterium | reverse complement strand
TTTTTTCTGGGCGGGTTTTTTCTATTTCATTTTTTCTTTCCCCCCCCCCCCCCACCCTTTGTACAACTTCCGCGAAACAAGAGAGGGGACGTTCCTTCTTCCGTCCTCCCCTCTCTCTTTCGGCGTCGGCTCTTCGCGCCCTCTTCGGGCGTCGCCCCTCCGGCTCAGGCGGGCGTGATGCGGTAGCGGATCGGGAGGTGCTTGAGGCCGACGACGAAGCTGGAGCGGATCCACTCCGGGTCGCCGGCGAGCTCCCAGTGCTCGACGCGGGCGGTGAGCTCGCGGAAGAGTGCGCGGGCGGAGCGACGGGCGAGGTTGGCCCCGAGGCAGAAGTGCTCGCCGATCCCGAAGCCCAGGTGGGGGTTCGGGGTGCGGTCCGCGCGGAAGGTGAAGGGGTCGGCGTAGACGTCCTCGTCCCGGTTCGCCGACGCGTAGAAGAGCACGAGGGGGTCCCCTTCGCGGATCTTCTGCCCCCGGAAGTCCATGTCCCGGGCAGCGGTGCGCTTCATGTAGTTCACCGGCGTGGTCCAGCGCACGATCTCCTCGAACAGCGCATTCACGTGGCCGGGATCGACCTGTACCCTGGCCAGCTCGTCGGGGTGCTCGACCAGTGCGCGCACGCCGCCGGCGATCGCGTTCTTGGTCGTGTCGTGCCCGGCGGTGAAGGTGATCAGGTAGTACCCGAAGGTCTCCATCGGGCCCATCGTCTCGCCGTGGACCTGTCCGTTCGCGAGCACGGTCGCCAGGTCGTCCTGTGGATTCTGGCGGCGATCCTCGATGATCTTGCCGAAGAACTGGAACAGCTCCACGCCGAGCTCGGCGATCGCCGACTTCCGATCGGTGCCCTGGCGCTGCAGCTCCGGATCGTCGGACGCGAACAGCTCGTTCGTCATCTTCAGGATGTAGGGCTCGTCCTCGCGTTCCACGCCGAGGGCCGTCGACAGGACCCGCAGAGGATGAGCGGCCGCGACCTCGGTCGCGAAGTCGCACTCCCCCTCGCCGGTCGTGCCGGCGAGCTTATCGACGATCTGCTTCGCGCTCGCCTCCATCACGTCGTCCAGCCGCACCATCGCGTTCGGCGTGAACCAGGGGCTCGCAACCTTGCGGAAGCTGCGGTGCTCCGGCGGGTCCATGTCGATGATCGTGCGCATCGCGCCCAGACCCTCGCCGGAGGTGCGCTCACGCTCCTGCTCGTCGTTCAGCACGACGATTCCACCCGAGTTGAGGAAGCTGCCCGGCGTCTTCGAGATCTCGCAGATGTCGGCGTGCTTCGTCACCGCCCAGAAGTCGGCGAAGCCCTCCGGCTGGCACCAATGGAGGGGCGACTCCGCCCGCAACCGGCTCCAGCTGGCGTGGGGATGCCCGGCGTCCTCGTAGGCGAGGGGAGAGATCAGATCGAGACCATCCGTCAACGCCATCGGGCCCTCCAGCTGCCTGCTCGATCCCGCCGGCGGGACCGCTTCGCTTCTCGCCGATGCCATCGGCGAAACCAGGCCACGGGTGAAGAGACCGGGCCCAGGTGCGGCCGGAGGATGTCACGCGAGCCCGGTCCGATCAACCAACGGGCGGGCGAGGGGGATCCGATGCTACGAGGCGGCTCCGACGGTCTGGGCCGCGGGTTCGCCCGGTCCGGAGACGGGCGCCTGATCCCACGCGGCATCGGCGCCCGGTGCCGCGGCGGGCGCCTGCTCCGGGGCCGCGGTACGGCGATCCATGAACCGCGCCACCGTCGCGCTCCGCATCTCCTCGAATGCGGCAGCGATGTCCCCGACGAAGAGGTCGAGATCCGGCACCAGGCCCGCGTCGGCATGGAAGCCCCAGCAGAGCTTTCCCTCGTAGCTGAAGAGCGCGATGCCCAGGCCGGCCCCGGGCAGCAACGGAACGACCGGATACATCCCGAGCATCTTCGCCCCGACGCTGTAGAGCGGGAACTGGGGCCCGGGGACGTTCGTCACGATCATGTTGATCGGCCCCTGGGCCAGCCCGACGCCGCTGGCCAGCACCTCGGGCGTGAGCCACTCGGCGGCCGCCATCAGCGTCTCGATGCCGCTCGCCGCGCCCTTCTCCTTCAGCTCCGCCGTGATCGCCTGGATCCGGGCCACGCGCTCGAGAGCGTCCTCCTCGTCGAGGGGCATGGGAACGATCCAGGAAGACACGTGGTTGCCGAGCTTGCCCTTGTGCTCCTCCCGTCGGACGCTCACGGGCGCCGAGACGCGGAAGTCGAGGTCGCTGGTGTCGACCCTGCGTCGGAACAGGTAG
The DNA here is from genome assembly GCA_029261775.1 of Deltaproteobacteria bacterium. Lineage (GTDB taxonomy): Bacteria > Myxococcota_A > UBA9160 > UBA9160 > UBA6930. The sequence continues at coordinate 19,555 of JAJDAR010000056.1, read as the reverse complement.
CGGCGCACGGCGCCGGCGACGGTGGCGAGCACGATGTCGTTGATCGTGCAGCCGAGCTCCCGCCGCAGCTCGCGAACGTCTTCCAACGGCATCGTCAGCCAGTCGAACTTGCGATCCGGTCCGAGTGGACCGTTGAGCGGGGTCTGCGAAGCGGGGCGGATCGCGGTCCGGAGCAGGTCGCCGAGCGAGCGTGCGCGCTGGCGGACTGCCGCCACCGGGTCGCCCTCGAAGCCGCTCCACCACGTGTACGCATCGCGCAGGGTGCGGGCGGGAAGTGTCGCCCGGTGACGGATCGCGTCCCCCAGCAGCTCGGCTGCCGTCGGCTCGGGCCGCGGCATGTAGGGGACGGGCTCCCGCGGCTCGGCCTGTGCCGAAGGGGAGAGCAGGATCTGCGAGAGGTCGGCGCCGGAGGCACCGTCGATCATGCAATGGTGCACCTTGTTCAGCAGCGCGAACTGCTCGCCGCCCTCGACCCCCTCGATCAGCCAGATCTCCCAGAGGGGCCGGCCCCGATCGAGGGGCCGCGCCACGATACGCGAAACCATCTCCTTGAGCTGCGCGAGGCTGCCCGGCTTCGGCAGAGCGATGTGCCGGATGTGGTAGCCGAGGTCGAAGCGTCGATCGTCGACCCAGACCGGCCAGCCCTCGAGCGGGGTCCAGAGCAGACGCTGGCGGTAGCGCGGGATCCAGTGCAGCACGGCCTCGACGGCGCCGCGGTAGCGGTCGACGTCGATGCCTCCGTCCTCGCGGCGCAGCGCCGGTGCCTCCAGCACTGCGAGTGCAGCGACGTGCATCGCCGCATGCTCGCCCTCCGCGACGAGGAAGCTCAGATCCTGGGCCGAGAGCCGCTCGTAGCCGTAGCGCGCCATGGGGAAGCCTCCTCCCCGGATCCAAGAGCAAATGCGATGCCAACGATCCGTACGGCTCCGCTCGGCCAAGGCCGTCCCGCGGCGCCGGCGTGCCCATCCCCTTGGCACGGGCCGCAAAGGAAGCGGGCATCGGTCGGAGCATCCACCGCCTCGCGAGGAGCCCGAACGCGAGTTCAGGAGGCCGCGCGATCCGCTTCGCGTGCCCGCAGCCGGTCCGGCCGCAGCGCGCGCACGGCCGGGAGCTGCAGGTACTCCCTCAGCTCCGCGCGGCGGGTCTGCCACCAGTACCGGAGGGTGGGCCCCGACCAGTTGTTGGTGATCTTGCCGGCGTCGTTCTTGTACCAGCTGCGATCGGGCGCGGCCCAGACGGTCCTGGCCAGCTCGCGCTGGAGGCGCTCGTTGAACGCACGCTGCACCTCGGGGCGGACCTCGATCGAGCGCAGCCTTCGGTCTTCCATCTGGCGCAGGCAGTCGAGGATGTACTGCGTCTGGCACTCGATCATGAAGATGATCGAGTTGTGACCCAGGTTGGTGTTGGGGCCGTAGGTCATGAAGAAGTTCGGGAACCCGCTCACCGCCAGACCCAGGTGGGCTTCGGCCCCCTCTGCCCACACGTCATGCAGACGCAGCCCGTCGCGGCCCCGAATCTCGATCGGCGCCAGGAACGACGTGGAGTCGAACCCGGTCGCGAGGATCAGCACGTCCGCCGGGTGATGGACGCCGTCGGCCGTGACCAGCCCGTCGGCTTCGACCCGATCGATGCGCTCCAGGACGACCCCGACGTTCTCGCGATTGAGGGTCGCGTAGTAGTCGTCCGAGATCAGCGCGCGCTTGCCGCCGACCGGGTACTTCGGGATCAGGGCCTCCTGGAGAGCCGGGTCCTCGACCACCTTTCGCATCTCCGCGATGGCGAGCGGCTCGAAGCGCTCCGAGAGGAAGCGGCTGCCGCGGAACATCGGCCAGCGCAGGTCGAACATCGCCCAGATCCACCAGCGGTACAGCCTGGCCAACCAGGGATGGCGGGCGAAACGGCGCTGCTCGGCCTCGCGGTACGCGCGGTCCTTCCGGGGCATCATCCAGTTGGCGCTGCGCTGGTAGACGTCGAGGTGTGCGACGCGCGGAGCGATCTGGGGGATGAACTGGATCGCGCTGGCGGCATTGCCGATCACGGCGACCCGCTTGCCCTCGAGCGACACCTCGTGGTCCCAACGCGCCGAGTGGAAGGAGGGGCCCTCGAAACTCTCGAGACCGGCGATCGGCGGCACCCAGGGACGGTTCAGCTGGCCGGTGCCGCTGATCAGGATCTCCGCTTCGAGGCTCTCTCCGTCGCGAAGGGCGATCCGCCAGCGGCTCCGCTCGTCGTCGTAGTCCGCCGAGACGACCTCGGTCCCGAAACGGATGTGGGGACCGAGCGCGTACTTCTCCGCACAGTGCTCCATGTAGGCGAGGATCTCGGGCTGCGGCGACCACTTGCGCGACCAGTCCGTCTTCTGCTCGAAGGAGAAGCAATACAGGAACGACGGCACGTCGCAGGCAGCGCCCGGGTACGTGTTGTCTCGCCAGGTGCCGCCCACGCCGTCGGACTTCTCCAGGATCGTGAACGGGATCCCGGCCTTCTTGAGCTGGATCCCGAGGCACAGTCCGGAGAAGCCCGCGCCGATGATGGCCACGCGGTAGGGCCGCGCGAGCTGCCTCATCCGATTCGCCTGCGAAGCCGGTCCAACAATCAGACGCCACCGTCGCGGATGGACTCGCCCCGCTCCTGCCAGGCTTCCAGCCTCGCCTTCTGCTCGTCGGTCAGATTCTGGGGATTCTGGGTGATCTGCCGGCCCAGAGCGGGAATCGCCGGGATCTCGTCGTCGGAGAGCTCGCGCATCTTCTGCTTCCGCGCCATCGCCTGCTCCAGGTAGGGAGCGAGCTCCTCCATCTTGCGGCGCTCGCGCTCGGCCTCCTTCTCCTTGAACTCCGGCATCACCTCCTCGGAGAAGAGCTCGAGGGACTCGCAGATGTGGTCGTGGCGATTGCGCCCGCCCTGCTGGATGAAGGTCACCTGGTCGACGCCGGCGTCGGCGAAGGCACCCAGGTGCGCGCGCAGCTCGTCCGGCGTGCCGATGCCGCGGTTCGCCCCCTCCTCGGGGATGGCGCCCCGCGCCGCCTCGAACTGCTTCCAGATGTCGGTCCGCCCCGGCTTGTGCTCGCCGAAGATGTAGTGATGGCCGAGCCCGAAGCCGAAGAAGCGGAAGCCGTCCATCCCGCGGCGCTTCGCCTCCGCGGCGTCGTGATGCACCGAGAAGCCGGTGACCATCGCGATGTTCGGGTTGATCGCATGGCCGATGGGGACGCACTCCTCCTTGAGGATGCGGTAGTAGTCGTCCACCCACTGCTTGGCCTCGGCGGTATCGACGAAGGCGAAGGTCAGCGCCCCGATCCCGAGCCGGGCCGCGAGCTTGATCGTCTCGCGGTTCGAGCAGGCCACCCAGAGCGGCGGGTGCGGCTTCTGCATGGGCTTCGGCACCACGTTGCGGCAGGGCATGTCGAAGTACTTGCCCTCGAACCCCGGGTAGGGGTCCATCACCATCATGTTCGCGCACTGCTCGACCGCCTCCTGCCAGGCCTCGCGCTTGGTGTCGACGTCGACGTTGAAGCCGCCCAGCTCGAGGATCGCCGAGGACTCGCCGGTCCCGAACTCGACGCGCCCGTTGGAGACGAGATCGAGGGTCGCCACGCGCTCTGCCACCCGTGCGGGATGGTTGTAGCCGGGGGGCATCTGCACGATGCCGTGGCCGAGGCGGATGTTCTTCGTGCGCTGGGAGCAGGCGGCCAGGAACACCTCGGGCGCCGAGGAGTGCGAGTACTCCTCCAGGAAGTGGTGCTCCACCTCCCAGGCAAAGTCGATGCCGACGCGATCGGCGAGCTCGACCTGGTCGAGGGCCTCCTGGAAGAGGCGGTGCTCGTCGCCGTCGTTCCAGGGACGGGGCAGCTGGTGCTCGTAGAAGATCCCGAATTTCATGGCGGTTCCTTTCAGGCGGGGCGCGTATCTTTCCGGGCTCGACACTTTCGTCGAAACCCGAGAACGGGTCAGGACTCGAGACTCTCGTCGAAGCCCGAGAACAGGGTGAGGGGACGCTGGTCGCGGCGCGCTGCCAGCACGAGGCGTCGGCTGCGCAGCAGCAGCTCGCGGGCCGCGCGGCCGGGCCAGGGCTCGGGCAGCAGCTCCGCGGGGAGCAGCGGATCGCCCGCGGCGCCTTCGGTCCACACCTGGGCCATCGCGAACACGCCGGGGATGATCTCGGCGTCGTCGAACAGCTCGCCCTGGGCGATGCGCGCCTCGATGGCCGCGGGAACCCCGGCGTAGGTGTCGAGGAAGCGCTGGTAGCGGTGGCCGAGCGCGTCGAGACGCCAGAGCAGCCGGGCCACGAGGCGAGGCTCGGACACGCCGCCGACCTCCAGGTCGCGGGTCGTCGCGAGGTTGAGGCAGCCGTCGATCTCGAGATCCTTCACCGCCCGGCGCAGCTGCTCCTCCCAGGAATGGGGCGCGACGTAGAGCCCGCCCTGCAGACTCGCTCCGCCGGCGTCGGCGAGGGTCTCGCGCAGCCTGTCCCGGGCATCGCGCCGCATCTCGGGGACCGCGAAGCCGGCCAGGTGCCAGACACCGTCCCACGGCGCGGCGCCTGCATCCTGCTGGTAGGCGCGCCGGATCATCTGCCCGCGTTCGGCCAGCCACCCGGCCCCGCGTGCGGTGGTGCAGTAGACCGCCCCCTGGCCCGATCCTTCGCGCTGATAGAGCCCCTCCGCCACCATCCGGCGCAGGCAGGAGCGCAGCTGCTCGGAGGTGAAGCCGCATTGGCGCGCGACCGGGGTCAGCTCGGCCAGGTGCAGCTCGCCCCCGACGTGGGTCATGCCCGTGACCAGGAGCCGCGTGGCGCCGGGGCTCTGGGAGGAGCCGGTCGGAGGGAATCCGGTCGTTTGAATCACGACCGCACACTACCTCGACCGGCCGCCGAGGGCCAGATCCTGAGGGCCTGGGCTGCCTAGAGATCCGCCAGCGCGCGGAACGGAACGACCCGGGTGTCCACGGGCGGGTGCTCCACGGCGCCGATCCAGCGGAAGAGCATGCCGCCGAGACGGTGGCCCGCCGTCGTCAGCCGGTTCGGCCAGCGGGGCCCGGGATCCTGGTGGGCCAACACGATGCGGAGCGAACCATCCTCTTCGAGCACGGCGCTGTGCTCGTTGACGTGGATCCGATGGAAGCGGTAGTCGAGGGACTCCATCCAGTAGTTGCTGACCTGGAAGTTCCAGCCGTCGCAGTCGGGAATGCGCCGCGCCTCGATCAGCAGGGCCTCATCGGGCTCGAGACACCAGCGGCTCTGCAGGTAGTGGATGTTCGCGTCGCCGCCGGCGCGCTGACACTTCGCCTGATCGTCCGACGGCAGCTGGTTCACGTGTGCGGCGTACTCGTCCATCCAGCCGGCGAACTTGTTCGAGGTACCCTCGACGAAGGCCGCGACGCGACCCAGCGTGTCTTCGAAGGCCAGCGGGTCCAACCCCCCGGCAATCGGCTCGCCGACGCGCTCGATGCGCAGCCGAGCCGCTTCCTCGCGCGGCCGATCGTGGAAGGTCTGGCGGACGATCAGCATGCGGCTCTCGGGCTTCATCGCGAGCCAGTTGCCCGCTCGCGGCTCGCAGGAGACGTGGATCTCGAAGCGGCCGTCTTCGTCGATGTCGAGGGCCTCGGCGTCGATCTGCCCGGTCGGCTCGAGATCGCCAGTCGAACCGTAGCCGCCCGCCTTGGTTCCGAAGCTCAGATAGGGCACCGTGCCGCGCGTGCCGGTGATGCGATACTCGTAGGCGCCGCTGATCGTGCAGTTCTGATAGAAGTTGTCCGGGTTGTCGTTCCCGATCTTGATCGTCTCGTTGGAGAGCTGATAGAACCCCGGGAAACGCGGATCTCCGAACTCGAGCTGGCTCTCGAGGCCCGCGCGGAGCAGGCGGGTGAGATAGCGGTAGCCCTCCGCGCGATCGAAGGCGGTCTCGGGGCTGCCGTCGCGCAAGACGACGTCGCCGATCCGACCCAGGCGCTCGCAGAAGTCCCGCCAGGCACGACCGTCGAGGATGCGTGCTTCGCGCTCGTCTTCGCCCATCACCCGCTCCTAGCCGGCGAGCCGCAGCTCGCGGTCCTCTCCGACCTTGGCCTGCCGACCACAGTGCTCCTCGGCGACCAGGGCCGCGAGCAGCTCCGGGTCCCGGCTCCTCGCCCAGCTGCGCGCGCCCCCGGGCGTGCGAACCGCGAGCACGGCGCGCTCCGGCCCCTGCCGGTCGTGGGGCACCACGTAGCTCTCGATCGTCACCGGGCCCTGGTGGTCCGCCGCGTAGTCGCGACCCGGCAGCGCGGCGACCTCCTCGTCGAGGTCGTGTCTCTCGAAGCCGCCCGCCAGCGGCTCCCGGCCGAAGATCGTCATCGCGTGGCGGGACATGAAGCCACCGACCCCGGAGACCAGCGCCGGGCGCGAGCCATCCTTGCGAAGCGCCTCGGTCGTGCGGGCGATCGCGTGCAACACGTAGCTGTTGAACGGACCGCCCGAGAAGGTCAGGCCGCCGGTCTGCGTCGGCGTGCAGTCGTCCGGCAGGCCGAGCTCCTTCATCGCCAGCTGCACGGCCGCGGGGAAGCAGCTGTACAAGTCGATCGGCCCTAGCTCGTCGGCAGCGAGCCTTGCCCGGTCGAGCACCTGCTGGCCGACCCTCCGCAGCACCGGCTCCTCGTCGAGAGAGTGTCGATGGGAGACGGCCTTGCCGACCTCCGCCTCCGCGTGCACCCACGGAAACACCCAGCGCTCCTCGGAGATGCCGAGCTCCCGTGCCTTCTGCACGGAGCAGAGGAACACCGCAGCGGCCTGGTCCACCACCATGTTGGCCACCATGTACTTGTGGTACGGCGAGGAGACGATCCGATTGCCGCCGGTCGCCGACGCGATCTCCTCGGCCGTCGGCGCCGTCTGCACCCACGCGTGGGGGTTCGTCGCCGCGACCCGCGCGAAGCGCGCCCAGAGGCTGGCGATGCGCGCACGGTGCGCTTCGACGCTCTCGCCACGTGCGTGGCGCATCGCTACCTCGAAGAGACCGAAGCACTGGGTGGGATTCGTCAGGCCCGAGTCCGCGTCCGGATGCCCTTTGAAGCTCGGCATGACAGGCAGGCCGCGATCCGGAGCGGGACCCTCCTGCACGGTGCGCGGAGGCGTGAACCCTGCCGCCTTGGCGCGACGCTTGCTGTGCTCGGCCTCACCGCCGACGACGAGCACCACGTCCTGGCGACCGGTCTGGATCGCGGCGGCCGCTTCCGAGACCAGCTTGAGCACCGTCGTGCCGCTGATCACCGCCAGCTCGGTCTCGGGGCGGTTCGCGCCGAAGCGCTCGCCGAGCCAGGCTCCGGGGTTCGCGTAGTCCCACAGGCCCCTCGGGACCCGGATCGACTGGACCGCGCGCCGCAGATCCCCACAGCCGGCGTCCTCTGCGGCCCGCTCGGCGGCCGCCGCCATCAAGAGCAGGGGCTCCTCCGCCTTCATCGGATCGTCGGCTCGCTGCCGCACCTGGCCGACGCCGACCAGGACCGGCGTACGCGCGGTCGCCTCGTTCATGAATGGATCTCCTCCGCCGCGCCTATTCCTAGCCTCTCTCCACGAAGATGTCTCCGGCGGAGAGCGAAGCCCTCGGGCCTGGGGCAAGCTCGCCCGTTCGTCGGGAGGCAGGGTGAGCGAAGAGCAGGGTCCTCGAAAGCTCGGGATTGGCGTCAAGCTGGCCTACGGCGTCGGGTCGATGGGCTTTGCGGCCAAGGACGCGGCCTTCGTCAACTTCGTGCCGTTCTTCTACACGCAGGTCGTGGGCCTGTCGGGCACCCTCTACGGAGCCGCAGCCCTCGTCGGACAGATCGCGGATGCGATCACCGATCCGCTGGTCGGCACGATCTCGGACAACCACCGCTCCCGCTGGGGCCGGCGACACCCCTTCATGGCGCTGTCGATCCTCCCCCTCGCCCTGTGCTTCCTGATGCTCTTCAACCCGCCGGCCGGGCTCGGCCAGATCGGGCTCTTCCTCTGGCTCGCCTTCGTGGCGGTGTGCCTGCGAACGGCGCTGACCGCCTTCGCGATCCCGCACGCGGCACTCGGGGCGGAGCTCTCGACCGACTACGAAGAGCGGTCCACGGTCGTGAGCTATCGGACGACCCTCGGCTGGTTCGCCGGGGTCGCCCTGCCCTTCGCCGGCCTGGCCTGGCTCTTCGCACGAGGCGGAGAAGGCGACGGACGGCTCCTGGCCAGCAACTACGTGGACTACGGCTGGCTCTCGGCCGGGGTCGCGGCCGTCACGATCGCGATCTCGGTCTACTTCACCCGCAAGCAGATCCCCTTCCTCCCGAGCGGCGGACCCCGAAGGCGCTTCGACTGGCGCGATCCGATCCGCGACGTCGTCGAGGCGCTCCGCAACCGGAACTTCCGCTGGGTCTTCGTCGCCTCGATCCTGTTCGGTGCGATCAGCGGCGTCTCGGTGACCCTCGGCTTCTACACCAACACCTACTTCTGGGGCTTCTCCTCGGTTCAGGTCGGCATCCTCTCGGCCAGCTCGGTGCTGCCGACGATCGTCGTATTCATCTTGCTGCGGCCCCTCCAGCATCGCTTCGAGAAGAAGCACATCTTCTTCGCCGCCGGGTTCCTGCTCGTCCTCAACTCGATGTGGTGGATCGGCGGGCGGCTGATCGGCATCCTCCCCGAGAACGGCGACCCGTGGCTCTATCGCATCGCGTTCGTGCATCAGTTCCTGCTCGTGGCCTCGGTCTGGCTCGTGCAGGTGATGAGCCCGTCGATGGTGGCCGACGTGGCCGACGAGTTCGAGGTGGAGACCGGGGCGCGTCGCGACGGCATCTTCTTCGCCGCGATGGGCTTCGCCCTCAAGGTCCCGACCGGCCTGGGGCAGTTCGTGGGCGGTGTCCTGATCGACGTGATCGCGCTGCCCAGCGGCGTGGAGCCGGGTCAGGTCGAGCCCGGCGTGCTGTTCCGGCTCGGGGTCGTGGCCGGCCCGCTGATCGGCCTCGCGTTCCTGGCGCCCGTCTTGTCCATGCTGCCCTTCCGCCTCGACCGGAGGCGACACGCCGCGCTGCGAGCGCAGCTGGACGAACGGGTCAAGCAGACGACCTAGGGAGCGGGTGCTGCCAAGGCACGCCGCAGGACCCTCCAGCGCGCCGCAACCTCCGCCGGGGTCATCGGCTCGAAGCCGGCCCAGGCGTCGTGGATCGGGGCCACCCTTTCCGTCGTCGTCGGCGGTGGCTCGTCTCGCAGCCAGCCGCGCACCTCGCGACGCAGGCGTTCCGCACCCGGATCGGCCGAGGGAAGGACCGGTGCGCCGCGCGCCTCGCAGGCCGCGTCGCGTAGCCACTCTTCGGCCTGCTGGGGTTCGAGCGGAAGCGCAGCATCGATGGCGAGTCCCTGGCCGACCCGACGCACCTCGAGGTCCGGCAGTCGCGGGAGCCGGTGCGAGAGGTAGCGGGCCGCATGGAAGTAGACGCGATTCGTCGGCACGAGCTCACCCCGCAGGTTGGCCGCGCGAAAGGGTGATCCGTACAGCGGATTCGGCGCGTCGAGATCGACCCCCGCCAGCAGGACCCGCCGCGCGCCCAGCTCCAGCGCCAGCTCGAGGGCGGTCTCCGCGACGGTCAGCACGGGCTCCTCGAGAATCGGAAGCCCCGCCCTCACCCAGGCCTCGTGATGCAGGTGGGCGGAGCGAAGCTGGAACAGGAAGCAGCGCTCGGGGCAACGATCGAGGACGTCCGGATGGGTCGACGTGTCCGCCAACAGCGCCCCGAAGGGCGCACCCTCGGGACCGAGGACGGGCGTCAGCCAGTCGCCGGGATCCGGGCTGACCACGAAGTCCACGCGAACCCCGGCGCCGAGCAGACGGTCGAGCGCCTGCGGTGCCGCGAGCACGATCGCCCCGGCCCGGGCGATCTGCGGAAGCACGGTCTCCAGCGAGGGCCCCCCCGCGGCGATCACGACACTCCGCCCGGCGAGACAGCCTTCCAGGGAGGACAGGGTGCGAAGCCGCGGAAGTCGGGCCAACGAGGCGAAGCTGCGCTCGCTGGCGACCGACTCCTCGCGGCGGCGACCTCCGAGTCCCCGACGCAGCGCACGCAAGGCGAAGCGCTGTTCGAAGTGGACCAGCTCGTCATAGCCCGGGTGGACCACGACGTGTGCGGGACGCCGGCGCAGCCGGGCCTCGAGCTCGTCCAGCGTGCAGAGCTCGGTTCGCGGCCCGGCGAGCGCGTCTGCAAGCGCCTCTCTCAGGCGGGAAAAGGGCTCGTAGACGATCAGATCGCGAACGCCTTGCTCCCGGAGGGCGCGAGGCAGCAGGTCGAGACCGGAGCCGATCAGGGCGATGCCACCGCTCCTGCCCACACGCTTCGCGAGCCTCACGGCATCGCGCTGCGCGTCGCGGACCGGATCGTAGAGGCCATGGATCAGGCGCCCCCCGACCGTCAAGCTGGGCGCACCGCTGCGCGAGTCCTTCAGCTCGAACTCGATCTCGATCGGCGCACGCCGCGCAGCGTCCAATGTGTTGCGCTCCCGCCGCCTACGCGGGCTCATCGAGCCCGGCGGAGAGAGGTTCGTGCGCCTGCAGCCCGCCCTCCGAATCGAGCCGTTCGGGCTTGTCGAGCGCAGCGTCGAGCCGGTCGAGGAGCTCGAGCACGCCGCCGGCGGCTCGGCTCGCGCCTTCGAGCAGGCCCCGCGACCGCTCCACCGCCTCCGAGGGCTCCCCTCCTCGCTTGCGTGACGCGAGCGTGAGTTCCTGCAGCTCGTGCTGCATCATCGAGAGAACGACGGGAAGCGCGTCGAGCTGGGCGCGAACCTTCTTCTCGGCGCGCTGATAGCGCGGAAGGCGTGCTGGGTCGACGGCGCCTCGTGGGCCCACCAGCTCGCCGAGATCCTTCAGCGCCCGGGTCGCCGAGCGGGCGAGCTCGCGCACGCGCTCGCGCAGCCGCCGGCTCTCGCTCCGCAGGATCAGGCCCTCGGCCCGAGGCCCGTCGCTCTCGGCGGCATCGAGCAGCTCGGAGGCTCGGCAGGCGGGAGCCGCCGCCCCCGCGAGCGCTTCTGCGAAGGCCTCATGCACCAGACCCGGAATGCGCGCACCCCCCTCGGTGCAGTTGACGAGCTCGGTGCCCTCGTCCCGGAGCATCTGCCCGACGGCGCGGTACTCCTCCCGGAAGCTCGCGTAGGTCTGGTCGGTCAGGATCGGGCGACCCTCCCAGTCCTCGACCCAGACCGTACCCGGCGCGAGCTCGCGATCGGGTGTGGTGCGGCGGAAGAGGTCGCCCTTGCTCTTCAGCCCCGTGAAGAAGACGCTTCCGTCCGGCTCCGTCTCGACCCCGAGCTCGTCGTAGACCGTCCCCGCGCTGTAGCGGCGGCCACCGGTGAAGGCGAGATCCTGACCGATCAAGAGCACGCGCTCGGCGCCGAGAAACGCGGCCAGGAACACGGCCGACACCGCGACCGAGCCGCCCGAGCGGAGCTCGGCCCCCAGTCCCATGGCTTCGCCGAGCCAGCACGAGAACGGTTGACCCCGCTCGAAGGCCAGGAAGCGTCGCCGCACCGGCAAGGAGAACAGCGAGGGATGGCTCTGGGGCACGAGCACGAGGTTCTGGTCCCCCAGATCCGGCGCCGCCTCCAGCTGATGGGAGACGTCCTGGGTTTCGGTCACCACGACGAGGTCGGCACGCACGCCCGCGCGAGCGAGCGCAGCCGCGCTCTGTCCGATCCCGAGGACGACGACCCGCTCTCGCGCGGCCGCCAGCTGCGGCAGCTGCTTCGCAAGGGACGGGCCCGCCGCGCAAACCACGGCGGTGGTGCCGGCCAGGGCGCCCCGAAGCGGCGCCAGGGAGGGCAGCCCGATCATCCGCGGGGCGTTCTGCACCGCGGTCAGCGCCCAGTGCTGCGACCAGGTCCGGAGCGTCGCGATCGAGACGTCGATCTGCTCCTTGGCACGGGCAATCCGCTCCACGATCGAGCGCAGGGCCTCGGGCCGGCTGCGCGCGAGACTGGGATGTGGCAGGACGTGCACCGACAGACCGAGCGTGTAGTGGCGTTGGAGGGCGGCGACGAGGGCGTCCTCGTCGCAGACGAGTTCGATGTTCCTGTCCCCGAGGAAGGGCAGCGGGTTGGCCGAGAGTGCCGCCCGCAGCAGGCCGGGCTCGGGCTCGAAGACGATCAGGCGCTGGGAGACCCGCTTGGCCAGTGCGGCGAGATGGTGGCCGGCGCCGAAGCCCAAGGCGACCACCAGGTCGGCCTCCTGCGGCACCTGGGCGGCGAGACGCTCTCCTTCGGCTCGCGGGTCGTACGCCGAGGCGACGAGCTGCCCCTGCCAGGCGAGAGCCGGATCTCCTCGCCGGCCGACGAACAGCTCCGCTCCCTCCAAGGAGGCTTCGGCGATGCGATCCGTCAGCTCGGGCGCAGCGCGCCGGAAGCGCGAGAGATTGCGCGCGAGGTTCGCGCGACGCAGGTCGTCGTCGAGGGCCAGCCGGGTCAGGTCCACGCCGCCTGTCGCGTGCAAGCCCAGTGCCACACCCGCCGTGCGGCATGGCGTTTGCACATCCGCGAGGACGATCCGCTTTTCCGGAACGACCGGCAGAGCGGGTCCCAAAGCCCCTTTCAGATTGCAACGTCGACGGTTCAGATCGCCGGAAGGTTCCATTTCGAAATGCATCCGCCGCGTGTCCAGTTCGTTGCCGAGGTCTCGAGCAACCACCACCGGAGCCTCGAGCGCTGCCTGGCCTTCATCGATCGTGCCGCCGAGATCGGCTGCGATGCCGTGAAGTTCCAGCTCTTCCGCGTGGACGAGCTGTTCGCACCGGAGATCCTGGAGAGGAGCCCGGCGCATCGCGCCCGTGCCGACTGGGAGCTTCCGGTGAGCTTCCTGCCGAGCCTGGCCGAGCGCGCTCGCGAGCGCGGTCTGGCCCTGGGCTGCACGCCCTTCTCCCTGGCCGCCGTCGAGCAGCTCGCGCCCTACGTGAGCTTCTTCAAGATCGCCTCCTACGAGCTGCTCTGGGATCCGCTGCTGCGCGCCTGCGCCTCGAAGGGTCACCCGGTCGTCCTCTCGACGGGCATGGCCCGGACCGACGAGGTCTCACACGCCCTGCGCGTCCTCGACCACGCGGGCTGCCGCGATCTCACGCTGCTCCACTGCGTCTCGGGCTATCCGACGCCGGTGGCCGAAGCCAACCTCTCGGCGATCGAGACCCTTCGTCGGCTGGCGGAGGCCCTGCGCCCCGGCGGCTGCCAGATCGGCTGGAGCGATCACTCGGTCTCGCCCGCGGTCCTGCAGCGTGCGGTCCATCGCTACGGGGCCTCGATGGTCGAGTTCCACCTCGACCTCGACGGAGAGGGGGCCGAGTTCGAGGCAGGCCATTGCTGGCTGCCCGGGGACATCGAGACCGTGATCCGCGACGTCCGGTCGGGCTTTGTGGCCGACGGCTCCGGGGCGAAGACGCCCGCGCCCAGCGAGATCGACGATCGCGCCTGGCGCGCCGACCCGCGAGACGGATTGCGACCCCTCGAAGGGCTGCGCGCCCACTGGCGCCCCGACGCGCAGGAGCTCGACTCGTGAGGAGCCTCGGCCTGTTCGCCCAGGGAGGTCGGGAGATCGGCCTCGGGCACGTGATGCGTACGACCAGCCTGGCGCGCGAGGCCCGAAGGCTGGGTCTCGAGCCGACCCTGTGGATCGAGGGCGACGAGGCCGCGCGCCAGGCCGCACGTCGCGAGGCCGGCGAGACGCCGGTGAACGACCCCGGCGCCGTCAGCGACGTCCCGGCCTCGGCCGATGCATGGATCCTCGACGGACCCGGCAAGCTGGAGGCGTTCCTGGAGATGGCCGAGGCCCTGGACCGGCGAACGATCGTCCTCGATCGCCTCGATCTGATCGACCGGGCCACCTGGACGGTGCTCCCTGTCCTGCACGCGCCGGCCTCGCAGGATCGGCGCGTCCGCCAGGGCGCCGACTGGTGCATCGTCGATCCGTGGCTGCGCGGGCGGCGAGCCGACGAGCACGCGGCACGGGACGGGTTGCTCGTCGTCTTCGGCGGCGCCGACCCCGAAGGCCTGCTGCTTCGTCTCGCCGAGGCGTGCCGGACGGAGGCCCCCTGCGGAGTCACCCCGCGCTTCGTGATCGGTCCCGCCGCACCCGCCGGTCGGGTGCGGGCCCTGGCCCGGCTCGGGTTCTCGCCCGACGACGACGACCGCTCGGTACTGGTCGCGCCCAACCGCGACGAGCTGTACGCGGCGATGGCGGAAGCTCGCGTGGCGATCTGCGGCTTCGGTCTGTGTCTCTACGAGCTGGCGGCGCTCGGCACACCGGCCTTCTGCGTCACCCGCTCAGCGGCCGATGCGGACGCCGCCGAGAGGCTCGCCGCGCTGGGCATTGGCAGACCGCTGGGCTCCGCAGAGGCGTTCGACGCCTCCCACTTCGTTTCGACGGTGCGGGATGTGCTCGCCGAGGGCGGGTCCGAGTCGGCCGCGCGGTCCGCCATCGCGGCGCTCGGCGATGGCGGCGGACCGCGGCGCATCCTGGAGCTCGCATTGGAGGGGTCGGCGCGATGAGAGCCGGAGCGATCGTCCAGGCCCGGATGAGCAGTCGCCGGCTGCCGGGCAAGGTGCTGTGCGACCTCGCCGGCAAACCGTTGCTCGAGCGCGTGGTCGAGCGGGTACGACTCGCGCGCACGCTGGACTTCGTCGCGATCGCCACCTCGGATCGGCCCGACGACGATGCCATCGAGGAATTCTGTGTGGATCGGGAGATCGCCTGCCATCGAGGGCCGCTCGACGACGTGCTGACCCGGACGCTCGAGGCGGCGCGGCGTTTCGAGCTCGACCCCGTCGTGCGCATCACGGCCGATTGCCCCTTCGTCTGTCCCGAGCTGATCGACGAGCTCGTCGAGCGACTGCTCACCGAGGGCGCGGATTACGCCACCCTCGAGGGAGCGACCCTGCACGAGGGCATCGATCCTTTCTCGCGACGGGCGCTCGAGACCTGGAACCACGTACCGCTCTCGGCCGAGGAGCGCGAGCACCTGGCCCTGCTGCCGAGCCGACGGCCCGAGGGAATCGTCCGCAGTGCGCGTGCGCCGCGCGCCGATGAGATCCCGCTGGCAGGTGTGCACCTGTCCGTGGACCGGCCCCACCACCTCGCGTTCGCCCGATCCCTCTACGCGCGGCTCGGCGGACGCAGCGACTTCAGCTCCGCCGAGCTCCTCGCTGCGCTCACCCCGAACCCGGACGAGTGCAGTGGCGGGCAGGTCCTGGCGCGCGCCCTGCGCGACCGCGGGATTCCGCGGCTCTACCTGTATCCGGGTGGCACCATCATGCCGACCCTGAACGGCTGGATCGAGCTCGGTGGCGAGTTCGTGGTGGCGCGCCACGAGCAGGGCGCAGGCTACGCCGCGCTCGCCGACGCGCGGCTCAACCGCGAGCCGCGCGTGGCCATGGTGACGAGCGGGCCCGGCGTGACCAACCTGATGACGGTCATTGCCGACGCATGGTACGACTCGACCCCCCTGATCGTGATTGCGGGGCAGGTCGGAACCGCCGATCTGCAGAGTCGGCCGGGCGTGCGGCAGCGCGGCTTCCAGGAGGTCCCCACCTCCGCGCTGTGCGGCCCGATCACCAAGGCCTGCCTGCGGCCGATGCACGCCGACGAGCTGCCGGAGATCGTGGATCGGGCCTTCGAGACCGCCGTCTCGGGCCGCCCGGGGCCCGTCGTGATCGAGCTGCCGATGGACGTGCAGCGCGCGAGCGTCTCGACGCGCTCGCCCAGGCAGGTGCTCGCGTCGATCGACACCCCGGTACGATCCCCCCTCGCCACGGACCCCCGCCTCGACGAGATCGCCGCGTGGATCCGGGACGCGGAGCGCCCGCTGATGCTCGCAGGTCAGGGCGTCCTGCTGGCCGGCGCGACGGACGACCTGCGTGCGCTGGCCGAGCAGGAGCGGATGCCGGTGGTCACGAGCCTGCTCGGCGTCGGAGCCTTTCCCACGCAGCATGCCCTGGCGCTGGGTTTCCTCGGCCACACGGGTACGCCCTGGGCGAACCGGGCAGTCCACGGCTGTGATCTGCTGCTCGTGCTGGGCTCGCGGCTCGACGTGCGGCAGACGGGCACGCTGACCGCCGCGTTCGCCGCGGGCGCCCGCATCGTCCGCATCGATCTCGACCCGGCGGAGCTGACCGAGAGCCGGATCCACGCAGACCTCTCGCTCGGTGCCGACGTCGGAGAGGCGCTCACCGCGCTGCTGCACGCGCTCGCCCTGCGGGCCGATGCCCCCCCGGCCCGGGAGGCCTGGCATCTCTCGCTCAAGACGTGGCGGCAGGAGCTGCCGATGGACGACTACCCGGCGGGCGACGGCTGCCACCCGGCCGTCGTGCTCGGAGCCCTGCAGCGCGCGACGGAAGGCGACGAGCAGGTCGTGGTGACCGGCGTCGGACACCACCAGCAATGGGCGGCGCGACATCTCGCCTTCGATGCGCCGCGCCGGACATTGCTGACCTCAGGCGGCCATGGCGCCATGGGATACGACCTGCCGAGCACCGTCGGGGCCTGCCTGGCGCGCCCAAAGGCCCGGGTGCTGTGCATCGTCGGGGACGGATCCTTCCAGATCAACGGCCAGGAGCTCGGCACACTCGCCGAGCACAGGCTCCCCGCGCGCATCGTGGTGCTCGACAACCGGCGGCTGGCGATGGTCTCGCAGTTCCAGAAGATCACCTGGGGCCATGATCCCAGCACGGGCGACCGCGCCGCCCTCGACTTCGCCGCCATGAGCGCGGCCTACGGCGTACCTTGCTTTCGCCTCGAGCGCTGGGACGCGCGGGCTCCGACCGTGATCGACGAGTTCCTCGCCGTCGATGGGCCCTCGTTGCTGTGGGTGACGGTCGACCCCGCCTGCGAGGTCTCTCCGATGCTGCTCGCCGGCCAGACCCTCGACGACCTCTGGACCTGGAACGGCTCGTGAGCGACCCGCGTCACGCCCTCGTCACCGGCGGCAGCCGGAGCATCGGCCGCGCGGCCGCTCTTGCCCTGGCGCACAGCGGCGCCGTCCTGACGATCACCTACCGCGAGCGCGCGCAGGAGGCGCGGGCTGTCGTCCAGGAGATCGAGGCGCTCGGCGGCCGCGCCACGGCATGGCCTCTCGATCTCGGCTCGCCGGAGGAGATCGTCGCGCTCTTCGACAAGGCGCGGACCGCCCAGGGCCCCGTCGACGTCCTGGTGAACAACGCCGCGATGATCCACGAGAAGCCCTTCGACGAGCTCCGGGTCGAGGATTGGGATCGCATGCAGGCGGTGAACCTGCGGGGGCCGTTCCTCTGCTGCCAGCAGGTGCTCCGCTCGATGTGCCAGCGCCGCTTCGGCCGGATCGTCAATGTGAGCTCGATCGGCGGCCAGTGGGGGGGCACACGGCAGGTGCACTACGCGAGCGCCAAGGCGGGCCTGCTCGGGCTGACGCGTTCCCTGGCACGCCTCGGCGCGGCCCACGGGGTCACCGCGAACGCGATCGCGCCCGGGCTCGTCGCCACCGAGATGATCGACGAGGAGCTCGCGTCTCCCGCCGGCCAGGCCAAGCTCGACCAGATTCCGCTCGGGCGCGTCGCGAGCCCGGAGGAGATCGGCGCGGCCGTCGCCTACCTGGCCTCGGACGCAGCCGGCTACGTCACGGGCCAGACCCTCAACCTGAACGGCGGGATGCTCTTCCAATGACGACGCTCTGGGTGCTGAGCGGTGGGCCCGAGGCCTGTCCCGTGATCCGTCGCGCGCAGGAGCTCGGCCTGCGCGTGGTGGCGAGCGACGTCCGGCCCGAAGCGCCCGGCCTGGCGCTCGCGGATCACGGCGTGATCGCCAGCGTCTACGATCCGGACGCGACCTTCGAGGCGGCACGCAGCTTTGCCGCCAAGGAGGGAGCACCGGACGGTGTGCTCTGCGCCGCCGCCGACGCACCGCAGACCGCTGCGCGGCTGGCCGACGCGTTCGGCCTGGTCGGCGTCGATGCGGCCTCCGCGGACCTGGCGACGGACAAGCTGGCCATGAAGGAGCGGCTCGCCGACTCCGGCGTGCCGGTCCCCTGGTTCCACCCGGTCCGCGATGCCGCCCATCTGGCCGAGATCGTGCGCAAGGAAGGCCGCCCGCTGCTCGTCAAGCCGGTGGACAGCCGAGGCGCCCGAGGCGTGGTGCGTCTGCTCGAAGACGTCGATCTCGCCTGGGCCTACGACGAGGCACGTCGCCACTCTCCGACGGACCGGGTGATGGTGGAGCGGACCCTGCCCGGGCCCCAGGTCAGCACCGAATCCCTGGTCCTCGGGGAGCGGGTCGAGACACCGGGCTTCGCCGACCGCAACTACGAGCTGCTCGAGACCTATGCCCCGTTCGTCGTCGAGGACGGCGGGCAGTTGCCCACGCTGCATGCGGCCGATCTCCAGGAGCGCACACGCGCGTTGGTCGCGCGCGCGGCCGACGCCATCGGCCTGCGCTGTGGCGTCGCCAAGGGGGACGTGGTGCTGCAAGACGGAGCGCCGGTGATCATCGAGATCGCGGCCCGATTGAGCGGCGGCTACCTCTGCTCCCACCACATCCCGCTCTCGACCGGCGTGGACTTCCTGGGCGCGGTGATCCGCCAGGCGGTGGGTGAGCCGGTCGATCCGGAGACGCTGCGCCCGACGGCGGCACGCGGCGTGGCCCAGCGCTACCTCTTCCCGACCCCGGGACGGGTCGTGGCGGTGCACGGCGAGGCCGGCGTCGCGACGTGGCCCGAGGTCGCGCTGCTCGAGGTGCGTGTGGGACCGGGAGACCGGGTCGGTCCAATCGAGAACCATCCGGGCCGCGCCGGACTGGTGATCACCACCGGCGAGACGCGGGAGGCGGCCATCGACGCGGCGCGCGACGCCGTTGCCAGCATCACGGTCGAGACCACGCCGTGAGCTACGCGCCGGAAGTCGTGGGCCCGGGAACCGCCGACGGCTCGCGAGCGGCGGACGAGCCGCTCCGGGTCTTCGCGGTCTTCCACCTCAATCTGATGTTCTCATCGATCGAGGAGACGCGGCGGCCCGAAGTGCTGGAGCGCTGCTATGCGCCGCTCTTCGCACTCGCCAGCGACCTCGGCCTTCCCCTCGGCTTCGAGGCCTCGGGGCTGACCCTCGAGCTGCTGCGCGAGCTCGACCCCGCGCTCCTGGGAAGGCTGCGCAAGCTCACGACGTCCGGGCCCTGCGAGTTCCTCGGCAGCGGCTACGCCCAGCTGATCGGACCGCTGGTCCCGCCCTCCGTCAACGCCGCCAACCTCCGATTGGGACAGGATCGGGTCGAGGCGCTGCTGGGCCGGCGACCCGGCCTGGGCTTCGTCAACGAGCAGGCCTGGTCGGGGGGCATGGTGGAGCTGTACCGCGACGCAGGCTTCGACGCGGTCATGATGGAATGGAACAACCCCGCGCGCCTCCGACCCGACTGGGACGCGAGCTGGCGTTTCCATCCCAAGAGGGCCGTGGGCCCGACCGGCGCGACCTTGCCCGTCCTCTGGAACGACTCGGTCGCCTTCCAGAAGCTGCAACGGCTGGCCCACGGTGATCTCGAGGAGGATGCGCTCGTCGACTGGGCGGCCGGATTCGCCGCGCCCGGGCGCTGCC
>JAJDAR010000055.1 GCA_029261775.1 Deltaproteobacteria bacterium | reverse complement strand
TGGACCACGGCGCCCGCGAGCTGCTCCGGGGTGTAGCCGCGCAGCAGCTCACGATCGGCCTCGGTCCCGCGCCGGACCAGGCCCAGGATCTGCTCCCCTGCCGGTGCGGGTGAATCGGTCGGGACAGGCTGCGAGTCGTCGTGCTTCAAACGAGGTCCCCTTCTTCCCCTGCGCCCCCTGCGGGGATGCCGCGAACGCGGCGCCAGCATGCACCCCTCCGGCGGTCCGCGACCAGACTGAATCTGGCGCGGCGGCGGAGCTATACTCGTCGCGTCAGCCGTGCCGGGGCGCAACCGCTGCCCAGCCTCGCCCGAACGGCCCACCCCCGACGAAGGAGCCGAACCATGGGCGAGCCCACCGACACCACCTTCACGGCCATGCGGGATGCCAGCCGCGACGACTACCAGGTCATCGGCCGCCACAACCTGACGTTCTTCCAGGGCCTGCCGGACCGGATCCTCGCCCACCTGAAGCTGCTCACCGGGGACACCGGTGGCTACGCCGTCGACCGCCTGACCCACAGCCTGCAGACCGCGACGCGCGCGCAGCGCGATGGTCAGGACGAGGAGTACGTGGTCTGCGCGCTGCTCCACGACATCGGCGACACCCTGGCCTCGACCAACCACTCCGACCTCGCCGCGACGATCCTCGAGCCCTTCGTCTCGGAGCAGAACCACTGGATCGTCAAGCACCACGGGATCTTCCAGGGCTAC
Organism: Deltaproteobacteria bacterium; assembly: GCA_029261775.1. GTDB lineage: Bacteria > Myxococcota_A > UBA9160 > UBA9160 > UBA6930. The sequence goes on along the minus strand of JAJDAR010000055.1, from coordinate 14,511 downwards.
TACTTCTTCCACCACTTCGACATGGACCGCGACATGCGCGACCGCTTTCGCGACCACGAGTGGTTCCGCGACTGCGCGGCCTTCTGCGAGAAGTACGACCAGAACAGCTTCGACCCGGAGTACGAGACCCTGCCGCTCGAGGCCTTCGAGCCGGCCGTCCGCAAGGTGTTCGCGGTGCCGAAGAAGTCGATCTACGTGGATGCGGGTGCGGCCGCGAACGACACGCGCGTCTGATCTTCCCCAAGCAGAGCCTCCGCGTCAGGGCTTCGCCCCGCGCAGCTGCAGGTAGAGTGCGGCTCCCAGGCCGGCCGATCCGAAGACCATGCACATCACCATGATCTGGTAGCGGACGGCCACTAGCGGATCGACGCCGGAGAGGATCTGGCCGGTCATCATGCCCGGCAGCGATACCAGCCCGACCGCCAGCAGGCCGTTGATCTGCGGAATCAAGGCGGCGTCCAGCGCCGTGTTGCGCGCCTCCAGGGGATCGACGTCGCGGCTCCGCTCCGCCTCGAAGCGCTCGGCCGAGAGACTCACGGTGTTCATCGTGTTCGCGAAGATCATGCCGCCGAGCGGAACGACGATGTGCGGCTCGAACCAGCGCGGAAGATCGAGCACGACCTGACTGACGATCGCGAGCATCACCACACCGCTGGCCGAGATGGCGACCAGGACCTGCAGGTAGCTGCCCACGCCGCGGTCGCGCAGCGGTCGCAGGGCAATCCAGCTCGACGCGCCGATCATCACCGCCACCACGGCCACCACGATCGCCGGCTCGTCAGTCTCGAACACCAGGGTGAGCACGTAGCCCACCGCCAGCAGCTGGAGCAGCATGCGCCCGTTCGCGTAAAGCGCCGAACCGGCGCCGAGCGACCAGCGGCGGAGGATCGCGAGCAGGAGCAGGGTCGGCGCGAAGGCCGCGAGCAGGCGCACGAGAGGGATGGTCGAGGGGGCAGCGTCCATCGCGGCAGGATACTCGCCGCAGGGGCACCGGGGGCCGTCTAGAAGGCGCGCGTCTCGCCGATCCGCAGCACCCAGGCCCGCTCCTCGCCGAGCACGCCCTCCCGCGCGGCCGCCTGGAAGCGCCGCGGCGGATCTTCGAGGGGCTCGTCGGAAAGATCGAAGGTGCCGTAGTGCATGGCCACGGCGCGCTCGGCCCGGAGGTCGACCGCCGCCTGCGCGGCCTCCTCGGGGTTCAGGTGCGACTCCTTCATCATGCCGACCGGCTCATAGGCGCCGATCGGCACGGCGGCCAGATCGAAGGGGCCGAGCGCGGCACCGATGCGCGCGAACCCCTCGAAGGCGCCCGTATCCCCCGCGTGGTAGAAGCGGCGCTCCGTCCCGATCACCGCCCACGACGCCCAGAGCGCACGCAGGTCGTCGTTCACGCTGCGCTTGCTCCAGTGCTTCGCAGGCAGGCAGTGGACCCGCACCCCCTCGTGCTCCACCGAGGACCCCCAGTCGAGCTCCTCCACGTTCGCGATCCCCTCGTCGCGCAGCAGCGAGCCGTTCTCGAGGGGAACGAAGAAGCGGGTGGCGGGGTCGCGCTCCGCCAGCGCCGCGAGCGTCGGAAGGTCGAGGTGGTCGTAGTGGTTGTGGGAGACGACCACGAAGTCGATGGGGGGCAGATCCTCGAGGGCGAGACCCGGCGGCACGAAGCGCCGCGGTCCCAGGAAGGGCACGGGGCTCGGCGTGTCGGACCAGATCGGATCGGTCAGGAAGGTGACGTGATCCATCTGCACGAGCAGGGTCGCGTGCCCGATCCAGGTGACCGTCGGCGTGCTGTGCCGTGCGTTCTCGCGCAGGAAGGCGCCGTCGTTGGTCACCTGCAGCGGCACGCCCGGTCGCTCGCGGAAGGCCCCGGCGATCCGCCGCAGGAAGAACGGGAAGCGGATGCCGATGCTGCCATGCGCCGGGTCGCCCCAGGGGTTCTCGAAGCGTCCGTCGGCCGTGCGAGGCGCCGGGCCGAGACCCTCCGCCCCGAGCTCCGCCCGCAGGGGCGCGCTCACGAACACTGCGAGCAGCAGCGCTGCGCTGGAAAGACAGGCGAGGCGCATCCGTCGGGGGCCTCCGTCCAAGAAAGGGGTGGGGGGGATCCGGAAGTGTACGGCCCGTTCCGAAGCCGTGCGAACGGGGAGACGCGACCGGCTCGATCGCGGCGCAGCCCGGCGGACGAGCGTCTCCTAGCTCGCCTCGAGCAGCTCCGCGACACCGCGCTCGATGCTCCGGCAGAGAACGTCGGTGTCGGAGGCGTGGTCGGCGTCCCCGGTCACCGCGAAGGTGAGGCGGCCTGCGTAGGAGAAGATCGCGACGCCGATCCGTACCGAGCCCGCGAGCGGCACGTACAGATAGGCCTTCCGCATCGGCCGGCCCGCGGCGTAGAGCGTCTGGCGGGGACCCGGCACGTTGGTGGTCACGGTCTGGACGGCCTGCTGTTCGAGGCCCGCGAAGAGTCGCGACGCCATCGCCATCAACACCGGGGGCGCGAGACCCGACAGCGAGCTCAGCGTCTCGCCCGCCGCGGCCTGGTGGTGCTCCTTCAGCTCGTTCATCTGGGCGCGGATGGACGCGAGGCGCTCCAGCGGATCCTCGATGCCGACGGGAAGCTCGGCGAACATCGCCGAGACGCGGTTGTTGAGCTGCCCGCGCTCGTCATCCTTGCGGATCGAGACGGGGACCAGGCTGCGGACGACCAGACCCTCTACCGATTCGCCGCGCGAGAGCAGGAGCGAGCGGAAGCCGCGGGTGATCACGGCCAGCACCACGTCGTTGATCGTGCCGCCGTGGGACGCGCGAACCTTCTTGAGATCGGCGAAGTCCACCTCGGCCCAGCGCCAGTTGCGATGCGGACCGATCGGTCCGTTGAGCGACGACTCGAGCGCGAGGTTGGTGAAGCGACCGTAGGTCGCGAGGCCCTCGGCCAGCTCGCCGAGCTTGCGGACCGCGCGCCCGGGTGTCTCGAGCGCGTCGCGGGTCGTCTGCAGGATCTCCTGCGGGCTGGTCATGCGCTCGATCAGCGCCGAGGACAGGAGCGAAAGCGGAGAGGGCTCAGGATCCGGGCGCCAGCGCCGGGCCGGCGGATGCGCTTCGGAGGCGCTCTCGTCCAGGATCACACTGAGCAGGTCGGTCGCGGCGACTCCGTCGGCCAGGCAGTGATGCAGCTTCAGCAGGATCGCCCAGCCGCCGTCTTCGAGGCCCTCCACCACCCACATCTCCCACAACGGCTTGCTGCGGTCGAGCTGCTGGGACATCACGCGACCGACGAGGGTGCAGAGCTGCTCCTCGGATCCGGGCGAAGGCAACGCGGTGTGTCGCACGTGGTAGCGAAGCTGGAAGTGCGGATCGTCGCACCAGACGGGGCGCCCCAGGTCGAGGGGGACGAAGCGCACCCGCTGCCGGTAGCGGGATACGAGGTCGAGCTTCGACTCGACCATCTCCTCGATCTCGTCCTGGCCGGGCGCGGGACCCTCGAAGATGCCGAGCGCGGCGATCGCCATGTGATTGAGCTCGTTCTCGACGTACAGGAACGTCGAGTCCTGGGGACTGAGCCGATCCATGTTCGTCACCTCCAATCCTCGAGGGTAGCTCTTTCGAGAACGCCGAACGGTGATCGCGGGGGAGATCCGGCCGGCGTGCTGGGTGTCGGCTGGCCGACAGCGCCGCAGCGTGCCTTTCACGATCTTCTCGGCACCGGTCGGAGCGGGTCGGGTGCGCGGCTCTCCGAGGCGGGTCGCGAAAAGGGGAGAGCCAGGTGGCAGAGACCGGGAGGGCCGAGCGCAGCGAACCCGCACGGCGCCGGATCGGGCTCGTGCTCGGTGGCGGCGGCGTGATCGGCAACGCCTACCTCAGCGGCGTCCTCGAGGGGCTGCGCCGGGCCACCGGCTGGGACGCCCACGACGCCGAGCTGATCGTGGGAACCTCGGCGGGTTCGGTCAACGGAGCGCTGCTCGCCGCGGGCGTCGGGGCGGAGATCCAGTTCGCCCACGTCTGCGGTGATCCCGTCCCGGCGGAGCACGAGGACCACCCGGCCGCCCTCCTGGCGCGCAAGCCCGACCGGGACTGGACCACGCGCCTGTACCCGAGCACCGGCCAGACGCCGCGCCCCGTACTCGCCAGCCCCGGCTCCGTGATGCAGGCGGCGCAGCGTCCGGGGCAGGTTCCCCTGGCCGTCCTTCTCTCGGGGCTCCTCGGAGAAGGGTCGCGCTCCACCCGCACGATCGGCGAGATCGTCGAGACGGTCTGGGCCGACGGCTGGCCGGACCGCCACTTCTGGGCCGTCGCGACCGACCTGGGCAGTGGAGTGCGCGTTCCCTTCGGCCAGCGCGGCGCGCCGCGCACCGACCTCGCCCGCGCGGTCCGCGCCTCCTGCGCGATCCCGGGCTTCTTCGCGCCGGTGCGCGTGCACGGGCGACGCTACGCCGACGGCGGCCTCTGGAGCGTCTCCAACCTCGACCTGGTCGCCGGTCTGGATCTCGACCTGGTCGTCTGCGTGAATCCGCTGTCTCCCTCCAGCGGGCGCCCCCGCCCCGAGGCACCGAGCCGGGTCACGCGCTGGGTGGACCGCATCGAGCGCAACGCCTGGCGCGGCTTCGGCGAGCGGCTCGAGCGGGAGAAGCGAGGCGTCGAGGCCCATGGGACCCGGGTCCTGCTGCTGCAGCCGACTCGCGACGACCTCGAGGTGATCCCGCGCAACTGGATGGACCCGGAGCCACGGGGCGACGTGGCCCGGCGCGCCGCCGACACGACGGTGCTACAGCTTCGCGAGGGCAGCGAGGCACTCTCGGTCGCCCTGCTGGAGGAGGCGAAGGCATGAGCGGGAAGGTCTCCGAACCCCTCAGCGCCGAGGACCTGTCCTTCTGGTACTCCGATCAGCCCCGTCAGCGGACCACGATGGCCATGCTGCTCCGGCTGGATCGGCGCCCCTCGACCGACGGCCTTCGCGCGGCGGTCCATCGCGCGATCGCGACCGTGCCGCGCCTGCGGCAGCGGGTGGTCGACGCCCCCTTCGATCTGGCCCGCCCGCGCTGGGAGGACGACCCGGCCTTCGATCTCGACTTCCACCTGCGCCGCTACGCCCTGAGCCACGACGACGGCGCGCCCGAGCATGCGACCCTGGACGACCTGTTCCGCGCCCTCGGTCCGATCTATGAGCGACCCTTCGACCGCTCCCGGCCCCTCTGGGAGCTGATCGAGCTGGACGGCCCGGGCGAGGGGGCCGCGATCTTCTTCCGACTGCACCACGCCGTGGCCGATGGCGTGGGCGGCAACGCGATCCTCGCCGCGCTCACGGACGACCGGCCCGACGCCCCCCTGCCCCTCGCGGACGCACCTTCGCGTCACGGCGCCTGGGAGAATCCGCCGTTCAGCGAGCTTCTGGGCGAGGCACTCCGCCATCGCCTCGAGGAGAACGCCAGCGCGGCCGCCGCCGTCGTGCGCGCGGGCTGGACGACCCTCACGCAGCCCTCGAACCTGGGCCGCGCGGTCCGGCTGGTGGGCGCGCTCGTCGAGGACGCACTGGACACGACGACGTCGCCGCTCCAGGACTTCGGCCCGTCTCGTCACCTGAGCGGCTTCGACCTCCCCTTTGCGCCGCTGCGCAGCACCCGCGATGCCCTTGGCGGCAAGATGATCGACGTGATGCTCACGGCCGTGGCCGGGGCGGTCGGCACGTGGCATGCCGCCAACGGCTTCCCCGAGGTGAAGGAGGTCCGGACCCTGGTCCCGATCAACCTGCGCCCGCGCAGCGTCCAGGGCCTGGCCGCGGCGACCGGCAATCGTGCGACGGGCATCAACTTGAAGCTGCCGATCGCCGAGAAGGATCCCCTCCTGCGCTTCGAGGAGATCCACCAGCGGGTCACCGAGCGCAAGCAGCACCCCGCGGTAGAGCTGCTGCCGACCGCTGCGGAGGTGCTCGCCACACTCCCCCGCCCGCTCTTCCGGCTCCTCGCGTACGCGGGCAGCCAGTCGATCAACCTGATCGTCACGAACGTTCCCGGCATCATGCAACCGCGCTACGTGGCAGGGGCCCGCATCACGGCCGGGTATCCCTTCGCACCCGTCGCGCCCCACTGTCCCGTGAGCGTGGCGCTCTACGGCTACGACGGTCGGCTCTTCGTCGGGCTCGATGCAGACGCCGCCGCCATGCCCGACCTCGACGACTTCCGGGACACCCTCGCCCAGTCCTTCGAGGAGCTGATCCGCGCGGCCGACAAGGAGCGTGCGTGAGCACGGCGGTCGAGGCAGAAGCTTCGACCCGAAGGACGCGACACACACTCGCACCGCTTCCGACCTCCTGACCGCCTCGCCGCGGTCCTACCGAGGGCCGACCTGACCGACCGCGTGGGTCAGAGCGCCCCATGACGCGCGGGGGGAGGCACCTCCGAGCCCCTGACCGGGCACGCCGTTTGCTGCAGCCCGAAGGCGGGAGAGAAGGAGGCGGCCATGCCGACGACCGGGCCCGTCGCTCCGGACCACCGTGCCCTGGGTGAGCTCGTGAAACGGGTGGGCCACGCCCTCGAGCGACTCCGGCAGCTTTCCTCCCCTCCCGTGGCGCTGGCGAAGGAGGCCGGAGAGCTCGTCGAGCTCTTCGGAACGGAGCTGCAGCGGCACTTCGCTTCGGAGGAGTCGGAGCAGGGCTTCTTCGCCGACGTGATCGCGAGGGCTCCGCGGCTGGATCGCCCGCTCCGCAAGCTGCGCAAGGAGCACCGGGCGATGACGCACTCGCTGAAGTCGCTCGTGGATGCGGCGCGCTGGGCGGGCGTGTCCTCGAAGAGCTGGCTGGAGGTCGCCGACCGTTTCGACGAGCTGGCCGCGGATCTCGGTCGACACGAGACCCTGGAGGATTCGCTCGTCGCGGAGGCGCTCAACGACGACGAGGGCGGAAGCGGCTGATCGGGTGCGGGGGCCGGCCGCCGCAGGCTATGCCGGAACGAGCGTCTGGCGCATCTCCGAGCCGACCCTGCGCATGCCTTGCTTCTCGTAGAAGGTCTGGTTCTTCTCGGTCGCCTCGACCAGGTAGAGACCGTACTCGGAACAACCGCGTTGCCGGGCGCGCTCGATCGTCTCGCGGACCAGCTGGCCGCCCACGTCCTTGCCACGAGCGGCGGGGTCGACGATCAGCTCCTCGAGCTGGCAGTACTCCCCGCCGTAGCGCATGGCCAGGTTGTAGGAGACGGAGGCCGCCCCGAGCAGCGTCCCCTGCTCCTCGGCCACGACGATCTCTCCGCGCGCGCCGTCGAGCAGCGCATCGAAGACCGTCTCAGCCTTCGGATCGATCGACCCGTCGGCCGCCTCGGCCAGCATCGCGAGCAGCTCCAGACACCGGTCGCGATCTCCCGGCTTTGCCCTGCGGATCTCGACACCCATGCGGCGCTCCCCTCGTCTAGGCGAAGTAGCTCGGCGAGCTCGTCGCGGCGACGACGTTCTCCTGGAGGTGCGCGAGCGATCCCATGTCGGCGTTGACCACGTCGAGCCCGTGGGCCAGGACGTAGGCATAGCTGCGCTGGAACTGGGAGAGCTGCGCGGCGAGCAGCTTCTCGTCGTAGTAGCGGTCGAAGGCGTCGAGCTTCTTCCACCAGCCGAGGATCGGCAGGCCCGCCAGGTGGCGGGCGGCCTTCATGCCGACGAGCCCCATGCCCGCTTCGCGCGCCTTCGCGAGCACGGCCTGCAGGTCGGTCATGGGCGGCGAGTCCGGCAGCACGCTCTTGCTCTCCCAGTCGTACCAGCCGCCCGGCGTGATCGCGATCATGGCCAGGTCGTACCAACCGGTGCGGGCCGCGGCGAGCAGGACCTTCTCGGCGTTGCGGTGTGTGCTGAGGCCCAGGTGCTTGACCTTGCCGGCACGCCTGGCCTTCTCGAAGGCCTTGTGGATCTCCTCGCTCTCGATCAGCGAGGGATTGTACGACGCCATCAGGTAGTAGGCGTCGACGTGGTCGACCTGCAGCTCCGTCAGGCTCTCGTCGAGGCGCCGGCTCCAGATGCGGGCCGCGGCCCTCGCCTGCTCCACGCTGACGACTGCGTCGGGCTCGATCTCGAGGTCCACCGTGGCCTTCGAGATGAGGAAGATGTCGTCGCGCACCTTCTTGAGAAAGGGCGCGAGGTTCTCCTCGGCGTTGCGATAGTAGCCGCGGTAGCCCACGTCGAAGACGTTGATGCCGGCGTCGAAGGCGGCGTTCAGCAGGGCGTCCTTCGGGCGGAACATCAGGGCCGCGCCGCAGCCGAAGACCAGGCGGCTGGCCTCGAAGCCGGTCCGTCCCAGTGTGCGATAGGTCATCTCGGGCCAGTCGGCCTCGGTGCCGGCCGCGTCCCGCGCCGCGTAGATCGCGGCCCGTGCGTCACCGGAATCGAGCAAGGTGCGCCAGGCGACGGCCAGCACGGCCATCGACTGGAGGAAGCGACGGCGGCTGAGCGAGTCCGTTCCGGGATCGTGGGGCATCGGCGCCTCCTGGGTTCGAGTGCGGGCCCCCAGGAGCATACCGCCCAGGCGGGGCTCTACTTGATCAATCGCCTGCGCAGCAACCAGACCGCCAGCGGATAGAAGGCCACCGAGAGGAACAGCAGGTACAGCGCCGACGCCAGGTGTCCCGCTCCCAGCGACCCCTCGGCGAAGCCGCGCGCCAGGTGCACGCCTGGCGTGAGCGGCGCCGCCCAGGCGATCGGCTGCAGGAAGGCGGGCAGCACATCGATCGGGAAGAAGGAGCCGGAGAAGAAGAAGAGTGGCGTCGCGACCACCGTGAACACGAGGGTCAAGGTCGACAGGGTCGTCGCGCCCGCCGCAAAGCACAGCCCGATCGCACCGAACTCGAGACCGACCAGGGCGGAGCAGAGCAGCACGCCGGGCAAGGCGATGAGCGGCAGCCAGCCCAGCGCGACGGCGAAACCACCGACTGCGAGCGTGGAGATGGCGGCGCGGGTGCCTCCCCAGAGCACCTCGCCGGCAGCCAGCTCGGCGACCGTGGTCGGCGTGGTGAGCATGGTCTCGAGCACGTCCCCCTGGATGCGCTGGAAGGCCCCCCACGCGCTCTCGAAGATCGAGTGGAACATGCCCATGCCCACGATCATCCCCGGCGTGACGAACGCGGCGTAGCTGCCGTGGCCCGGGATGTCGCCCACCAGCTGGCCCACGCCCACGCCCATGGCCAGCAGGATGAAGACCGGCTCGACCAGGAACCAGGTGATCGCCACCTTCCAGACGCGGGCCAGGGCAACGGCGTGGCGCAGCCACACCCCCGTCACCCCGCGCAGTCGGAACCGGCTCCGGGTCGGCACCTTCGGATTCGCTGCGGTCCGGGTGGGTGCGCTCATTCCTCTCGCAGCTCCCGGCCGGTCAGGTTCAGGAACACGTCCTCCAAGGTCGGCGGTCGGAGGTCGAGACGCACGCCCGGCAGCCCGCGGACGGAGTCCGGGGCCTTCTCGCCCTCGAGCCGGAAGACCGCACCGACCTCGCGCCAGCCGCAGCCGGCCTCGGACAGCCGTGCGCGCACCTGCTCCCGTGAGGCGCCTTCGATGCGCAACTCCGTCACGGCGACGCCCGCATGCTCCTCGACGAGTGCGGGCGGCGCGCCCAGGGCCAGGATGCGTCCGTGATCCATGATCGCGAGCCGATCGCAGAGCGTCGCGGCTTCGTCCATGTAGTGGGTCGACATCACGATGGTCACGCCGGCGGCCTTGAGCTGGGCGATCTCCTCCCAGACCCGATTGCGGCTGTGGGGATCGAGGCCGGTCGTGGGCTCGTCGAGGATCACCACGCTCGGCTCGACCATCAGCGATCGGGCGATCGCCAGCCGCCGCTTCATGCCGCCGGACAGGTCGTCCACCGCGTCGTCGGCCCGGGCCGACAGGCCGAAGAAGCGCAGCACCTCGACGCTGCGCTCCGCCGCGCGCCTGCGCGAGAGACCCGCCAGGAAGCCGAACAGCTCGAGGTTCTGACGGACGCTGACCTCTTCGTCGAGCCCATCGTGCTGGGTCACGACGCCGAGCAGGCTGCGAACCGCGCGGCCGTCCCGGACCGCGTCGATGCCGGCCACCGAGACGGAGCCGCCGTCGATCGGAGACAGCCCCGAGAGCACCCGCATGGTCGTGGTCTTGCCGGCGCCGTTCGGCCCGAGCAGCCCGAAGGTCTCGCCTCCCTCCACCTGGAAGGAGATCCCATCGATCGCGCGCAGCTCGCCGAAGCACTTCACGAGCCCGGCTACGTCGATCACGACCTCGCTCAAATCCGGCTCCTCCAGGCCGGCGCAGGGTAGCCAGAGCCCCCATGCTGCGCCCGGAGGCCGGCCTGGAGGCCTCCTCGCGAGATTCCCGGTCCGTCCGGTTCACCAGGGCCCACGTCCCGCCGATGAACCGAGCCATTGCCACCCGTGACCCACGGCAAGACACTCGAAGCAGACCGAAGGAGAAAGCCAGATGAGGACCTTCCTTGCGACCGCCATCGCAGCCACCCTGTTGCTGACCGCCAGCGCCCACGCCGCGAGCGTGCTCTTCGTGCTGGATGCGTCCGGCAGCATGTGGGGCCAGATCGACGGCGAGCCCAAGATCGACATCGCCCGCCGGGTGATGGGCGACCTCGTCAAGGACCTCCCGCAGAACGTGGACGTCGGCCTCGCAGCCTATGGGCACAACCGCAAGGACGACTGCAGCGACATCGAGGTGCTGTCGCCGATCGGCACCGAGCGCTCCGCCGTGGCCGAGGCGGTGCAGGCCCTGAACCCGAAGGGGATGACTCCGTTGACCGACGCCATCCGGTTGGCGGCCGCCGAGCTGCAGAGCATCGAGTCGGCCGCATCCGTGGTCGTGATCAGCGACGGCAAGGAAACCTGTGACGGCGATCCGTGCGCCGCCGCGGCCGCCGCGCGAAAGACCGGCGCGGACGTCCGGATCCACGTCGTCGGCTTCGACGTGACGGGAGAAGAGGCCAAGCAGCTCAACTGCATCGCCGACAACGGCGGCGGCAAGTACTTCAGCGCGGGCAACGCGCTGGAGCTGGCCAGCGCCTTCGAAGAGGTGAAGGTCGTCGTGGCCCAGGCCGAGCCGGCCCCGGCTCCCGCACCTCCGCCGCCGCCCCCCGCTCCGTCCGAGCCCCAGGTGGTCTTCTTCGACGACTTCGACGGTGAGGACCTGGACCCCCACTGGCAGGTCCTGAACCCGAACCCCGAGGGCTACATCGTCGAGGAAGGCAAGCTGCTGCTGGTCAACGGCAGTGATGCGAGCTTCATCAGCGCGGCGCCCGAGAACCTGATCCAGCTGACCCAACCCATGCCCAAGGGAGACTGGGAGGCCACCCTCAAGTTCGAGATGGCCTACCAGACCGCCCTCGAGAGCCTCTTCTTCGGCCTCTACCAGGACAAGGACAACCTGATCGGCGCCCACCATCAGGTCTACAAGTACAGCTGCTGCACCTTCCACTTCGACGTCGTGGGCATCAAGCACGCGAACGGCGAGCCGACCGAGTTCCGCAACACGCCGATCACCCACCGCAACGAGTCGGGGGGCATCAAGGTCCAGGGCGACAAGGTCCCGAAGCCCCAGTACCTGCGTCTGACCAAGCGCGGCCGCAACTACGTCGTATCCGCGAAGTTCGGCGACGATCCCACGACGAAGTGGGTCGAGATCCAGAAGCTGACCCTGCTGCGACCGAAGGGCAACCTCAGCATGCAGCTCGGAAACCACAAGGCCACGGCCGGCGAGGCGCTGGTCGAGATCGACTCGCTGACGGTGAAGTCGCTGCCCTGAAGCCTTCCCGGAGCTACCAGATCTCGTAGTCGCCCTCGGCGACCTCGCGGGTCTGCTGGTAGTAGGCCAGCAAGGTGTAGGGCCAGTTCTGCGAGATGCGACCGTGGCGGTTGCGGTACCAGGTGTTGACCGTCGCTGCGCCCCAGGCCTTGCGCAGGTTCTCCGCGTCGATGCGCTCGTTGTAGGCGTCGTGGACCTCGGGGCGACAGTCCATCGCCTTGTGGCCTCCACCGAGCAGCTTGCGCACGCAGGCCAGGATGTAGTCGACCTCGCACTCCGAGAAGTAGATGATGCTGCCGTTCACCACGATGTTGGTGTTGGGGCCGTACATCAGGAACAGGTTCGGGAAGTGCGGCAGGGTGATGCCCAGGTAGGCGCGGGCATCGCCGTCCCAGACGTCGTGCAGCTCGCACCCGCCACGGCCGACGATCTTCATCGGCATCAGGAAGTCCGACGCGGTGAAGCCGGTGCCGTAGAGGATCACGTCGACCTCGATCTCACGCCCGTCGGCCGTGCGGATGCCGCTCGGCGTGATGCGCTCGATGCCCGCAGTGTCGAGGCTGACATGGTCGCGCTGATAGGTCGCCGGCAGGATGCCGTTGTCGCGCACGAAGCGCTTCGAGAAGGGCGGGTAGTCCGGGGTCATCTTCTCGAGCAGGTCCTTGTCGTCCCCGCACTGCTCGGCCAGGTACTCGGTGAGCATCACGCGCACCAGGTCGTTCGCCTCGCTGACTGATCGCTTCGGGTCGCCCCAGTCGTCCTCGACGACCACCGAGCCGAGCAGACCCTCCGAGCCGGTCCAGAAGAGCCAGAAGCGGTACCAGGCGGCGTAGAAGGGGACGTGCGTGAAGAGCCATTGGAGGCCCTCGGGAACCGGGTCGTGGTACTCGGGAGTCGGCAGCAGCCACGGAGCCGTGCGCTGGAAGACGGTGAGCTCGCTCGCCACGTCGGCGACCCGCGGGATGAACTGGCAGGCGCTCGCGCCGGTGCCGATGATCGCCACCCGCTTGCCCTCGAGCGGGACGTCGTGCTGCCAGCGGGCCGAGTGGAAGGAAGGCCCCTCGAAGCTCTCCATGCCCTCGATCTCGGGCATGTTCGGGCGGTTCAGCTGGCCGACGGCGCTGATCAGCGCCTGCGCCTCGAAGCTCTCGGCTCCGTCCGGGCCGCGCAGGGCCAGCGTCCAGCTGCCGGCTTCTTCGTCGAACACCGCCTCGGTCACCTCCGTGGCGAAGCGGACGTGGCGGCGCAGGTCGAACTCGTCGGCACACTGGCGGAAGTAGTCGAGCAGCGCGTCCTGGGTCGAGAAGATCTGGGGCCAATCGGCCTTCTGGGCGAAGGAGTAGCTGTAGAAGTGGTTCGGGACGTCGACCCGGCAGCCGGGGTAGACGTTGTCGTGCCAGGTGCCGGCGACGTCGTCGCTCTTCTCGAAGATCACGAAGGGAACACCGGCCTGCTGCAGCCGGAACGCCGCGGCGAGACCGGACATGCCGGCCCCGATGATCGCGACGCGGAAGTCGCGGTCGGGCGCGACCTCGGCCTTGCGCCACTGAGGCGCACGGGCGGCCGGGCCGTCCAGGGCCAGCTCCGAGAGGAGCAAAGGCAGATAGCTCTCGAGGTCGATGTCGCCGACCAGGAAGCCCAGCCAACCCCGGATCTGCGTCTCGGTCGGACGCGTCGGCGGCGGGCAGCCTGCATCGCGATAGCGCGAGAGCGCATCGAGGCAGAGCTTGCGCGCGACGGACAGCTGATGCTCCGAGTATCCGCCCTGGGGGCCCGCCATGAAGGAGCCGTCGGGGCGTAGCTCGTCGCGCAGGATCGCGTCGTCGCCGGTCAGGTGCGCGAGCGTGACGAGCAGGGCCGGCAGCTCGGCGTGCTCGAGATGCGTCCGCAGGGTCGCTTCGTCTGCGTCGATCGGCGGGGTTCGGTGGGAGGCGGGCATGGACGGAGTCTCCGGGACGAGCGCGGAGCGGCGCTCCGCAGGAAGGACGAGGACACCTTATGCCGGGCCGTGCGGGGGTGCACGCACCCGCACGAGGGGTGACCCGAGCCAGCTCCGCCCGGCAGAAGCTCGTGAGAATTGGCATATGATGTGCCACTATCACGGTGCCTTCTGCCCCACCCGAAAGACCACCCGAAGAAAGGGCTGCCAATGACCCGGACCCGCAGGATCTGGACCGTCCTGACCGTGCTCTACCTCGCCTTCTTCGGCTGGTACACCTCGTTCGGCGGACCGCTGACTGACGAGGAGATCGCGCACTACATGGAGCTGGTCGAGAGCCGCGAGCCGGCCCCTTCGCCCGAGCGGGTGGCGCTGATGCGCAAGTTCATGGAGGAGGACACCGGCGACGACTTCGTGATGGTCAACGCCATCGACATGTACGAGACGCCGCTGCAGATCGAGGGCGTCGAGCCCGGCGAGAGCAGCGACGACGTCATCGCCAAGTACATGGCCTACATGACCCCGGCGCTGTTCGCGCGCGCCTGCCATCCCGTGCTCTACGGCGAGGCCGCGGCCTCGGCGATGGACCTGATGAACGCGCCGGGCATGGAGAACTGGACCCGGGGCGCCGGCATGCGCTACCGGAGCCGACGCGACGTGCTCGAGATCGCGACCAACCCGGCCTTCGCGGGCTCCCACGAGTTCAAGGTCGCGGCGATGCGCAAGACGATCGCCTTCCCGATCGATCCCTGGTTCCAGCTCGGCGACCCGCGCCTGCTGCTGGCCCTGCTGCTCGGGCTGATCGGGTGTGCGCTCAGCTGGCGAGAGGCGGCTCGCGGAGG
>JAJDAR010000054.1 GCA_029261775.1 Deltaproteobacteria bacterium | reverse complement strand
CGCGGCACGAACCTGCTCGACACCGGCGCGCACTTCTACGACACGTACGAGACCAAGGACGGGAAGTACGTGTCGATCGGCTCGATCGAGCCGCAGTTCTATGCCGAGCTGCTGCGGCTGTCGGGGCTGGCGGACGAGGAGCTGCCGCACCAGATGGACCGCAGCCAGTGGGATGCGATGGCCGAGCGCCTGACCGATGTGTTCAAGGCGAAGACGCGCGACGAGTGGTGCGAGCTCATGGAAGGCAGCGACGTGTGCTTCGCGCCCGTGCTCACGATCGGCGAGGCCTACGAGCACCCGCACAACAAGGCGCGCCAGAGCTTCGTCGAGGTGGCCGGCATCCAGCAGCCCGCCCCGGCCCCGCGCTTCAGCCGCACCCCGGGCGCCATCGAGCGCCCCTCTCCCCACCCCGGCGACCACACCGACGAAGCCCTCACCGACTGGGGCCTCACCCCCGAAGACCTCACCAAACTCCGAGACACCGGCGCCATCCGCTGAACAACTTAAGAAAAGTGCCGGGCCTTTTTCTTAAGTTCTTGAGCAAAGGGCCGGGCCTTTTCTCGAGTTGTTGACCGCGAGACCCGACCCCCTTGTCGACTTTCTCAGGCCGGGCCCTGGGCTTCGACGTGGTCGAGGTGGGCGGCGCAGTTGAGCAGGCGGACGGTCCAGGGGCGCGCGTGGTCGAGGAGCGTGACCGAGGTGTTGAGCCAACCCATCGGGGGGCGCTCCATGCCGTCCGCGAGCGCGACCAGCCGGTCGACGACCGAGTGGCAGACCAGGCCGTGGGTCACGACGGCGAGATGTCCGTCGGTCTCGAGCGCCGCGGCGGCCACCCGCTCCCACGCGCGGTCGACCCGCGTATGGAACACCTCCCACGTCTCGCCGTTCGGCGGTGCGTAGTCGGGCGCAAAGGGCTCGAAGTCGAACTCCGCATAGGCTCGCCCGCGCAGGTCGCCCATGTTGCGCTCGCGCAGCAGGGGCTCGATCTCGATGGCGAGTCCGGTGGTCTTCTCGATCGCCTCGGCGGTCATCCGGGCCCGCGCGTAGTCGCTGGAGATCAAGCGCGTGATGCCGGCGTCGGCCAGACGGGCCCCAAGGCGCGCCGCCTGCTCGAGCCCGTTCGCCGACAGCGGCGTATCGGGGGGCTGCATCACACGGGCCGCATTGAGCGGCGTCTCGCCATGGCGGATCAAGTGGATCGACATGGCGAGCCACGGTACCGAACCGCGGCGGCGGGGCCCGGCGTGGGCCGATCAGCGCTCGAGCGTGGGATCGTCGAGCACGCCCGCGAGGACCATGTGCTCGGGCACGGGCGTGAGCGGGTCCGCCTCGTAGGCCCTGCGGCCGTTGAAGCAGAGCGGGCAGAGCCCGGAGCCGTAGCGCACGAACATGGTCTCCCCACAGCCGCCGCACTCGTAGCGGCGGCCCTGGAGCGTCAGCGCCTTCACGATGAAGGAGCTCGGCAGCAGGTCCCGGGGGGCTCGACGGAGGATGCGATCGAGTTTTCGTGCCATGTTGGGGGAGTGGCCTGAGGCGTGGGGAAGGTGACGTCAGGAACCGGCAATCCCAGGGTACAACGACCTGCGCTCGCAGCGGAACGGGAATTTCAGCCGGGGCTCCGCCGCTCCCGCAGGGACTGACACGCCAGGCAGAACGGCGCCTCCGGCCGGGCCTTCAGCCGCTGGAACCCGACCTCGTCGCCGCAGCCCTGGCAGGCCCCGTACCCGTCCCGCTCCACCCGCGCGAGCGCCGCCTCCGCCTGCTGCACCCGCAGCTTGGCCGACGCCCGGTTCGCCTGCGCCATGCTCTGCTGCTGCATCGCATCCATCCGCGAGACGCGCCCGATCGGCTCCGAGAGATCCACGGGCCGCGCCGCCGCCGCGCTCGAAGCCAGCTGCGCGCGCAGCTCGCCGAGCAGCTGCACGAGATCCGCCCGCAGCTCCTCGACCTCCCGCTCCGACAGCGCCTCCATCCCCCCACCTTACTCGACGAACGCGCCCACCCTCCGCCTACTTGACGAAATAGCCCGGCCTCTTTCTCAACTTGAGAGAATGGCCCGGCACTCTTCTTGAGTTCCCAGTTGACCGGGAGGCCCGACCCCTTCGTCAACTTCGAGTTGACCGAGAGACCCGACCCCTTTGTCAACTCGGCACTTTCTTGAGTTCCAAAGGGACCCCGTCGGGGCTTGCTAGCCTCGGCGTTGCATGATCGCCATCTTCATCGACGGTGACGCCTGCCCCGTCAAGGACGAGGTGTATGCCGTCGCCACGCGCTACGGCCTGCAGGTCGGGCTGGTCGCGAACAGTCGCATGTACGTGCCCGAGGGTTTCGGCGTGCAGCTGATCGTCGTGGACGAGGGGCCCGACGCCGCCGACGACTTCATCGTCGAGAACGCCCACGCCGGCGACGTGATCGTGACGGCCGACATCCCGCTCGCGGCGCGCTGCCTCGAGATCGGCGCGCGAGTGATCGGCTCGGACGGGCGGCCGTTCACCGAGGACCGCATCGGCAACGCGCTCGCGAGCCGCGAGCTGAACCAGCAACTGCGCGAGGCGGGCGTGCTGGCCGGCGGGCCGAGCGGCATCACCGCGAAGGATCGCTCGCGCTTCGCGTCCAAGCTCGACGAGCTCGTGCAGCGCAGCTTGCGCGAGCTCGAGGCCGCGGAGCGCTGAGCGCGCTCAGCCCCTCCCGTCCCCTGCCGGGTCCTGGGCAAGCCTCGCCGCAACGCGAAGCCAGACGATCCACAGCACGCCGACCCAACCCGCCGCGGCCAGCTGGAGACCCCGCGCGAGCAGCAGGTCGTAGCCGGCATGCGCCGCCACGGCGACCGCGAAGCCCGCCGGCAACGCCCACACCGAACGGCGCAGCACGGCCCACGCGAGCCCCAGCCCCGCCGGCGCCGCGAACAGGGCGTGGCTGATCGGGGCCGCCGCCGCCCTCGCCAGCGTGGTGACCGCATCCATCTCGCCCGACGCCGCCAGCACCGCCGCCTCGGCCAGCGCAAAGCCCACTCCGGAGGCGCCCGCATAGACCGCGCCGTCCCAGGGCTCGTCGAAATGCCGGCTGCCGAGCGCGAGTGGCAGCACCGGCAGGAGCTTGGCCGCCTCTTCCACCGCGCCGATCAGCGCCGCCGCACCGAGAGCCTGGGGCCACGGCCCCTGGAGCCCTGTCCAGACCACGCCGAGCCCGAGATCGTCGAGGCGCTCGTAGCCCCACCAGGCGAGCGCCACGGCAACGCCGCCGAGCGCCGCCGAGGCCGCGAGCAGCACCCAGGGCTCGGGCAGCCGCCGATCCTTGAAGCGCAGGTAGGCCAGCCAGCAGGCTCCCGCGCCGAGCAGCACCGGTGCCGCCAGGGCGAGCAGCGACCCCGTCTGGGACATGCCTAGCGGGCCGCGACCACCCGGTTGCGGCCGTCCTCCTTGGCCTGCAGCAGGGCATGATCGGTGCGGCGGACGAGCGTCAGCGCGTCTTCCAGGGGCTCGAGCCGGGCCACGCCGAACGACGCCGTCGCGAGCGGCGAACCCACGCTGTGCTGGGCGTCGAGCACCCCGCGCACGCGCTCGGCAATCTGCAGCGCGGCCTCGAGCGGCGCGCCGGGCAGCACGATCAGGAACTCCTCGCCTCCCCAGCGCCCGAGCAGGTCGCCGCCGCGCAGCGAGGCCTCGGCCACCCGCGCCACGCGCTGCAGCACGCGGTCACCCGCCTCGTGCCCGAACTCGTCGTTGATCCGCTTGAAGCGGTCCACGTCGAACAGGATCAGGCAGAGCGCTTTCCCATCCCGGTGCGCCTCGACCACCAACCGTCCCAGCTCGGCGGAGACGTGGCGCCGGTTGGCGATCCCGGTCAGGTAGTCGGTCTGTGCGAACTGGCGGAGGGTGTTCGCCACGCTGTGGGTGCGGACCAGGTGCTCCTTGAGCGCCGAGAGCAGGAACACGAACCCGATGCTCGCGACGTTCGCGACGTACACCTCGAGCAGATCGAGGCGCTGGGCGAACAGCTCGCTGTCGTGACTCGTCAGCAGCAGCAGCCCGCTGGTCCCGAGCAGGGCGGCACAGAGCAGCACCGCACGCACCTTCGGCAGCATGACGAAGCTGAAGAGGTAGATCGCGGGGAACCACGCCATCACCTCGTAGGCGTTCACGACCCGCTCGAGAATCGGCGATCCGGTCTGGCTGAGCGTGTAGGCGAAGCGTTCCAGCAGCGCGAGCGAACCGCCGGCCAGCAATGCGATCTCGAGCCAGGGGGCGAGGCGGGTCCTGTAGAGGAAGCCGAAGCCCGCGAGGAAGAGCGCGATGCAGGGCAGGCCGTAGAGCTCGAAGGGATCCGGCTCGCCCTTGTTCAGCTCGAGGACCCACATCGCGATCACGAGCACCGCGCCGATCGTGACGGTGGCGGTGATCAGGCTGCGGCGGAGCGGGCCCTGCGCGCTCTCGGAGAGGAGCTCGAGCTCCTCCGGCCGCAGCGCCTCCTCTCGGTGGTCCATCCTCTGTGCATCGGATGGACGCCCGGGGGGCTGCAGCGGCCCCGGAACGGGCTGGGGTGTAGGGCCGAGGAGCGCCCGGGGGTTCTCCGGAGTCCTCCTGGGCCGCTAGACGACGGTCCGGACCCCGACCGCCCCGGCCTCCACGCCTAGCACGAAGATCTTCGGCGATGCTTCGTCCGGTCGGAACTGCACGAGCGTGCCCGCGGGTGCATGCGCGGCCACCCGTACGAGGGGATGTCCCAGGACGGTCCACCAGGGCTCGTCCTCGGCCGCGTCCAGCAGCGCCTCCGCCTCGTCCGGCTCGCCCGCCGCGAGCGTGTCGCCCTCGACCCACAGGTCGACCGCACCGACGTCGAAGGTCAGGCGGACGCGCGTGGAGAGGCGCGCACCGGCGGCACCGGTGCGCGGCGCACGGGCCACGCGCAGCAGCCGTCCGTTGGCCTCGACGATCTTTCCGAGCACGGACAGCGCTGCGGAGACACTCGCGTCACTCATCTCGTCGCCTCTTTCTCGGGGTGGTTGGCGCCCGGCGTCGCATGGTACAGACTCGCACCGTGGCGCACTCCGGCTCTCTCGTGGAAGACGAAGAAGGCGAAACCCGTGCCGAGGCCCTCGGCTTGCGCGAGGCCCTGGCCGAGGGCCCGGAGCCCGAGCGCACCTGGGGACGGTGCGTGGGAGTGCTCGCGGCCGCGGCCGCCTGCAACGCGGCCCGACTCGATCGCCTCGTCGCGGAACGCCCGGGCGCGCTGCGGCGCGTCCTGCTCGCCACCTGCGGCGTGGCGCCCTTCCTGGCTTCCGTGCTGCGGCGGCGCCCCGAGCAGCTCTTCGTGCTCGCCGAGGACGACGCGATCGAGCAGCCGCGCAGCCTCGCCGCTCTCGAGTCGGCGCTCGCCGAGCGGCTCTCGGGGGTCCCGCCCGGCCAGGTCGGCGACACCCTGCGCCGCTTCAAGCAGGACGCGCTCGCACGCATCACGGTGCGCGAGTCCGATGAGAACTGCGTGCCGGTCGAGCGCGTCGGCGACACCCTGAGCGAGCTCTCCCGCCTGGCCGAGGTGCTGCTCCGCGGGGCGCTCCGCGCCGTGGCCTCGGAGCTCGAGGCCTCGCTGGGCGCCCCGGTCTGGCGGGACGCTCGCGGCGACGAGCTGGCCCTGCGCTTCTGCGTGCTCGGGCTCGGCAAGCTCGGGGGCGAGGAGCTCAACTACTCCTCCGATGTCGACCTGATCTACGTGATGGAGACGCCGCCCCCCGGTCGCGAGCGGCTCTCCGGGGGGCCCGGCGACCTCAGCCCGCTCGAGTACTTCGGGCGGCTGGCCACCCGCTTCGGCAAGCGGGTGGAGGAGGTCACGGCCGAGGGCTTCCTGCAACGCGTCGATCTCGATCTTCGACCCGAGGGCAGCCAGGGCGCCGTGGTCTCCTCGAGCCAGGCCCTGCTCGACTACTACGACGGCTGGGCGGCCATGTGGGAGAAGGCGGCGTTCATGAAGGCGCGCCCGGTCGCCGGGGACCTGGACTTCGGCTGGCAGGTGGCGCGGGCGATCGATCCCATGGTCTATCAGTCGTCGGTCGATCTGGCGGGGGTCGACGCGATCCGCGAGATGAAGCACCGGGTCGAGCAAGCCCGCGCCCGCGATCCCGAGCGCTTCCACGTCAAGCTGGCGGCCGGCGGGATCCGCGACATCGAGTTCATCGCCCAGGCCCTGCAGCTGCTGCACGGCGGCCGCATCCCACAGGTGCGCGTCCGCTCGGCACCCGGGGCGCTGCGCGAGCTGGCCGACGTCGAGGTACTGCCCCGAGAGACCTGCGAAGAGCTGCTCGCGGCGTACCACTTCTTGCGCCGGCTCGAGAACCGGCTGCAGATGGAGGCCGATCGCCAGACCCACTCGCTGCCACCGGCCGGCCCGGCTCGCGAGCGGCTGGCGCGCACCCTGTACCCCGGCTCGGAGGCGGTGGAGCGCCTCGAGTCGGAGCTCGCGCAGCACACCGCGCGCGTCCGGGCGCACTTCGACGATCTCTTCGAAGAGCGCGGCAACGAGCGCGTCCTCGACCTCTTCGCCCGCGCGGCCCCGCGCCTGCTCGCGGTGCCGGAGAGCCGGCGGCTGCTCGAGGACCTGGCCGCGCGCTTCGCCTTCGCCATCGACGAGTCCGCCGACCCGGAGCGCGCGGCCGCCAACCTGGAGCGCTTCGCCGAGGGCATCGGCTCGCGCAGCTTCTACTACGGCCTGCTCGCCGACCGCCCCGAGCTGATCCCCCGGCTGGTCGCGCTCTTCGCCGAATCGCGCACCCTTTCGGCCGTCGTCACGAGCCTGCCCGAGCTGATCGAGCCCATCTTCGAGGACCCGAAGCGGTTGTTGAACGACCGTGCGCAGCTCCGCAGCGAGCTCGTCGCCTTGCGCAGCGCCGAGGCCGAGCGCCGCGGCCTCGACGGCGAGGAGCTCGACCTGATCGCACTGCGTCTGTTCCAGCAACGCGAGCTGGTCAACGTCGGGCTGCTCGATCTGTCGGGCCAGGTCGAGCCCGACGCGGTGGACGGCGCACTCACCGAGCTGGCCGAAGTCTGTCTCGAGGACGCGCTCCGCGTCGCGCGCGCGCAGCTCGCGCGCTCGCCCAAGGCCGCGGCCTGGGTCGACGAGGGAGAGTTCCTGGTCGTCGGCATGGGCAAGCTCGGCAGCAGCGAGCTCAGCTACGGCAGCGACCTCGACGTGATCTTCCTCTACGACCTGCCGGGCGCCGAGCCGGTGCGCCTCATGGAGGCGCAGGAGGCCTTCGTGCGCCTCGCCCAGAAGATCGCCTGGGCCCTGCAGACCCGCACGGCGCAGGGCGTCTGCTACGAGGTCGACGCCAGGCTGCGCCCCTCGGGCAACCAGGGAATGCTGGTCACCTCGCTGCCCTCCTTCGAGCGCTACCACCGCGGCGAGACCGGCACCGACGTCGCGGCGATCTGGGAGCGCCAGGCGCTGCTGCGCGCACGGCCGGTCGTCGGCAGCGAGGCGCTCGGCGCGCGCTTCGAGAGCCTGCGCCGCGATTTCCTGACCGCCGCGCTGCCCGAAGGCGCGGCCGCCGAGATCGTGCGGATCCGCCAGCGCATGGAGACCGAGCTGGCCCAGGAGACCGAGGGCCGCCGCAACCTGAAGACCGGCCGCGGCGGGCTGGTCGACGTCGAGACCGTCTGCCAGTGGCTGCAGCTGCAGCACGGAGCCGAGCATCCCGAGCTGCTCGCGCCCCGGCCGATCGCGGCGTGCGTCGCGGACCTCGCGGCGATCGGGGCCCTGTCGGAGCGGGACGCCGCGATCCTGCGCGACGGCTGGAGCTTCCTGACCCGGCTCTCCAGCCGGCTGCGGATCGTCGAGAACCGCTCGATCGCGGATCTCGAGCACGACCGCGCCGACCTCGACTCGGTCGCCCGGGCGCTCGGCTACCCGCGCTCGGAGCGCACCGGGACCGCGCGGCTGCCGCTGCTCGAGGACTACGCCCGGCACACCGAGGCGATCCGCTCGGTCTACCGGAGCACCTTCGGGATCGAGGGCTGAGCCTCCCGAGGTCGCCGCCATTCGCCCTCCGA
>JAJDAR010000053.1 GCA_029261775.1 Deltaproteobacteria bacterium | reverse complement strand
GCGGAAGCCTCTCCGGGTCATCCGAGCGCTCCGCGACCCTGGAGAACGCGAACCAGGATCACGACGACGGCCAGGACCAGAAGGATGTGGACCAGTCCGCCCATCGTGAAAGAGGAAACCAGGCCGAGAGCCCATAGGATGACCAGGATGATCGCGATCGTTTCGAGCATTGAGAATCGTCTCCTGCCCTCGTGGGCTTCAGCGGCCCGCCGGAGCGGTGGGCCGCACTTTGCGAAATCAAGGGAACTCCCGATTCAGTCGAGTGCGTCCTTGGCCTTGTCGATGGCTTTTTCGACCTTCTGCTTGGCCTTGTCGGCCGCCTGCTTGAGTTTGCCGGCGGTCTGGTCGGCCTTTCCTTCACGCTTCAGCTGCTTGTCGCCGGTCAGGGCGCCTGCGGCTTCCTTCATGCGTCCCTTCGCTTCGTCGGACTTCCCGCTCGCCATGATCTGTCTCCTGGTTGTCACTTGGTCGTCGGGCGGCGCTTGGCTCCGATGCCGTCGCCCACTTTGAAGTCCTTCAGCGTCTCCTCGGACGCCTCGAACTCGTAGCTCGTGCCGTCGCTGTTGCGAACGGTGACGCGGCGGCTCTCGAGATTGATCTTCGTCACCACGCCATCGATCGTCTCGGCCGCCTTCTCCGCTGCCGCTACCGACCCGGGCACGGCGACGATGGCGCCTTGGCCGAGGACGACCGCCAGGGCGATCGCTGCAAGACTCAGATGATTCTTCATGATGCTTCTCCTCTAATGCCGGTCGTACCGGTCACGCCGGTCGTACTGGTCGTTCCCGTCGTTCCGGTCGTGCCGGATGACGTCATAGATCACGCCTGCGGCCGCTCCGATGCCGGTGCCGATCAGTGCGCCCTTGCCCGCTCCGTACCCCGTCCCATGACCGACGGCCGCGCCGGCTCCGGCACCCACCCCGGCGCCCACGAGGGTCCCGCAGCCGGTGACGAGCAGCGTCGCCAGCCCCAGTCCCGCCATTGCACTCTTGATTCGAGCGTTCATCCTCAACTCCTTCCGTGGAAGGCGCGTTGCCCCGAGTCGCGGGCGCAGCGCCATGAAGCGTCTAGCCGCCAGCGCGCCGATTCGGCTCTCGCGAGGCGAGCGGCTTCTCCTGTGATTCCCCGATCAGGCGGTCGGAGGCAGCCTTCAGCAACCTGAGATCGCGCTCCTGCAGGAGGCCATCGTGTGTCGAATCGCGGCGGTTCACGAGGAGCTCGATTGTGCTCTCGAGGACCTGTTTCACGATGCGCTCGCTGCGCGCGTGGTCGCTTATGCGCTGATCCACATAGGCCCAGACCAGGTCGAAGCAGCGATCGAAGCGATCGTCGAACTGCCCTCGCGTCCGGGGCGTCTCCTGGACGCCCGCGTGCGAGGCTTCGGCCACTCCCGTGTCACGATCCAACGTGTCCTCCCTTCCCAGCGACCGGGCAAACTCAAGTCGCTCCGGCGGGGCAGGCGCATCCGCACCGAGCGCCGCCGTCGTCGCTCGGAGCCCCGGCACGCGTTCACACTACCCGGACGGGGTTCGAGGGGCCGTCCTGGGATCCAGGGGAACTGACGGCAGGAAGTGCGGATTCGGGGACAGCGCCCGCTCGAGGGTGTGGATGAATTCGGAGATCCCCCAGGGCTTCGCGAGGAAGCAGGCCACGCCGCGCTCGGCGAACGCGCTCTGGCGGTCTGCCCCGCTGGTTCCGATGACCGGCAGCCCGGGGCTCTCGAGCCGCAATCTCTTCAAGAGATCGTCGACGGGGCCGTCGGGCATGTGGAAGTCGAGGATGGCCAGGGCGACTGCCGGCGGGTCGGCAACCATCGCCAGTGCCTCCTCGTGCGTACCAGCGAGAAGACAGGATGCGCCCGCGCCTCGGAGAAGCCGAGCGACGGCCTTCCGGAGCAGAGGCTCGTCGTCCACGTACAGGATTCGCGTGCCGCGAATCGAGCGTGCGCACGGCGACGGTTGCGCCCTCGTAGCAACGTCGTGGCGTTGCGTCGTCTCTATGTCGTGCTGGTGCTTCCGCATCCGACCTGGCTTCATCCACACGAGAGCGTGGGATGCTCCAAGCCGACGGGCTCTCCCCAGAATTGGGTAAGCTTCTGCCCGAGGCTGAGGATCTTCGCCCGATCGGGAATGGGACCGCACAAGGTGGCGAGGGCCGGGCCGCGCGAGCCTGGCCGCGGAAGGCGATCGCGGGCTCGGTCTAGGACTGCGCCCCGCGCCTCGCAGTGGATCGAGGGCTTACCGACTCGATCAGGCGGTCAGCGGATTCCTTGAGACGTCTGAACTCTCCGAGCTCGTCGTGCTGGGCGACGAGGAGGTCTGGATTCTCCCGGAGGGCCTCGTCCACGATGATCTCGGCTGCGGCGCGGCTGTAGACGCGATGACGTACGTAGAACGCGATGCGTCCAAGGCAGCGGTCGTAACGCTCGGCCACCTCTCCCCAGGTCGGGACGCCACCCGCGGGGGTTGACTCGATCGGAAGGTCCAGCCAGCGGATCATGGGCTGCGAAAGCGCGTCGCCAGCTGCGGGGGCTCTGCCCTCCGCGGGCGACGCGCGCTCCGGCGCGGGAGGGGGGGGAGCGTACCGTCCGTTGTGCAGGTCCCGTGCATGGCCGGCAGAGTCTCCCCGCTGGCCCGCGCATCCTATCCTCAGATGCCGGTAGAGTGCCCGCCGGA
>JAJDAR010000052.1 GCA_029261775.1 Deltaproteobacteria bacterium | reverse complement strand
CGCCGAAATAGGCGAGCATCCGCAGATCCTGGTGGCTGCTCGGGCTCTCGCCGTCCGGGCCGTTCTTCTCCACGACGAAGACACGCCCGCGCGGTCCGGCGGCCTCCGCGCAGCGCCGCAGGAGGGTCACCGCATCCTCGTCGTTCCAGTCGTGGAGGATCGCGCAGAGCAGATAGCCACCGGCCCCGACCGGAAGCGGGTCGAAGAAGCTGCCCGCGACGACATCGCTGCGGTCGGCCACGCCGGCGTTGCGCAAGGTGGCCCGCGCGGCCTCGGCCGTGTCGGGCTGGTCGAGCACGGTGCCACGCAAGGTCGGGTGGGCCCGGAGCAGGGCGGCGAGCAGGGTTCCGTTGCCGCCGCCCACGTCGACCAGATCGCCGAGTGCGCTCCAGTCCAGGGCCGGGACCAGGTCCTTCGCCCAGCGGGCGACGTCGGCACCCATCTGCGCGTCATACGAGCGCGTGCGCGTGGGGTCCGCCGCGAGGTCGTCCCAGAAGGGCTGGCCGAAGAGCAGCGGGTAGGCGGCCCGCCCCGAGCGCACGGACTCGAGCAGATGGACCAGGGCCAGATCGGCACGGCCGACCGCGCACTCGAGGTCGAGGCGAGCCCGCAGCCCGGACGGGTGCGGCTCTCGTAGCGCCTCGCCCCGGTCCGTCAGCCGGTGCTCTCCCGCGGCGCCCCGCGAGACCACGCCGAGCGCGACCAGATGGCCGAGCAGCTGTCCGAGAGCTTTCGGGTCGCTGCGCGTGGCCATCGCGATCGCCGCCGCCGTCGTCCGCCCGTCGGCGATGTGGTCGGCGACGCGCAGCGTCGCTGCGACACGCAGGGCCATGGGAGTCACCAGGTCGGCCAGCTCCCACAGGCTCGGCTCCCGAGCTTCGCGGTCGGTCATGGGCGGTTCCGCCCGCCAGGGCAGGCCACCGCCTACCGGCCCTTGTAGACCGGGTCGCGCTTCTCGGCGAACGCGCGCGGACCCTCGCGCGCATCCTCCGAGCGCATCACCTCGGCCGAGCTCGCGCCCTCGATTGCAAATGCGTCCACGAGGGGCAGGCCGCTGGTCTGGAGCGCCGTTCGCTTGATGGCCTGGAGCGCCAGCGGCCCGTTGCGCGCCAGCCGGACCGCGAGCTCCTCCGCGGCGGGGAGCAGCTCGGCGGGCTCGACGATGCGGTTGAGCAGCCCGAGCGCGAGGGCTTCGTCGGCCGGGATCGGATCGCCGAGCAACAGGATCTCCATCGCCTTCGCCCAGGGGATCTGGCGCGGCAGCCGGACCATCGAGCCGCCGCCCGGCACCAGGCCCCGCTTTACCTCGGCCAGGCCGAAGCGTGCATGCGGCACTGCCAGGCGAAGGTCGGTCGCCAGCATGATCTCGGTCCCACCCGCCAGCGCGAAGCCGTTCACGGCCGAGATCACCGGCTTGTACAGCTCGAAGGTCTTGAGCAGCGCGACGTTCGAGAGACCGGGATCCGCCAGGAGGCGCTCGTCCCATTCGTTCTCGGGCTGGCGGGCGCCGGTCCAGAGCGGGAGCAGCAGCTTCAGGTCACCGCCGCTGGTGAAGGCATCGTCGCCCGCCCCGGTGAGGATGGCGACGCGCAGGTCGGGGTCGTCGCGAAACTCGGTCCAGGCATCGGCCAGCCTGCAGAAGCCCTCCGGGCTGATGGCATTGCGGCGCTCCGGTCGATGGAACGTGATCCAGGCGATTCCATCTCGCTTCTCGAAGAGCAGGTCGGGCATGGCCCGGACGCTATCGCACCCCGCCGTCGGGCATGGCCCGGACGCTATCGCCGCCCGCCGTCGGGCATGGCCCGGACGCTATCGCCGCCCGCCGTCGGGCATGGCCCGGACCCTATCGCCGCCCGCCGTCGGGCATGGTCCGGACGCGATCAGTTCGCCGTCGGGCCGCCCGGCTATGCTGGGCCCGACCCCGCGCCTGGGAAGACCCGATGCACCCGACCGTCTGGATCCTGGTTCTGTGGTTCGCCTTCACCGCTACGCACCTCGGGCTGGCCAGTGTCCGCGTCGAGCCCGCCCTGCGCGAGCGCCTGGGTCCCGGGCCTTTTCTCGGCCTGTACTCGCTCGTCGCGCTGGTCTTCTTCGTGCCGCTGATGTGGATCTACTTCGGCAACCGCCACGCGGGGGAGTGGATGTGGTTCGTGCCCGTCGGGCCCGGGCTGCGGGTCGTGCTCTACGCCTTGATGACCTTGGCGGTGGTCGTCGTGGTGGCCGGCGTGCTCAATCCGAGCCCGGCAAGCATCGCGCCGGGATCCGGCGCGGTCCGCGGCGTCTATCGCATCACGCGCCACCCGGTCGTGCTCGGAACCGGCCTGCTGATGGCGCTCCACGTGCTTCCGAACGCCAGCCTGGCCGATCTCGCCTTCTTCGGCGGCTTCGTCGCCTTCACCGTGCTGGGAGCCTGGCACCAGGATGCGCGCAAGCTCGCCGGCGGCGACGCCACCTTCCGCGACTTCCACGCCGCCACGACCTTTCTCCCCTTCGCACGGCCGTCCGCCTGGCGCGGACTCCTCGAGATTCCGCCGCTGCCCTGGGCGATCTCCCTCGCAGCCGTGCTCGGCATGCGCTGGCTCCACCCGAACGGGCTCTGGCCCCACTAGCGCGGGTCGGCGGCTCGGGTCAGCTGCGGGGTTGCCAGGGCTCGCTCTGGAACCAGTCGAGGGCCTCGTCCTGGAAGCTGCTCGAAGGCCAGTGCCGGCCGCCTTCGTCGACGTGGAACGACACGTCGTAGCCGGCCGCCCGGAGGTTCTCGCGCATCGGGACAGCCACCTGCTCGAAGGGGAAGAGCTCGTCGTGACTGCCGTACTCGAGGTAGACGAGCGGCTTGCGGGCGCCATCCGGGATCGCGGCCCCATCGAGGGCCAGGAACCCGGCAGCCCAGGCCATCACCGCGCGGAAGATGTCGGGATTCGAGAGCCCGAGGGACAGCCCGTAGCTCGCGCCGTCGGAGTAGCCGAGCAGCGCCTGCCTCTCGGCGTCGACGGGGAAGCGACGGTAGATCAGGTCGTAGGCGTACTCGAGGAAGTCGAGGTCGGGACGCGCCGAGGTCGGCTCGCCAGCGGCCGGGTCGAGGGCGGCGCCGCCCGGGACTCCGAGGGCGATCAGGTCCCAGGTCATGTGCAGGGAACGCGGGATCAGGAAGAGGGCCTGGCGGCGCTCCGCCTCGCCCTTGCACCCCTTGATCAACATCTCGTCCTGGCGCCCCGCGCCGTGCAGGACGGTGATGAGCGGGTACTCGCGACCTGGCTCGATCTCGTCGGGCGTGAGCAGCACCGCGCGATGCGGGCCCTGCTCGATCCACACGTGACCGAGGGGCAGCTCCTCCACGGGCTCGGGGCGTCGGTGCTCGATGCGGAGCTTGAGGGTATCCACTGATCTATGATGCCAGATCCCGATCGACGGGCCGAGCCGGCCCTTGGAGGAACACGCGCCTTGGACTTCCATTTCGGCGAGGCCTTCGACGCCATCGCCCAGGCGATTCCCCGAAACGAAGCCCTGATCTTTCGCGACCGACGCCTGAGCTTCGCCGAGCTCGGCGAGCGCAGCCGGCGCTTCGCCAACCTGCTGCTCGACCGCGGGCTTCGCGTCCGCACCGAGCGCGCGGATCTCGACGGCCACGAGTCGGGTCAGGACCACCTGGCCCTCTATCTCTACAACGGCAACGAGTACATCGAGGCCATGCTCGGCGCGTTTCGTGCGAGGGTCGCGCCGCTGAACGTGAACTATCGGTACGTCGAGGAGGAGCTGCTCTACCTCTTCCAGAACTCCCGCTCGCGCGCCGTTCTCTACCACGCGGAGTTCGCACCGATCCTCGGAGCGATCCGCGATCGTCTCCCGGATCTCGACCTGTTGATCCAGGTGGCCGACGACTCGGGGCAGGCGTTGCTCCCGGGCGCGATCGACTACGAGGAGGCGCTCGCTGCTTCGTCAGCCGAGCCTCCGCCGGTCCGCCCCTCGCCCGACGACCTCTACATCCTCTACACGGGCGGCACGACCGGCATGCCCAAGGGGGTCCTGTGGCGCTCCGGGGACATCTACCCGGCCGCCATGGGTGGGCGGGACCTCGCCGGGCAGGAGCTGCCCAGCCTCGAGGCGATCGCAGCGCAGGCAGCGGGCGGGCCCGGGGCGAAGTGCCTGATCGGCCCTCCGCTCATGCACGGTGCGGCGCAGTGGGGAACCTTCATGAACTTCGGCATGGGCAACGGGATCGTGATCCCTGGCGAGAACAAGAAGCTCGAGCCCGCCGACTTCCTCGCGACGGCCGAGCGCGAGCGCTGCCTCTCGATCACGATCGTCGGGGATGCCTTCGCCCGCCCGATCCTCGATGAGCTGGCGCGGCGCGACTACGACCTCTCCGGGCTCCTGGTCGTCGGCTCGGGCGGCGCGCCGCTCTCCACCGCGCACAAGAAGGAGTTCCTCGAGCGCCTGCCGCAGGTCACGATCCTCGACTCGATCGGCTCCTCGGAGACCGGTGCCCAGGCCAGCAACCCGTCGAACAAGGACTCGGGCGTCTCCACCGGAGACTTCAAGCCGATGGCGGGGGCCTGCGTGGTCTCGGAGGATCTGAAGCGGGTCCTCGCGCCGGGCGACGACGAGATGGGCTGGTTCGCGCAGCAGGGTCGCACGCCGCTCGGCTACCTCGGCGATCCCGACAAGACGGCGCGCACCTTCCCCGTGATCGACGGCACCCGCTACGCCGTTCCCGGCGATCGGGCCCGCTATCGCAGCGACGGCTCGATCGAGGTGCTGGGACGCGACTCGGTCACGATCAACAGCGGCGGCGAGAAGATCTTCGCGGAAGAGGTGGAGCACGCCCTCAAGCAGCATCCCGCCGTCTTCGACGTCGTCGTGGCGGGCAGGCCGAGCGAGCGTTGGGGCCAGGAGGTGGTCGCGATCGTCGCGCTGCGGGAAGGCGCATCGGCGGCGCCAGCCGAGCTTCAGGCCGAGGCGGCCAAGCATCTCGCGCGCTACAAGCTGCCCAAGCTCTTCGTGTTCCGGGACGTGATCCAGCGCAGCCCGTCGGGCAAGGCGGACTACCGCTGGGCCCGCGCGCAGGCGGAAGCCGAGACGCAGGCCTAGGGCCGCGGGGCCGTTCCGGCGCCGGTCGGCGGCCGCGGCCGGCATCGCCTCACGGACCGGCCATCTGCTCCTGCAGGAACGCCTCGGCGACCTGCCCGTCGACCGGTCGCCCCGGCTCGAGTCCGAGCACATGCAGGGCGGTGGGATGCAGGTCGATGGAGCGAAGCGACGGGACCTCGCGCCCCTGCGCGATGCCCGCCCCCCAGGCGTAGAAGATCCCGGCGACGCCCGGCTCGTCCCCGCGGTATCCGTGGGTCGCCGCGAGCAGGCCCGCCGCCGGGGTGATGCGCGGTCCGAAGCGAGCGAGCCAGCGCAGGAACCAGGGCCAGCGGCCGGCGTTCTCGATGAAGTAGGGAGG
The DNA here is from genome assembly GCA_029261775.1 of Deltaproteobacteria bacterium. Classification (GTDB taxonomy): domain Bacteria; phylum Myxococcota_A; class UBA9160; order UBA9160; family UBA6930. Next base: position 279 of record JAJDAR010000052.1, on the reverse strand, counting down.
CTTCGCCGCCACCAGCAGGTCGCCCACTCGGGGCCCGTCGCCCAGCCGCGCGTAGGCCGGGAACCCGCCGCGGCGGTACACGTCGAACTCCTCGTAGCCCGAGAGCGCCTCGAAGGCGGCGTCCGCGGCACCCGGCTCGTCCAGGTAGATGAAGGCCGAGGTCCCCGACGCGATGGCCGTGCCGGGCACGTCGTGCCAATGCAGGATCCGCTCGATGTTGACCAGGTCCGTGACCGGCATCATGCCGTGATCGGTGGTCACGAACAGGGTCGTCCGGTC
>JAJDAR010000051.1 GCA_029261775.1 Deltaproteobacteria bacterium | reverse complement strand
GGTCGACTGCGACGTCCTGCAGGCCGACGGCGGCACGCGGACGGCGTCGATCACCGGTGCCTACACTGCGCTCGCACTCGCGGCCCATCGGCTCCAGCGCCGCGGCGCCATCGACCGCGATCCGCTGCGCGACTCGATCGCTGCGATCTCCGTCGGCGTGGTGGGGGGCGAGGTCCTGCTCGACCTCCCCTACGAGGAGGATGCGCGAGCCGAGGTCGACATGAACGTCGTCGCGACCGGCAGCGGCGAGCTCGCCGAGGTGCAGGGGACGGGGGAGGGCACCACCTTCAGCCGGTCGCAGCTCGACCAGCTGACCGACCTCGCCCTCGAAGGGATCGCCGAGCTCACCCGGCTGCAGCGGGAAGCGCTGGAGGCGGCTGGGGTCAAGCCCGCTTCGTGAGCGCGCGCGAGGTCGTGCTCGCGAGCTCGAATGCCGGCAAGCTCCGCGAGTTCGAGGCGCTGCTCGGCGACGTCGGGGTGGCGCTGCGCATCGCGACCGAACAGGAACTCGCCGCGCTGCCCGCCGAGGGCCGCGCCTACGAGGCGAACGCGATCGCGAAGGCGCGCAGCGTCGCAGTGCTCAGCGGCTCGCCGACCCTCGCCGATGACTCCGGTCTCGAGGTCGACGGGCTGGGCGGCGCCCCCGGACCTCTCTCTGCCCGCTACGGTGGCGCTGGCCTGAACGACGCCGGCCGCGTGGCCCACCTGCTCGCCCAGCTGGGCGCAGGCGATCGCCGTGCCCGCTTCGTCTGTGTTGCGGCCTTGGCGTGGCCCGACGGGCGCGTGGAGGTCGCCCGCGGCGAGTGCCCGGGTCGCATCCTCGCGTCGCCGCGGGGCGAGGGCGGGTTCGGCTACGACCCCGTCTTCCAGCCGGACGGTTTCGACGAGAGCCTGGCCGAGCTGCCGGCCGCGACCAAGAACCGCCTCTCCCATCGGGCGCGGGCCCTCGAGACCCTCCGACCGCTGCTCTCGCGCGACTGAATGCGTCGGGCGGGATGTGGCCTCAGACGAGCAGTCGCGAGCAGCGGTCGGCGAGGACGGCGTCGATCGCCTGGGTCGTCGCGCGGTCCGGGCTCTCGAAGCGCAGGCCCATGCCGATCGGCTCGCGGAGCGTGCGCAGATAGCCGGGAGGATTGGTGTGCACGACTTCGGCGCGCATCGGGACGGCGCCGCTCGGCAGAGGCAGCTCGAAGCGCACCTGGGTTCCGACCCGCGCAGGTCGCACCACCTCCAGGAAGAGACCCCCGCGAGAGAGGCTGTAGACGCGGCCGCTCATCCTCCGCGTCCCCATCTCGACGCTGATCTCCCAGTCGAGCGGAGCGCGCAGCTCGCCGCGCGCCGGCCCGCGCGAGCGATCGGCCAGGAAGGCCCGGTTGACCTGGAAGCGCAGGGTGTGGTCGTCCACGGAGCCGAAGGCGGCGAGCGAGACGCCCGCGTGACGCAGGATCTCGCGGATCGGGGTCTGCGGCTCGTCGCCGATTGCGAGCACGGTCACCAGCGGGTTGCGCGCAGAGCGGTGGGTCGTGAGGAGGGTGTCCTGGACCTGGCTGCTGCCGAGCCCCACGTTCACGAGGACGGCGTGCGGTCGGGCGCTGCGCGACAGTCGACGCCTCAGATCGGACTCGTTGGGGACCACGCCCACGTCGAAGCCCATCCGGTGCAGACGCTCGCCGAGGCCTGAGGGGCGGCTGGCGAAGGGGTCCTCGCGCAGCAGCACGGCATCGCGCAGCGCCGCTCCCGAGTCGTGCTCCCGATGGATTCTCTGCAGCATCACGCCTCCCGGCTCGAGCCCTTCGGGGGCTCAGTCGGTGAGTGACGCGAGACGCTCTTCAGGTGTCGGAGAACGGGCATCGAAGCGGGCGAGGCGCCGGCGAAGCGCCGCCTTGCGACGCGGCGGCAGGAACGCTCCACGCGTGTGCAGGAAGGCGGGGAGATCCACGTCGCAGAAGGCAAGCACGTCGGCGCGGGTCAGCCACTCGGGGTCGCAGTCGCGCTCTCGGAGCCAGAGCCAGAGCGGATAGCGGGCGAGGGCGACTCCCAGGGCCACGGAGAGCTCGGCATGGAGGTGGTCGAATCGGCGTCGCATCCAGTGGCAAGGTGGGCCGGGCTGCCCGGATGTGTCACGGTGGCAGCCATGGGGGAGCAGGGGGCGACCGCCGGCCGCAGCGAGGGCGGCACGGGCGTCGAGCAAGGGCTCGCGGGTCCCTGGCCCGCCCGGACGCGTCGATGGCGGCGTCGCATCTCCCTTCCCCCTTCGCTGGCCGTGCTGCTCGTCTGTGGGGCGCTTGCGGCCCTCTCGTGCCTCGGCCCGGGCCCGGGGCCCGCTGCGGTCTCCGCGGATCGACTGGCGCCGTTCGCGGCACGGGCCAGCGCGGCTCGCGGTCTGACGTTTCGCGCACCGGTCCAGGCCTTCCTGCTCGAGCCGCAGGAGGTGGCCGGACGCCTCGATCGCGAGATGCGCCGGGTCATCGATCCGGCCGTCTGGGATGCGCAGGTCGCCCTGCAACGCGCCATCGGGATGCTCCCCGCCGCCGCGGATCCGTGGGAGGAGCTGCGTCGGCTCCAGGCCGGCTCGGTCGTCGGGTACTACGCCGCTCTCGACGACCGGCTCTACGTCGTGGCTCGCGACCCCGAGGCTCTCGACGCCGCGCTGGCGGACCCGTTCACCGGTGGGATCCTGGTCCACGAGCTGGGCCACGCCCTCCAGGCGGAGCACTCCAACCTGCTCGACGTGGCGCTCGGGCTGGAGCAGCCGGACGATCTCGGCTTTGCGCTGGCATCGCTGCTCGAAGGCGACGCCTTGTGGACGGAGCTTCGTGACGCGGCGGCGATCGGGGGGCCCCCGGCACCGAACCCCGCTGCGTTCTCCGAGCGTTTCGCTGTCGACGTGGCCTCCGGCATGCCGAAGGTCTCCCCGTGGCTACGGGCCTTGTTCCTCGAGCCCTATCCGCGGGGTTACACATGGGTGCGTCACCGCTTCGACGTTGCCGGGGCAACAGGTCTCGATCGCGCGTTCGTCGAGCCGCCGATGTCGAGTGCGGCGATCCTGCATCCGGAGCTCGCGCTCGAGGGCCGCTCGGAGTTCGACGAGGCGGCGCTGGAAGGCGTCATGCCCGTGGGATGCCAACTCGGTGCCACGAATGCCTTCGGCGAGATCGGACTGCGCGTCTGGACGGGCGATCCGGAGCCGCGCGAACCGGCGGGCTGGAAGGCCGATCGTGCCTGGCACTACCGCTGTGCAGCCGGAGAGCCCTGGGGTTGGATCCTGGCCTTCGAGAGCGCCGACCGTGCCGGGCGGCTGGCGCCCCGCGTTCGCGAGCGTGCCGGGCGGCTGCGCGAGGTCCGGGTCCACCAGCGCGGTGCGCGTCTGCTGGTGGAACGCGACCTGCCCGGCGAGGCCGTTGATCGGCTCCTGGAGACCGCGCCCGTGCGCCGCTTCGCCTCCCTCGACGCATGGATGGCCGCTCATCCTGAGGTCACCCGGCGGATCGAGCGGGTCCGGCGCGGGGCTGCGGCGCTCCGCTAGGAGGCCGGCCTCGGGCGCGTCCGCTCCCGACCCGGTCGTTGGCCGAACTCGGGCTCGCGCAGGCGTGCGGCCAGACGGTGCCGCGCCCGGAAGGCGCGGCTCTTGACGGCGCCCGGGCGCAGTCCGAGGTCGCGGGCCACGTCTCGTTGGCTGCGTTGATCGACGCTGCAGGCGATCAGCACGTCCCGGTCGACGGGCGCCAGGGAGGCCAGGCCTTCTGCGACGCGTCGTCTGGCTTCCCGGGCGAGCAGGGTCTCTTCGGGCCCCGGGCCGGGATCGACCGCCTCGACCTCGCTCCCCTGCTCGGGAGCCCAGCGCCCGGCCTGGCGACGCCGGGTGCGCAGCCACATCAGCGCCTCGTTGACGACGATGCGGTGCAGCCAGGTGGAGAGCCGCGCGTCGCCGCGGAACTGGTCACGGCGGCGGAAAGCCTTCTCGAACGCCAGCTGGACCACGTCCTCGGCGGCGTCCGCATCGCGGGTCACCCGCTTCGCGACGCTCTGCAGCTGCGGCCGCAGCCGGTCGAACTCGCGGCCGAGCTCGCTCCAGCCGATCCGGCCGCCAGATTCGGGCGCGGACGGGTCGGGTGTCGGCATCGGGCCGGCCTGGGGCTGCTGGCCGGCGGGGTCGGTGCGAAGCAGACGGGCCACGCGGTGCTCCCTGAGGGTTCGGGATCCATACGCCGCCGGAGCGCTCGGGGTTTCGCCCGCGGGCGGCCGAGGCCCTGGGGTCGGGCCCGCCAAGGGCCGAGCGGCCGGCTACCCTGCCGCGCGATGCCCGATCTGCTCGCCATCCGCCACGCCGAGTCCACGATGAACGCGCAGGGCCTGTGGCAGGGCCACGCCGATCCGCCGCTGTCGGAGCGGGGCCGCGCGCAAGCGCGGGAGCTCGCACGTGCCCTCGGCAGCGACGGCGCCTGGATCCTCGTCTCCAGCGACCTCGCTCGGGCGCGCGAGACGGCAGAGATCCTGGCCGCGGCCCTGAAGGCCGAGCTGGTGCTCGATGCCGGGCTCCGGGAGATGGACGTAGGCCACTGGAGTGCCCGCCCCCACCAGGAGATCCGGGAGCGCTGGCCCGAGGACTACGCCCGCGTCCGCGCTGGGGACTGGCAGGTCCGCCCCGGTGGCGGCGAGACCCGCAGCGAGGTGCGGGCCCGTGCCCTGGCGGCCCTCGAGCGGGCGCAGGCCGCGCAGGTCGTGGGCCATCGTCTCGCCCTGGTCACGCATCTCGGCGTGCTGCGCGCGCTGGTGCCCGGCATCGACGTGGCCAATGCCGGCCGGGTCCAGCTCGGGCCCGACGACTGGAGCGCGATCGACATGAGAGCCAACGGGATCGAACCGCCGGACAACGGGATCGAACCGCCGATCAACGGGATCGAACCGCCGGCCGACGGGATCCCAACGGGGGGTCCGCTGTGACCGGCCGGGTCTCCACGCTCGTGGCCTGCGCGGCCGTGCTGGTCTCGTCCGGCCTGTGGGTGGGGGGCCTGCTCGGCACGGCGGCCGTGGCGCTCGGCGCGGGCGGCGCCGCCCTGGCCGCCTGGGTCCACCAGGAGCCCACGCGGCGCAAGGTTCCGTGGATCGTCGCCAGTGGAGCCCTGGGGATCCTGCTCGGGTCGATGGCCCTTCTCTCCGGAGCGGTCGGCCTGGCGCTGTTCGCGGCCGCTGCGGGCGCGGCTCAGCTGTTGACCGGCACGCAGCTCTCGCTGTTCGCCGATCCCTTGCCGGAGGGGGTCGAGCTGCCGGATCCCCTCTCCCTGCGGACGAATCTCGCCGCGGCTGCCGACGAAGGGATGCGCTTCGTCTGGAACGCGACGGCCCTGGTCTCGCCCCCACCCGGGGTGGCGCGCATCGTCGACGATCTGCGCGCAGCCGCTGCCCGGCATCGCGAGGAGGGCATCCTCGACGATCCGAGCCTGGCCCATCCGCCGCCGCCTGCCCTCGAGAAGGTCCAGCTCGCCCGCCTGCAGATCCGCGGACACGGCGAAGCCGAGCACCTGCGCTTCGAGAGCGAGTTCGTGCCCCGGGATCCGGAGATTCTCGACGCCTGGCAGGGCCGGGTGCGGAATCGCACCGCCCACGCCTATCTGTGGCGCCACGCGGACGGCCCTCGGCCCACGCTCATCTGCCTCCACGGCTACGGCATGGGCCGCATCGACTGGGACCTGTGGCAATGGGACCTGGCGACCTGGCATCGCGAGCTCGGGCTCGACGTCGTGTTTCCCGTTCTCCCGCTGCACGGGCCCCGGGCCAGAGGCCGCCGGTCGGGGGAGGGCTTCCTCGACGGCCATCCCCTCGAGACGAACGCTGCGTTCGGTCAGACGATCTGGGAGCTTCGACGGCTGTCCGGCTGGTTGCGCCAGCAGGGCGCGCCGGCCATCGGGGTCCACGGCCTGAGCCTCGGCGGCTACACGACGGCGTTGTTCGCCTCGGTGGAGCGCGGTCTGGCGTGTGCCGTGCCTGCGATTCCGGTCGTCAGCTTTCCGGATCTGCTCGCCGCGGATCGCTCCCCGCGCGAGCAGGCGCTGCGCGAGCGCCACGGCCTGCCCGACACGCTGCTCCGCGAGGTCTTCGCTCCCCACGCGCCGCTCGGGCACCGCCCGCGGGTGCCGCACGAAGGCCGCCTGATCGTCGGGGCGCGAGCCGACCGGATCTGTCCCCCCACCCACGCCCACGCGCTCTGGGAGCATTGGGAGCGCCCCGCGATCGTCTGGACGCCGGGAAGCCACCTGGTGCCGATCGGGCGCCAGGCGACGCGAGCCCGGGTGGCCGAGCATCTCGCGAGCACGCTGCTGGCGGCCTCGGGCTCCCGGCTGACGAAATTCCGTCCGCTGGCCGAGACCGCGGACCACGCCCCGGCGTGACCCGCCCCGTGCCGCGTGCGCGCTCCTACGCGGCGTAGGTCTCCAGGGTCGCCTCCAGGCGGGCCAGGCTGTCCGCCAGTCCACCCGGGCGCGAGCGGGCGAGCCAGGCGCTCCGCTGCAGGCCGATCGCGTCGGTGAGGTCCCTGTGCAGCTCCGCGTCCGTCGGGCACGGGAAGCCGGCCGCCCGGGCGATGCGCCACGCCCCGTGGCGCGCCAGGCGGAGGGCCGCGCCCAGCTCGGCCACGACGATCTCCGCATCGGCACCGCGGGGCCGCGCCGTCTCCAAGCTGGCCAGCGCCTCGTCCAGGGCCAGGATCGTGTCGGCGGTCCCGTCGGCTCGGGCCTCGCCCATCGATCCCAGCAGGCCGCCTCGCGCGAGCAGGTCGGTGAAGAGCGGGCTGCCGTTCATGCCGACCTTGCCGGTCCCGGCGTGGAGGCGGCCGATCCTTTTGAGGAGGGCGCCCAGCACGCCGGCCTCGTCCTCGAAGACGTAGGCATCGAGCGCCGGCGCGACGTCGAGATCCGCGTTGGCGTCGGTGGACCAGGCGAGGGCCGCGCCGTAGGCCAGCGCAGGCCAGCTGACCGAGAGGGGCTGCATGTGCCCGTTGTCTCCCCAGTCCGTGACGAGATAGCCGCTCGCGCCCCGCGCCAGCCCGACCCGGGCGGCGTCGAGCAGGTTGCCGCGGGCATTGTCGAGCCGGCCGATCAGCGTGTTCCAGCTCGACGTGCCCGGGCACACCCAGAACGGCACACCGGCCTTCGCGAAGCCCGCCACGTGGGCCTCGAAGCCGCGCAGCGCCTCGCGGGTGATGCCGAACTCGGCCAGCAGCTCGAACAGCGCCTCGGGCAGGGAGTCGTCGTCCCGCGGTGCCTCGTAGTGCCAGGCGAGGGCCGTCACGCCCTGCTTGGGCAGCTCGGCGGCGAGCTCGGGGTGATCGCGGAGGATGTCCCCCCAGAAGGCGACCTCGACGCCGTCGGCGTGGAGACCCTCGATCAAGCGGAGCAGGTGGTCGAGGTACACGCGCTCCCGGCCCTCCCTCTCCACCCGCTCGCGGCTGCGACCCTTGCCCAGCTCGAAAGTCTCGTCGCAGCCGATGTTGATGCGCTTGTGGCGGTGGTGACGCAGCAGCTCGCGGCACAGGCCCAGCGCAAACTCGGCGTTGTCTTCGGTCGGCTCCAGCACGCCGGGCGAGAGGTGGATGCCGAGCCGGGTGGTGTAGCCGTCGGGGGCTTCGGCCCGCCCTTCGTAGGCCGGATGCTGGAGCCACCGCCCCATGTGCCCAAAGGTGTTCTGGTTCGCGACCAGCGAGATGCCGCGCTCCGCACACTGCGCGTCCAGCTGGCGCACGTCGTCCGCGGTGATCGGCGAGGCGTCCTTCCAGACCGTCTCGTGCCCCGGGTAGGCGAAGGTGTGCTCGGTGTAGAGCTCGAAGTGGTTGATGCGCAGCAGCGCAAGTACCTCGACGATGCGCTCGAGGGTCTTGGCGGTGGGCACCCGGTCCCGGCTGACGTCGAGCATGTAGCCGCGCACCGGAAAGTCCGGCCAATCCCGGATGTGCAGGGCGGGAAGCGTCTCGCGCCCGGCGGCGAGCTGCCCGAGGGTCTGGCGGCCGTAGCGCCGGCCGGCGTCGTCGGCGAAGTGGAGGACGACCAAGCCCTGGCCGATCTCGAGCCGGAAGCCCTGGGCCGGGAGGCGGCGGTCCTCGACCTCGCGCGGCGCGCGGTCTGCGGGCGCACCTTCGCCGCCCAGCTCCTCGAGCTCGCGCGGCTTCGGGATCAAGTTCCAGGACTGGGCCACGATCGTCTCCTGTGGCTTCGGTGGGCCCGGTCGCCGGCTCACGCCGGCTCGGAGGCGTTGGCCTGGGGCGAAGCGTCGAGCAGCACCTTCAGGCCTTCGAGCATGACCCAGACGTCGAGCAGCAGGATCGCGCTCCCCGAGATCGCGAGCAGCCAGCGCTCGCCGAAGGCCTGGTAGTAGCCGATCACCTCACCGGTCATGGCGATGATCGTGGCGATGCCGACGAGCAGCATCGGCACCAGCGTGTAGACCACCGGCTTGCCCTGACGCCGCAGCCAGACCGAGACGACCAGCAGCGTGATGCCCGCCACCAGCTGGTTGGTCGTGCCGAACAGCGGCCAGAGGATCAGCCCGCCCTGGCCCCCCGCCTGGGTGACGGCCAGGACGAGCGCGGCACTGATGCCGAGCGCGCCCGCCACGAAGCGGTTCATGAGAGGCCGGATGCCGTAGGCCTCGGCCAGCTCCGAGATGACGAGCCGCTGGATCCGGGCGCCGGTGTCGAGGGAGGTGGCGGCGAAGGCGATCACCATCACGGCGATGAAGGTGGCGGCCGTCTCGGTCGGGATCCCCAGGCTCGAGACGAAGCGCGCGCCGCCCTCGACGAAGGCCGAGAGCTTGGCGCCGAGCCCGTTGGCCGCGCCCCAGCTCGCGTAGTGGGTCGACCAGTCGGCGAAGGTCGCGAACCCGGCCGTCGAGGCGAGCACCGCCAGCATGCCGAGCGAGCCTTCCCCGAGCATGCCGCCGTAGCCGATCGCCTTGGCGTCGGTCGCACAGCCGATCTGCTTGGAGGTGGTGCCCGAGGAGACCAGCCCGTGGAAGCCCGAGATCGCGCCGCACGCGATCGTGATGAACAGGAAGGGGATCATCGGCGGCGCCCCCTCCGGGTTCGGGTTGATGGCGGG
>JAJDAR010000050.1 GCA_029261775.1 Deltaproteobacteria bacterium | reverse complement strand
CAAGCTGGGCAACCGCTCCAACGCCTCCAGCGAGATCGAGTACGCCGGCGCCCGCGCCCACCGCGTGGGCGAACCGGGGCGCGGCGTGCGCACGATCCTCGAGATGGTGCACCACACCCGCCTCGACTGCGTGTCGGGCAGTACCGGGCTGATGCGCCAGGCTCTCGCTCAGGCGCTGCACCACACCCTCCACCGCGAGGCCTTCGGCAAGCGGCTCTCGGATCAGCCCCTGATGCGCAACGTGCTCGCCGACCTGTCACTGGAGGTGGAGGCCGCCACCCAGCTGATGCTCCGGCTCGCCGAGGCCTTCGACCTGGCTGCGGAAGACGAGGCCGAACGCGGCTTCGCGCGGGTCGCGACGGCCGTCGGCAAGTACTGGGTGTGCAAGCGTGCGCCCGCCATGATCTACGAGGCGATGGAGTGCCTGGGCGGCGCCGGCTACGTCGAGGAGTCGATCCTGCCCCGCCTGCATCGCGAGGCGCCCGTCAACGCCATCTGGGAGGGCTCGGGAAACGTGATGTGCCTGGACGTGCTTCGCGCCATGGTGCGGGAGCCGGCGTCGATCGAAGCCCTGGTCGGCGAGCTTCGCGCCGCGCAGGGAGCCGATCGTCGCCTGGACACCGCGGTGCTTCACATCACCGACGAGCTCGCCCGACCCGAGGACATCGAGATGCGCTCGCGACGCCTCGCCGAGAGCCTGGCCGTCGCCCTGCAGGCTTCCCTGCTCTTCCGTCGCGCGCCGACCGCCGTGGCCGAGGGCTACGCCGCGGGGCGCCTCGGCGATGGGGGCCTGCTCTTCGGCACGCTGCCGCCCACGATCGATCCGACCCCGATCCTGGAGCGGGCGAGGCCAGCGGCGGGCTGAAGCTCAGCCCCCGTCCGCGCCGCCGCGCGGATCCAGCCGGTAGATGAAGCGATCCTCGTCGAAGCCCTCGAGCTCGCCCGGCAGGCCCACCAGCACGGCTTCGAGCGGATACACCGTGTCGCCGAAGCGCACGCGCACGCGGGGGTCCTCCCGGATGTGCTCCAGCCAGAGCTTGCCCTCGGCCGGGTCGATGTAGAGCTTGCCGTCGCGCACGACGTAGTTGAGCTCGACCGAGTAGGGATCCGCGGGACGCGTCTCGAGATCGACGAAGGAATCGTCCACGAAGGACCAGTCCGAGACGGGTGCCGTGGCCTCGTTGCCGGCCAGTCGCCCGCCGGGAAGCACGAGGAAGGGCCCGCCGCAGGCCGTGAGGAGGGCGAGTGCGAGGATCGCACACGCGAGACGTCCATCTTGCATAGGGGTTCCTCCTCGGTGGGTGGGCGGCCCGGCGCTGGGGTGCCTGCTCAGGTGCGCGCCCGGTCACGCCAGATCGGCCCGTCGGGAAACGCGAATCGCTCGAGGCTCTCGGGCCGGAACTCGACACCGAAACCGGGGGCCCGGGGCAGACGATAGCGGCCCCCTTGCATCTCCACGGGCTCCACGAAGTGCTCGTGGAGATGGTCCGCGTACTCGATGATGCGATTCTCGAGGCTGCCGCTGACGGCGATGTAGTCGAACACGGAGAAGTGCTGCACGTGCTCGCAGAGGCCGACGCCGCCTGCATGGGGGCAGACCGGAACCTCGAAATGCGCCGCGAGCAGCAGCGCCGCCAGCACCTCGTTGACGCCACCGAGGCGGCAACCATCGATCTGCAGGAAGTCCACCGCCCGAGCCTGGAGCAGCTGCTTCACCATCACACGATTCTGGCAGTGCTCTCCCGTCGCAACGCCGATCGGTCGCACCGCCTCGGCGATCCGAGCGTGGCCGAGCACGTCGTCGGGGCTGGTCGGCTCCTCGATCCACCAGGGGTCGTACGCGGCCAGCGGCTTCATGGCCTCGATCGCCTGATCGACGTCCCAGACCTGATTGGCATCCACCATCAGCCGGCGGTCGGGACCGATCTCCTCGCGCACGATCCGGCAACGCTCGAGATCGCTCACCGGATCGCCGCCGACCTTGAGCTTGAAGTGCGTCCAACCCGCGGCGACGGCCTCGCGGCATCGGCTGCGGATCGTCGGCTCGTCGTAGCCGATCCAACCGGCGCTGGTCACGTAGGCCGGATAGCCGTCCCGGAGCAGCTCGGCCTCCCTGCCCGCGCGGCCGTCGCTTCGTTTCTCGAGCAGCTCGAGCGCGGCTCCTGGCGGCAGGGCGTCGCTGATGTGTCGGAAGTCGACCGCCCGAACGATCTCGGCCGGCGAGAGGTCGGCCAGGTACTTCCACAGGGGCTTTCCCGCCCGGCGCGCGAGCAGGTCCCAGACGGCGTTCACCACGGCCGCCAGCGCCAGGTGGACCACGCCCTTCTCGGGGCCGAGCCAGCGCAGCTGGCTGTCGCCCGCGAGGCTGCGCCAGAAGGCACCGAGGTCCGCCTCGATCCCGTCCAGGTCGCGGCCGACCACGTGCCGCTCGAAGGCGCGGATGGCGGCCACGCAGATCTCGTTGCCGCGACCGATCGTGAAGGTCATGCCATGGCCGGTGAGCTGCGGGTCGTCGGTCGCCAGATGGGCCGTCGCCGCCGAGTAGTCGGGGTCGGGATTCATCGCGTCGGAGCCGTGGGCGAAGTCGGAGGTGGGGAAGCGCACGTCGCGTGAGACGAGCGAGGTGATGCGAGGCGCCATGGCGCGAACTCTGGAGGACCGCCCGCCCCTCGTCAACGCGTGCCGGTTTCCCATACCATGGCGCCGTGTCCGTGGCCCCGAACCCGTGAGCGCCCGCCCCACCGAGCCCGCTGCCGTGCTGCCCCGCCGAGCCCTCGGCCGCACGGCCGTGGAGGTCACCATCCTGGGACTCGGTGCGGCCGCCCTGGGCAACCTCTACGCACCCGTCTCAGAGAGCGACGCGGACGCCACGGTGCGGGCTGCCCTGCTGGCAGGCGTCCGCTACTTCGACACCGCGCCCTACTACGGGTACGGGCTGTCGGAGTCGCGGCTCGGCCGCGCTCTCGCGACGGCAGGGGAAGAGGTCGTCGTCTCGAGCAAGGTGGGACGGCTGCTGGTCCCGCGGCCGGGAGCTGCACGCAGCGAGCCGGGATTCATCGACGCCGAGCCCTTCGACCCGGTCTTCGACTACTCGTACGACGGGATCCTGCGGTCCGTCGAGGCGAGCCTCGCGCGTCTCGGCCGCGAACACCTCGTCGTGGCCCTGGTGCTCGTCTTCGGGGCGCGGACGCACGGACCCGAGGCGCACCCGCGTCGGCTCCGCGAGCTCGTCGAGGGCGGCTTCCGAGCCCTAGAC
>JAJDAR010000049.1 GCA_029261775.1 Deltaproteobacteria bacterium | reverse complement strand
TCGTCGGCGATCTCGTGATGGGGATCGCCGATGGTCTCGAAGGAGAGGCTCCAGACCTCGCGCGCCTCCCGGGCGAGGGTCTGTGGCTCGCTGGTGATGCCGTAGACGCCGCCGCCCATGGCACGAACCTCGTCGTGGATTCCGCCTTCGTAGCCTCGCAACTCGAGGCGACAAGGCGGTCACCACAGGCCGCGATAGAAGTGGATCAGTGCGAAGTCGTGCTTGGCGAGAACCTCGTCGAGCCATCCGATGCGGGCGCCCGGCAGCGGGTCGACCTCACCGGGAGGGTCCGCAGCCGCGGTGTCCGCATGCCGCACGTCGAAGCCGGACAGCGTCGGGCGAAGCAGGAACGACTCGCGTATGCAGAGATCTCCACGGCAGAGCACCAGTGGCAGCTCGAACTCCGCGTCTGGCGTCCGGGCAGCCATGACGCGATCGGGATCGATCACACCCGTGAGCTTGAAGGGCTCCGGCTGGCGTTGGTTCCAGAAGGAGAGCGCAGCGTCGACTCCGGCCCTCAGCTCCTGGGGAATCTCCTCGACGAGGTTCGACATCGGCTCCTCCGTGGTCTCTGCACGCCCGCGTCAACGACCCAGCGGCGGGCCCGCGTACCGCTCCGAGAACGCGAACTCATCGACGGACTTGCGCGTGAGCTTCGTCAGCTGCTTGACGGGCTTGCCGAGTGGGATCATCGCGGCGAAGGCCATCTGGGGCGGCACCTCGAGCAGCTCCTGGAGTGCCGGCTCGCGGGCCGCGGCGAAGGTGGTCGGAGTTCCCCCGAGCCCCTCGTGACGCGCGGCGAGCAGGATGTTCCACACGAACGGGTAGATGGAACCGCCGGAGATGACGCCTACGCGGTCGAGGTCCCGATCGAACGAGGCCACGACCGCGAGGTCGACGAAGACGAAGAGCAGGACCGGCGCTCCGGTGAGCATCTCGATCATCGCATCCGGGACATCGACCGCGTCGATCTCCGCTGCGCTGAGCTTCGTGGGATGGACCGTGTTCCAAGGAGCTTCACCGGCCCGCTTCTGGGCGATGTAGCGCTGCACGCCGGGTCGCATGATGTCGGCAAGGGCCTTTCGGGTCGACGGATCGCGAACGGCGATGACCTTCCAGCCCTGACGGTTTCCGCCGCTGGGAGCGAAACGAGCGTTGTCGAGGACGCGCCGGATGGTGGCGTCGTCCACCGGATCTTCGGTGAACACGCGGGCGGCAAACGTCGTCCGCATCACTTCATAGAGCTCCATTCGGGTCTCCCTCGCCCGCCGTGGCGGGCGCACGCTAGCCGGCGGGGCTCACGGGCGGCTCGGTCTCGCTCAGGCGGTCCCATACCTCTTGATCGGGAAGCCCCATCGTCGCGTCGTAGATCTCCGGAGTCGGGAAGAAGAGCTTCGGCTTCCCCGGGCTCGGAGCAGGCTGGGCCACGGGCTCGGCCGGACGCTCGAAGACGGCGGGCGCCTTCATCGCCGCGAGTTCCTCGGTCGAGATCTGGCACAGCCCCTGCACCTCCGGGTCGATCCAGGACTCGGCGTCGATGTTGCGGCCCGTGCAGATTTCGAGGTTCAGCCCCTCGGGCCCCGAGAAGTACATCGACTGGATGAACCCGTGGTCGATCGGGCCCAGCACCGGAACGCCGCGGCTGCGCACGCGGTCGCGCATCTCGAGCAGCTCGTCCATGGTGTCGACGTGCAGGGCGAAGTGCTGCAGCGCTCCCTTGGTGACGGGCATGCTGCCGTTGCCGGCATGGGTGATGCCGAGCTGGATCTCCTTCGCGTTCTCCGGGTGCTGGACGAACGCGATGTAGCTCTCGGGACCGAGCTCGACGAAGCCGTGGAAGACACCTTCGACGGAGTGCATCCAGTAGAGGGCCTTCAGCGGACACCCGATCACGTCGCACCAGAACTCGAGCTGCGCCTTCATGTCGCAGGTGGACAGGGCCATGTGATTGACGCCATGCGGTCGCAAAGTGCTCATCGATCGACTCCTCTCTCCATCTGAGCCCGACACTTTCACGCCAGGATGGCGCGAAGCACCAGCTCCGTGATCTCTTCTGCCTGGGCGTGCAACGTCTCCTCACTGCGTCGGGAGCGCAGGCCCACATGCGAGCCCAGGGGGCGGAGACAGAGGTAGGCGCCTCCGCCGTGGCAGATCAGCATGAAGAGGGTGGCCGGTGAGGCGTCGCGGCGGAACTCACCCGTCTCGATGCCCTCTTCGAGGGAACGCCGGAAATCGCCGAAGCCCGCGGTGAGGAAGCGCTCGGCGATGTAGTCGAGGCGGTCCGAGCTTCGCGCACCTTCGTAGTTCATCAGCTTGAGCAGGGTGGGCGTTCCGGCGAGCGCGATCAGGAAGGCGTTGGTCGCGGTTCGGAAGCGTTCGGTGGGCGTGGCTCCGGGCTCCAGGTCGCGATCCGCCTCGCGGGTCTGCGCGCGGACGCGCTCGAGGCAGTGGTCGACCGCTGCTTCCCATAGCTCCCGCTTCGAGCCGAAGCGCGCGTGCAGCAGGCTGTGGCTGACGCCCAGCTGCCGGGTGAGTTGCAGCACCGAGGTCCCCTCGAAGCCGAGGTCGGCGAAGACCTCGAGGGCGGCGTCGAGCACGTGCTCGCGCCCGACCGCATCGGAAGCGCCCGTGCGCGGACGCCCCCGCCGCCGAGGGGTGAGTCGGGCCTTCGCTGTGGCTGCCTTGCTCATCGTCCTCGGGGCCCCTCCATCAAAAAATAGGATACATGGACATTTTTAATTTGACAACCATCTATTTCTGATCGACGCTGCGAATCGCATTCGGAGGACACACCCATGGCACTCACCGGAGAAGCCCTCGTCGAACGCGCTCGCGCCCTCGCGCCGACCCTCACCTCACGCGCGAAGGCGGCCGAGGAGCGACGCGCCCCGCCGGACGAGACGATCCGCGACCTGATCGCCGCCGAAATCCCCCAGCTGCTGGTCCCCCGGCGCTGGGGCGGCCACGAGCTCGGACTCGAGGCGATGCTCGAGGTGGTCGAGGCCCTGAGTACCAGTTGCATGTCGACGGGCTGGATCGCCGCCTTCTACGTCGGGCACAACCTCCTCGCGACACGCCTGTCGGAGAAGGCCCAGGCGGAGATCTTCGCCGACCGGCCGTTCTGCCTGATGCCGGCGGCCACCTCGCCCGCCCTCAGGGCGCGCGAGGTCCCCGGCGGCTTCGAGGTCACGGGCCGCGCGGCCTGGGGCTCGGGTGTGATGCACGCCGACTGGGTGCTGGTGGGTGGCCTGACCGAGGAGAATCAGCCGCTCATCTTCGTCCTTCCGATCGACCAGATCGAGGTCGTCGACACCTGGCACATGAGCGGCATGTCCGGCACCGGCAGCAACGACATGGTCGTGGATGGGGCCTTCGTTCCGACCCACCGGGTCGCACCGATGCT
>JAJDAR010000048.1 GCA_029261775.1 Deltaproteobacteria bacterium | reverse complement strand
CAACCTGACGCAGTGCATGGATCGCCCTGTGACAGCGCCAAAAAGATGAGAATTTTCAGCCTTGTTGACGTTTGACGCGATGCGTCTAAGCTGTCCGCATGTTCAGCATCTTCCGGGGCAAGGGACTGGCGGCGGCAAGCCTCCGGGACCGCGTCTTCGTCCTGCTCCTGGCCGCCATCCTGTTCGGGGCCGCGACCTCGGTGGTCTCGATCTGGGCGCTCGATCACTCGGGGCGCGTCAGCCAAGCGGCAATCCGCAGGGAGCTGTCCGTCAGCCAGACCCTGGGGTCCGTCGCCACCCGGCACCTGGAGCAGGCCGCCGCCGTGGACGCTGCCGTGCGGGTGGCGTCGTGGCAGCCCCGGCCCGCCTCGCCGGCGGAGGCGGAGCGCGTCCGGCTCGGGGTGCAAGCGGAGCGCGCCCGGTTCGAGGAGGAGGCCCGCACGATGTGGGCCGCGCTGCACGAGGTCCGGGACCTCCTGTCCCCAGGCGACGACCCCATCGGCGATGTGGACCTGGCCCACAACGAGTACGCGGCCGCCGCCCGAAGCGTCTTCGCCCTGCTGGAGCGCGGGGAGCTGAAGAGCGCGCGCCTGCGGATACAGGGCCTCGAGGCCCCGCAGGCCCGGTTCGAGGTCGCGCTCGGACGCGTGCTCGACCAGGTACGAGCGCGCAGCGAGGACACGATCCTCCGTCTCGACGGGCAACGCCGCACGGCCATCGCTTGGGTGGGCGCGCTCACCGTCCTCGCCCTGCTCGGAGGTTTCGCCGTCCTGCTGCGCGCGATCCATCTCGTCGGCGAGGTGCGCTCGCTCGAAGGCCTGCTGCCGATCTGTGCCCAGTGCAAGGCGATCCGCGATGACCGCGGCTACTGGAACCAGATCGAAGCCTTCGTCGAGGCCCACTCGAGCGCGCAGTTCACCCACGGCCTCTGCGAGAGCTGCGTCGGCAACGTGAAGGCGGAGGTGACGCGAGCCAAGGAACAGGCGCAGGCCCCGGTCTCACCGTGTCCGGTCGAGCGCGGCGCCGCCGGAGCCTAGTGGCTCAACCGTTCTCCTCGTCGAGAAGCGAGCGCACGGCCGCGGCCAGGGTCTGCACGGTGAACGGTTTGGAGAGCAGGCGCGCACCCTCCTCCGGTGTCCCCCCGCGGAGGGCGTCCTCGGGATACCCTGAGACGTAGAGAACGCGCAGTGCCGGATCGATCAGGGCGCTTCGCTCCGCCAGCTCGCGCCCGCTCATGCCCGGCATCACCAGGTCCGTCACCAGCACCGAGAAGCCGCGAGAGTTGCGACGCAGCTCGTCGAGCGCCTCTTCGGCGCCCGCTGCCGCCACGACCTCGTAGCCCTGGCTGACGAGACCGCGGACGAAGATCGAGCGGACCGCGGGCTCGTCCTCGACGACCAGCACCCGTTCGTGACCGGTGGTCCGCCCGATCGGCGCGGGCACGGTCTCTGCGCTCTCGACCGCGGCCGCCGAGCGCGGCAACAAGACGCGGAAGCGGCTGCCGTGGGTGGCGTCGCTCTCGACGGCGACATCTCCCCCGCTCTGCCGGACGATCCCGTGGACCGTGGCCAGCCCGAGACCCGAGCCGTGGCCGGGACGGGTGCTGAAGAACGGCTCGAAGATCCGGTTCTGGAGCTCGAGCGGAATGCCGGCCCCGTCATCGCTCACGGCGAGCTGGATGTAGGGCCCGGCTGCGAGATCCGGCCACGCGGGGGAAGGGTCGGAGAGCTCGAGCCTCTCGACCTCCAGGAGCAGGCGCCCCCCTTTCGGCATGGCGTCGCGCCCGTTGAGCACGAGGTTCATGATCACCTGCTCCAGCTGGCCCGGGTCGACGTTCACCAGGCACGGCGCCGTCTCCGAGCGCCGTTCGATCCGGATGGTCTCGGGCAGCAGCCGCTGGAGCAGCGGCTCCATCCGCTCGATCAGCGCGCTGACATCCACATCACGAGGCTCGGGGACCAGGCGCTGGCCGAGTGCCAGCAGCTGGCTCGTCAGCGAGCCCCCGCGCTCGGCCGCGGCGAGGATCTCCCCGGCGAGCGGCCTGGCGGCGGGCGGCAGCTCGGCCTCGACGAGACCCGCGTAGCCGCTGATCGCCGTCAGCAGGTTGTTGAAGTCGTGGGCCACGCCTGCGGCCAGGCGTCCGATCGCTTCGAGGCGCTCCGCGCTGGCGACTCGGGACTCCAGACGCTCGCGGTTCTCGAGTGCCAGATCGCCTCGACGAAGCAGCTCGGCCAGCTTGCCGACGCCCTCCATCAGGCGGGCGTGCAGGGGGGAGAACTCGCCGGGGGTCTCGTTGAACTCGGCGGTGACGAAACCCGTGGGCTCGCCTTCCGGATCGCTCAGGGGAGCCACGATGATCGCCGCGATGCGCGCCGAGCCCGCCGTCTCCTGATTCATGAGCGCCGACCCGGGCGCATCGTTCAGCGTGACGGGGAGCCCCGTCTCGTGCGCCAGCGAGATCAGCGGGTCGTCGGAGCGCACACGAAAGCGCGGAAACACGAGCGCCACGTCGGGGGGGTTGCCCGCGTTGTAGCGCGCGCGGTAGTAGCCGCGCTCCAGCAGGAAGATGCTCGCCCGGTCGCAGGCCAGGAGCTTGCGGGTGGTCTCGCACAGCGTCTCGAAGGGTTTCGGGCCGGGCGACTCTTGCGCCAGGCTCTCCGCCAGCTCGATCAGGCCATCGACCAGCCGCTCGACGGGTAGCGGAGCAGAACCGGGCGGGGGCGTCATCGCTGAGCCTTTCGAGCGGATCGCGTGACTCTACCCGACGCAGGGTCCTGGACCCAGAACGACGAAGAGCCGCTGCCACCGAGCTGGAACGGCGGATCCGACGCCGTGCCGCGATCGTCGGGATCAGACTGAGCTTCGGCCGCCGCCGAGCCACGCGGTAGAATGCCCGCCGTGAGTCTGCGAAAGCCGTTCAGCCCGGTGAGCCCCGGCCCGCTCGACGAGGTCGACGACTCCCCGCCCGATCCGCGCGCGGGGTACGGCCGCTGAACGGATCCTCCTCTGCGGGCCGTGCGCGCAAGCTCTACCTCGCTTTCGGCACCGTCTCGAGTGCGTGCTTCGCTCTCTACAGCACGCTGTCGGCGGTCTACCGGATCCAGGTCGTCGGGCTCGATCCGCTGCAGCTGATCCTGGTCGGCACGGCGCTCGAGCTCTCGATCTTCGTGTTCGAGATCCCGACCGGCGTGGTCGCCGACGTCGTCAGTCGGCGGCTCTCGATCATCCTGGGCTTCGGCCTGATCGGCTGCGGCTTCGCCCTGGAGAGCTGGTTCCCGACATTCGGCGTCGTGCTCGCGGCCCAGGTCGTATGGGGCATCGGCTTCACGTTCACCAGCGGTGCCGTACAGGCCTGGATCGTCGACGAGGTGGGCCGGCCCGAGGGCGCGCTCTTCCTTCGCCGGGCCCAGCTCGGCAACCTCGGGGCCCTGCTCGGCATCGCCTGCGCGGTCGGTCTCGGCAGCATCGCCCTGTGGTTGCCGCTCTTCGTGGCTGGGTGCGGGATGGGCGCCCTCTCCCTGGTGCTCCTCGCGGTGATGCCCGAGACCGGCTTCCGACCTCTGCCACGCGAGCAGCGCGGCTCCTTCGCGGCGATGCTTCACACCCTCGGCGAAGGCGGCCGCGCCGTGCGACGACGACCGGAGCTCGGGTTCGTGCTCGCTGCCGCCTTCCTGATCGGGGTCTCGAGCGAGCCGCTCGACCGGCTCTGGGAGCTCCACTTCCTCGACCAGGTGGGGCTGCCGCTGATCGGAGCGGTGACCCCCGTGGTCTGGTTCGGCGTGCTGAACGCCGCCAGCCTCTTGCTGACCATCGGAGCCGCCGGTTGGATGCGACGTCATGTCCAGATCGACGACGAGGCCGTCGCGATCCGCGTGCTCCGCCTCGTCAACGGTCTCCTCGTGGTCGCGGTCTGCGGATTCGCGCTCGCCGGCTCTTTCGCCCTGGCCGTGGCCGCCTTCCTCGGGATGGGCGTCCTCCGCCGCGTCGCCGGTCCCGTGGAAAGCACGTGGCTGAACCAGCGCATCCCCTCCGAGGTGCGGGCGACGGTGCTCTCCGCCAGCACCCAGTGCGATTCCTTCGGGCAGTTCCTCGGTGGCCCGGCGCTAGGCGCCCTCGCGCGCGGCTTCGGGCTCCAGACCGCCTTCCTGACCACCGCGGCCCTGCTGCTTCCTCTCCAGGGGCTCTATGCCCGCGCAGGGCGCAGGCAGCAGCCGGCCAGAACCGAGGCCCCGCCCTCGTAGACCCGGGTGGCAGGCCTCTTGCCGGGGCGCGGGCGCTCCTGACCCGCCGTTGCTAATCCCCCGTCCTCTCCGCATCGGAACTCCGCGTGTGAGAGAGCCCCGTCCGGGGCATGGTTGAACAGGAAGACTCCGTGACCGCGACCCGACCCCTGCCGTCCACCTCGCGCGCGGATCGGGATCTTCGCGCGATCGTCGCCGACGGCGTGTTCTTCAGCACGATGGTCGGCCTCGGTGAGACCTACGTTCCGGCCTTCGCCCTGGCCGCGGGGCTGGGCGAGGTCGTCGCCGGCCTCGTGGCCACCCTGCCGATGCTCGCCGGCGCGCTCTTCCAGCTGGTGACCCCCTGGGGCGTGCGTCGACTCGGCTCGTATCGGCGCTGGGTGGTGATCTGTGCCTGCCTTCAAGCCGCGAGCTTCCTGCCGCTGATCGTCGGCGCCGTGCTGGGTCGCATCGGTCTCGGCTGGCTCGCGGTCGCCACCGTCGCGTACTGGAGCTTCGGCATGGCGACCAGCCCGGCGTGGAACGCCTGGATCACCACTCTGGTTCCGCGAGAGATCCGCGCCACGTTCTTCGCCTCGCGCACACGCAATGCGCAGGCGGCGCTGTTCGGCGCCGTGCTGGCCGGTGGCTTGATGCTGCAGTGGGGTCGCGACCAGGAGATCGAGCTCGGGGTGTTCGGTGCACTCTTCGCCGCGGCCCTGGCCTCGCGCCTGGTCTCCGCGCGATTCCTGGCCCGCCAGAGCGAGGCTCCCGATCTCGCGCGCGAGCATCGCGCCCTGCCGCTCCGCGCGGTCGTCAGCACCGTCCGCCGCGCCGGGTCGGGTCGTGCGCTGGCGTACCTGCTCGGCATGCAGGCCGCCGTCAACGTCGCAGCTCCCTTCTTCACCCCGTACATGCTGGGCCCCCTCGGCCTGTCCTACGCCCAGTTCATGATCCTCACCGCTGCGGCGTTCCTGGCGCGCGTGCTCGTGCTGCCTCTGCTCGGCCACGTCGCCCAGCGCAGGGGAACCCGGCACATCCTCTGGTGGGGTGCGGTCGGGATCGTGCCGCTGCCCGTGCTCTGGCTCGTCTCGCACGAGTTCGCGTACCTGCTCTGCGTGCAGATCGTGGCGGGCTCGGCCTGGGCCGCCGTCGAGCTGGCCACCACCCTCTCCTTCTTCGAAGGCATCGACGAGAGCGACCGCGCCAGTGTGCTCACAGCCTTCAACCTCGCCAACGCAGCCGCCATCTCGATCGGTGCGGCGCTCGCGAGCCAGCTCTTCCTCGAGCTCGACGGCGGGCCTGGGGTCTATGCGTGGCTCTTCGCCATCTCCTCGACGGGAAGGCTGGTCATGCTCCTCGTGCTTCGCGGCATTCGTCCCAGGGGGCGGTTCTTCGCTCTTCAGCTGCGGACCCTGGCCGTTCGTCCGTCCGCCGGGGCACTCGAGCGACCCATCCTCGCGAGCGGGGGACCCGAGACCTTCGACGGCGATCCGCGCGAGGGAGCCGGCCCCGTCGTCGAGGGCCCCTAGCTCCTTCAGCGCGCCGGGTCCGCGGTCAGCAGATCCGCGAGCGCATCGACGAGACGCGCCTGGACGTCGGGCTCGTGAAGGTTGCCGAGGTGGCCGCCCTTCTCGAACACATGGAAGCGCTCGGCGCCCACGACGGCGCGCAACCATCCGACGTCGCCCTCGTCGAGCAGGAAGTCGTTCCGGTTCGTGAACACCCGCAGCCGCTGCCGGACGGCGCGAAGCTCCGACTCGCGGAACGAGAGACTCGCACGCCGGTCCAGCTCCTCTGCGCTCGAGACCCCGGCATCGTTCGCGAGCACCCAGGGCAGGACGAAGGCATGCAGGTACTCCACGTAGGAGTACCGGGTGATCTCGCGATAGGCCGGATCCCGCCAGAGCCGACGGAGCGGCGTCTGCAGCACACCGGCATCGTTCGCGCGCTGCGTCTCGAAGATCAGGTCCCGCAGCCCCATGCGGAAGTTCAGACCGATCAGGAACCGCGCCTCCCGATCCGTGAAAGGCAAAGGCCGGCTCGGCTGCAACCCCTGGGAGCCGACCGCGAGCGCCTTCATCAACGTCTCCTCGATCCTGCGCTTGCGCTCCTCCGTCCCCCATTCGAGCGGGGCGTTGTAGTAGGCGTCGATCCTCCGCATGCCGTGGAGCAGGCGCACGGGCGGGTTCACCGCGACGAAGCGATCGAAGACCTCCGAGCCGTCCGCAGCAACGAGCAGCGCGTGAAAGGCTCCGAGGGACACGCCGAGGAGGGCCCGTCGGCCGACGCGATCCGGGTGTCGCTCCTCGACGTCCGCGACGACCGCCTCCAGTGCGGCCGCCACGTCACGCGCATCGGTCGCGGGATAGCCGGGCGCAGGACTCGTGGAGGAGTAGCGGACGAACTCCCAGTTGAGGGCATCGCTCACCGTGGCGACCGAGAAGCCCGCTCGGAACGCCATCTCGGCCAGTCCGAGGCTCGAGTCGCTCTCCCGGTGCGTGGCCAGCCCCGGCAGCACGACGACCAGCGGCGCCTCCCCGGGTTGCATCCACAGGTCGTAGCGGACCCGGCGATCCCCTCCTGCGATCGCGGTCTCCCGGACCTCGGAGCGCGACGGGAAGCCGGGGTCCTGGAAGCTCAGGTAGACGGCCTGCAACGTCTCGACCGCAGCCGTGGGGCGCGAGCCATAGTCCTTGACCAGCCGGCGACGCTTGATTCCATAGAGCTGGCGGGTCAGGGCATAGGCGTCGTACTCGCGCCGCAGCAGTCGCGCATAGCTGTCGACGCGATCGGCCTCGTCGTTCAGCAGCCGGATCCCGGCCACCATGCTGGAAGTGCCCCGCGGAAGGAACAGGTTCTCGGGCGCGATCAGGGTGTCTCCCGCCAGGCCGACCGCATCCCGCACGTTGCCCGGACCGAACACCGGGAGCACCAGGAAGCGACTCCGCTTCCAGCCCCACACCCCGAGGGTCTGGCCCGTGTCCTCGGGAGACGCCGGGATCCCTAACCCGGTGGCCGGATCGAAGACACCGGCCAGGCCCAGCGTGGAGTTGACGACGAAGCGGCGCGTCTCGTCGTAGGCGCCCCGCGGCTTGCCCTGCAGCAGGTTGTTCACGAAGTGTCGCGGGAAGAGCAGGTTCGTGGTCGCATGATCGATCCCGGTGCGCACCAAGGAGGGCACGAAACGTCGGTACGCGCGGGCCACCGGATCGAGGAGCTTCGTGATCAGCTCGTCGTTGAGCAGCGCCATCGTGCGGTTGAAGGGCTCGAAGGGATCCTTCTGGGGCTCGGGAAACTCGATCTCCTCGCGGTGGAACGCCTCCGCGCCGGGGCCGGTGTACCCGGACCAGTCGCGGTGCCGGGGCGTCGAGACGCAGCCCAGCAGGAGACCCACGAGGACGACCGAGAGGACGGGTGCGCGCATCAGTAGTCGAGCTTCCACAGCAGGTCGGCGCCGGCGTTGCCCTCGGTGGTGATCTCGCTCTGCACGCTGATCTGCGGCGTCAGCTTGACCTCCACCTGGATCTCGTCCTCCGCGGGAATCTCCAGCGACTTGCCGATCCGCACGAAGGTGCGGTCGTTCAGCGTCTTTCCGATCCCGAGCACCGGGTGACCTCCGTTGGTTTCCACGTCGATGGTATCCACGCGCAGGAAGCGCTGCGTCAGCTCGCCGAGCCGACTGGTCGCCAGTCCGGACGCCAGCTGGCCGGCCGCGCCGCCCACGAAGGCCTGGCCGGAGGCCGTGAGCTGGGAGGCGGGCCGGCCGAAGAGGACGTAGGCGAGCACCTCGTCCTCGGGGAGCGGCGGCTCGCTGCTCAGCTTGACGATCGGGTCCGAGAGGGGCCCCGAGAGTCGCGCGATGATCGTCACGTCGCGGATCGGATGCGACGCCTCCACGTCGAGCAAAGGATCCGGCTCGGGCGAGCCGTCCAGGGTCGCGATGCCGCGGGTCACCTCGAAGCGTCGGCCTTGGAACAGGTAGGTGCCCCGGATCACCCGAAGCGCTCCCGCATAGGCGACGGGACGGCCCGGCTCACGGGCGATCGTGACGTCGCCCTCGACCTCCAGGTCGGCCCCGAGCCCACGGATCCGCCCACCCGCCGGGATGCCCACGTGGATCTGCATCGCGACGTCCGGCTGGTTCGCAGCCGACGCGCCGTCGTCGGCGAGCGGTGCAACGCCCTCCTCGCCGGATTGCACCACGCGGATCTCGGCCATGCTGGGATCTTCGAGTCGCGGAACCTGGATGTCGAGGGCATCGAGACGGGCCTCCCCCAGGAGCGTGGGGGCCATCCAAGGCCCTTCGAGGGTGGCATGGGCGGTCACTTCGGTCTGGAAGAGCCCCCTGCGCTTGAGCCGGAAGCGATCGGCCACGAGACCGAGCTCCACGTCCGTCGGCCGCAGACCGCGATGCCCGATCCGCCCCGAGACCCGCGCGCCTCCCGCGCCGTCGCCGACGCTGAGGTTCCGGAGCTGGAGAGAGGTCGGATCGAGGCTCAGGCGACCCACGATCGGCGCGAAGGTCGTCGCGAGCGCGGGAACTCTCAGGCTTCCCGAGCGCACGTCGAGCTCTCCGGCCAGAGCCGGTCCCTCGGACGCTCCGGTGATCTCGACGAAGCCGGTCGCCGTTCCGCCCGGATCTCGGACGACGCCACGAATCCAGGGCGACAGCACGCCCAGGTCGACGGCGTCGGCGTCGACCTTGAACACCACGCCCTCCTTGCGGAGAAGCCGGGTCCAGTCCTCGGTGTCCACCTCCGCGGTCCGAGGCATCCGGCCTTCGAGGCGGAGCACGGTCGCGCCCCCGACATCGAGTGTCCCGGTGACCTCGACGGGCCCGTCCGTCGAACGCGCATCGAGCTCCAGCAGGTCGCCCCGGACCTCGCCCAGCACGGGATCGCGCCAGACCACGTGTCCCTCGAAGCTCGGCGCGCCGAAGGCCCCGGACAGTCGCAGGTCCGCGTCGATCGGGCCCGCGACGGGTGCCGCCAGCGCAGCGACGCCGCCGATCAGGGCCGCGTCCAGACCTTCGGTTCGCAGGCGGAAGGGCTTCGAGAAGCCGAGACGGGAGAGCCCACCTTCCACGCGAAGTCCCGCCTGACGGCCGGACGCGTCGTCGATCCACTGGACGGGCGTGTCGCCGACGAGCAGCGAGCGGCCCTCGAGGGCGAACTCCGCGCGGGTGACGCGCAGCCGGGTCGGTGCGTCCGCGAACCTGAGTTCGGCGTCCGCGAGCGAGAGCTGACCCGTGAGCTGCGGCATCGGGTCGTCGCGCTGGAAGGACCCTTCAGACTGGCCCGAAAGCCTGCCGTCGATCGCTTCGACCCACGGTGGGGCGAACGGTGTCATCCACGCGAGCGGCAGGCCGTCGAGCTCGGCGGCGAAGCGCAGCCGGCTCAGCAGGCCTTCGAGCCCTGTGTCCGGGAGCCGCCTGGGAAGGGTCGCATGACCGCGAAGCCACACCCGGCCCTCGCTGCGGGCTTCGCCCTCGAGCCGATGGTCGGCGCCGCGCGGGGCGATCGAGAGTCGCAGATCGCCGTCGGGCACGATCTCCGGAAGAGGCCCGGCCCAGCGCAGGTCGCCCGTCACGCGAGGAGCGGCGTAGGGGCCCTCCAGCTCCAGCTCGGCCGCGACGGTCCCCGCGATGCCCGCGGGCACGAGCTGGCGATCGCGCAGCAGGGCGAGGTCGAAGTCGGCGACGCGGAGCACGAGGCCACGCAGACCCTCGGCATCGACTGCGCCACCCAGCTGGATTCGGGCCCCCTCGGCGCGAAGCTCGATGTCCTCGAGCTGCCACTGGTCCGCGACCCGACGGACGCGTCCGCCGGGCCGTGCCTCGACCCGGGGCTGCCCGTCGAAACGCAGCCGATCGATCCGGAAGCCGGCATCCGGTTCGGCGAGCAGCTCGGCAGAGATCCGGCTCCACGCGGCACCGCGCCACGCGACGTCGCGACCGGCCAGGGACAGGCGGCCGGTCAGGCGATCCACCGGTCCCGCCAGCTCGGCATGCCCCTCGAGTGCCCCCGACAGCTTCTCGGCCGGCGCGAGGACTCGGGTCAACCGGCCGAGGTCATCCACGCGCGCGTCGACGCGCAGGTCGCGAACCTCCCCTGCCGCGTGGTGACCGCGCGCGGTGAGCTCGAAACCCGCTCCCCGGAGTTCGAGAGCCTCGAGGTCGAGCGCGCCCTCCTCCCAGGCCAGGTTGGCGATGCCGGCGTCGAGCGCGCCGAGCGGTGACGCCGAGGGCTCGATCGCGAGTTCGAGGCGTCCGGCACCCGGCAGACGATCGGGCCCGGCTCCCCGCAGCCACAGCTCGCCCCTGCCTGCAAGGGCCGAAGCCAGCTCCGAGCGCCCGGTCAGGACCTCGAGGTCCAAAGCTTCGAGCTCCAGCTCGAGCCGCAGCTCGGCCGTGGGATCCCCGCTCACCCATCCGGCGGCATCGAGCTCGCCGTGCGCCGCGACCCGCCCTGCCTTGCCGCGGGCCGTGAGCTCATCGACGAGCAGTCGCCCCCCGGCGAGATGCACACGCAGCTGCCCCTCATCGAGCAGTGCCTCGCCTCGAGCGGACTCCACGACGTCGAGCCGGAGCTCGCCCTGGCTGCGCACCAGGCCCGCCAGGCCCGCTGCAACCTCGAGGTCGCGAAGCTCGGCGTCTCCGGCCAGGGCGATCCCCCCCTGGCCGGAGACCTCCACGTCGATGCGGGCGTCCGCGACCTGGAGCTCGCGGATCCGAAGCTGCGGCGCCGCGTCCCCCTCTCCCTCTGCCAGAGGTGCGCTCTCCGTCTCGGCCCCACCGTCGGGCGTGCTCCAGGCGCCACGCAGCACCGGCCCGTCGATCCGGATGGAATCGATCGACCACCCGATGCGCGGAGACAGCACGGGCCGTCCGACGGCCACGCGAATCGCGCGCACGTCGATCCGGGGAGGATCCGGATCGCCCGCAACCTCTCCACCGCCGACCTGCACCTCTCGCAGCTCGAGGTAGGGCCAGAGGGGCCCCGCCAGCTCGCCCACCGTCACGGGCTGGTCGAGTGCTGCGGACAGCCACCCCTCCACCCGGTTCCGCAAGGTGTCGCGGAAGAGCCCCGCGCGAACCGCGACGAGCGAGAGCGCCAGCAGGCACAGACCCACCAGCACCCAAGGCACCAGCCCGCGGAGCAGCCCGCGCCGGTCGGAGCTTTCGGTCTGCTCGTTCATCAGAACGCCTGTCCGATCGAGAAGTGGACCCGGGGGCCGCTCGAGCCGCCGGAGCGGCTGAGGGGATGCCCGACGTCGAGCCGGAGCGGGCCGACCGGCGTCGTGTAGCGGAGACCGACACCGGCCGAGACCGAAAGTGCACCGGCGAACGAGAACGGCTTGCGGTCGAGCCGCCCGGCATCGACGAAGACCACGCCGCCCAGATCGCCGCGCAGCGGAAAACGCAGCTCGGCGCTGGCCTCCAGCAGCGAGAGACCTCCGACGGGATCGCCGTCGGCATCCTTGGGCCCGATGTCCTGGTAGTCGAAGCCGCGCACCGTCGTGCTTCCACCGAGGAAGAACCGCTCGAAGATCGGCACGTCGCGTCGGGCATCCCCTTCGAGGGGCTGGGCCGTGCCGAGCCGGAGCTTCAGCGCCAGCACCGTCGGTCCGAGCGGAAGGTAGCCACGAGCCTCTGCCGTCGCGCGCAGGAAGGCGAACTGCGAGCCGAGCAGGTGCGTCGTCGGTTGCGCGCCGAGCTGGAGTCGCCAGCCGCGACGCGGATCCAGCTGGTCATCCAGGTCCGACCAGTCGAGGCCGAGGTCGAGGTAGGCCAGCCGGACGGACTCACGGGTATCGAGGCGCGAGGGCGGCTCGTCCGGCGAGTCGAGCAGGCGCGCCCACTCGACCCCCAGCCCGAGGCGACCGGTCAGCCGC
>JAJDAR010000047.1 GCA_029261775.1 Deltaproteobacteria bacterium | reverse complement strand
CGCTAGTGGAGCCGGAGCAGGAACCTCCCCGCGATGCCCGGGAGTGGCTCGCCCAGGCCTCCCGCGATCCATCGCTGTGGCCGGTCTTCATCGCCGGCTTCCTCACGTTCTCGACCTTCGGCGCGGCCATGCTCGTGCTGGCCCTCGACGAGCGCAATCCCTTTGCGATGGGCGCGCTCGCGATCGTGATCGTGGTGACGGGCCGCGAGCTCGGCAGCGCGTTGCTGGCCGGGCGCCGGGGGGTGGCCGCGTCCATCACCTTGCTGTGGCTGCTCTCGGCCGCGGGCGCCGTCCTCGCCTTCCGCTGGCTTCCCGGTGGCTGAGCGCGGCCGTTCCCGTGACTTCCCGATGGCTGAGCGCAGCCGTTCCCGGGACTTCCCGATGGCTGAGCGCAGCCCGTGCCGCGACGTGGCGGCGACCGAACGTGGCGATGGCTGACGGCGCGCGGTCCGCGTCGACCCCCCTGCGAGAGGTCTGCTCCGCCTTCGGGCTCGGGGAGCTTCTCGACCAGGCGCCGCTCGGCGCCGGCCACATCCACGCGACCTACGCGCTCCGTGTTCGAGGGAGCGGCGGGGCGAGCCGCGAGGTCGTCGCGCAGCGGCTCAACGAGCGGGTCTTTCCCGATCTGGCGCTCGTGATGGGCAACCTCGAGCGCGTGGCTGCCCACCCCGGTTCGCGCGACTGGGTGGCCCCGTTGGTCCGCACTCCCGACGGCCGAAGCCTCGCCCGGGACGCAGACGGCTCGGCCTGGCGGGTCTTCGAGCGGATCGCCGGCGCCGTCAGCCACGACGCCGTCGACGACGCTCTCGCGCGCGAGGCCGGGCGGGCCTTCGCTGCGTTCTCGTTCGGCCTCGCCGACCTTCCGCCGCCACCCCTCGTCGAGCCGCTGCCCGGCTTCCACGACACCGAGGCCCGCCGCACGGCCTTCGAGGACGCCGCAGCCAGCGATCCGGTGGGTCGCGCCTCCACCTTCACGGCGGAGCTCCGGGCCTTGCGGGAGGCCGCACCGTTGGCCCGGCGGCTGATCGGCCAGGAGCTCCCCCTTCGCGTCACGCACAACGACACGAAGGTCAACAACGTCCTGTTCGATGAGCGGACGCGCGTCGCGCGAACGGTGGTCGATCTCGACACCGTGGCCCCCGGCCTGATCGCCTGGGACTTCGGGGACCTCGTGCGCTCTGCCGGCAACGCCGCGCCCGAGGACGCCGCGGACCCGTCGATCGTCCGGCTCCTGCCGTCGCGCTTCGTCGCCCTGGCCGAAGGCTGGTTCGCGGGCGCCGCCGGTCGGATGACGCCCGAGGAGTGTCACTCCCTCGTGCCCGGCGCCCAGGTCATGACCTACGAGCTCGCCCTCCGCTTTGCGACCGACTGGTTGCAGGGGGATCGCTACTTCCGGGTCAGCGACGCCGAGCACAACCTGCGCCGGGTTCGGGTGCAGCTGAGCCTGCTGCGCTCGATGCAGGAGCAGCAGGGCACGATGGTCGGGCTCGTCGAGCAGCTGATGGCCGGCTGATCCGGCCTGCGTTCACCGAGCCGCAGGCGGGCGCGGCTCAGCGGGTGCGTCGTCGGCTGCGCGCCAGAACGGTCTCCAGGAGCTTCAAGGCCTCCTCGCGGCTCGAGACCCTTCCCTCGATCTGTGCCTCGTAGCAGCGCTCGAGGACGGGGCCGAAGGAAGGGCCCGGCTCCTCGCCGCGCTCGACCAGGTCGCGGCCGCGGACGAAGGGGATCGGTGGCGCCTGCTCCACGCCCAGCGACCGGGCGCGTTCGAGCAGCCAGTCCCCGGCCGGGAAGCCGTCGGCGGCGAGCGGAGGACGGCCGTGCTGATCGGCGCGGGCGACGCGCACCAGCCGATCGATGCGACCCACGCGGCGCGCGAGCCGGCGGATGGCCGCGGGGCCGGACTGGGCGCGATGCAGCTGGACCGGCGCTAGATGGTCGCGAACGAGCGGAAGCACCTCGGCGACGAGCGCGGTCTCGTCGGTCAGCCGCGCGAGCAGGGTCTCGCTGGGTGCGACGCCGGCCCGGTCGTGGCCGTGGGAGATCCAGCGACCGTCGCGAGTCTCGGTGGTCGCGGGCTTTCCCAGGTCGTGGCACAGCACCGCGAGACCGACGATCAGGTCTTCGCGCTCGTCGTCGATGCGTTCCCCCGCGAAGACGTCGAGGCAGTGCCCGGTGTGGGTCCAGACGCAGCCCTCCGGATGCCAGCGGGGATCCTGGGGGCAGTCGACCAGGGCCTCGAGCTCGGGCAGGTCGTGGAGCCAGCCGGTGGCCTGGAGGAATCGGAGGCCGCGCCCGATCGCGATCCCGCGCAACAGCAGCTGCCTCCACTCGCCGAAGATCCGCTCCTTCGGCAGCGCCGCGCCCCGGAGCCGACGGCAGAGATCGACGGTCGAGGAGGCGGGCTCCAGCTCGAACCGGGCGACGAGCTGCATGCCTCGAAGCACCCGCAGGGGGTCCTCGGAGAAGCGCTCCGAGGCGTGGCGCAGCCGCCGGGCTTCGAGATCCGAGCGGCCCGCGAGCGGGTCGATCAGCTCGCCGGTCAGCGGGTCGAGCGCCATCGCGTTGCAGGTGAAGTCGCGGCGCAGGGCGGCGCTCTCCGGCGTCGCGTCGGGATCCCAGCGCCCGGCGTCGTCGACGGGCACCGAGACGTCGATGGCCAGCCGCGCCAGGCG
>JAJDAR010000046.1 GCA_029261775.1 Deltaproteobacteria bacterium | reverse complement strand
CGGCGCGGCCCGTCACGCGGTAGCTCTTGCGCCCGTCGATCGGGGCATAGAAGTAGACGGCATCCGCGTTCTCGATCGTCGACTTGTTGAAGATCGAGAGCGCGTTGCGGAACGCCGGAAAGTCCGGGTCCTCGTGGAAGGCGCGCTCGATGCCGTGGTGGACGAAGCCCGCGAGGTAGCGGTAGCCCTCGGCGAGCACGCGGGGGGTCGGAGCGGGCGGGAAGTACTTCGGATCGTCGATCGTGTCGCGCGCCGCCTGGAGGTCGCGGATCAGGTCGTCGAAGGCGCCGCGCAGCTCATCGCGGGCCGCCTCCGTATCGCGGTCGGTGGGGTTCATGGGGATCGCGGCTCCTCTCCCACCGGTGCGTCGCCGGCGGCTTCCCATCCGCATGGGCAATGCGGTGCTTCGACTCGCGCGGGCTCTCGTAGGCGAGGCGATCGCGGAAATCGCCGTCATCGAGAGCTCGAACTTCCCTGCGAGCGTATCGAAGCCGCAACTCAGACACCTCTCTCGCCGGGTCGGGGTCGGCGCCCGCCATCGAAAGTGGGTGTCAGCTGAAGCAGACGGGACACATCGACTCCGCCCTCGATGGCTTCCCACCCATCCCGCCGGAACAACCGCGCGGGGCCCGTGACCGTGGCGCGCTCGCCCCGGACCCTCAACCAGGAGCCCTCGTACATGGCGAGCACGGGGCAATCGTTCTCTTCGAGGAACTCTTCGATGCGCATGTCGCGAGTCTCACCCATGTAGGTGGAAAGAGGATCCGCATCGACGTAGTGGAGGTTGATCTGGAAGGGGATGACTCCCAGGGCATCGAAGCTGGGGGGCCGGCAGATTGGCATGTCGTTCGTGGTCCGGATGCTCGGGCAGGCCAGATTGCTGCCCGCCGAGGCTCCGATGTAGCGGGTCGTTCCCGCGCGGACTCGTTGGCTGAGCCCGTCGATCACCTTCAAGCCATGGAGTGAGTCCAGGAGCCGAAACGTGTTGCCCCCGCCCATCATCACCACCTCGGCCTCGAGAATCGCACGATCGGGCGCGGCGGCGCGATGCGCCGAGGTGGCCGTGACCCCGAACGCACGCATCGCTGCGATGGCGCGGTCCGCGTAGTCGTCCCAGTCGGCGAGGGCAAAGGGAACGAAGGTCACCGGCCGATCTGCCACCACCTCCGCGAAGGTCTGAGCCGCGTGCGAGTACATCTCCTGCCCGAAGTTCGTGGAGTTCGAAAGCAGCAGGAGTTCCATGGGCATCGACACCGTTTCGTTGCTTGGTTGGGGAACACGTGGCTGGCGATCCCGGGCATCGAACGCCGTCACCTCCCTGCCACGTGTTCGCGTCGGGCGGGTTTCACAGAGGAACACATTCTCGTGTTCCGTTCGATCGCGGCGTGACCTTGCTGCGTCAGAGCACCGGCGCTCGTCGATGACTGCGCGAGCGCTCCAGCAACATAACCGTTAAGATGATCGATTGATCTCCAGACTTAGCGGAAACCCGATACCCGGTCAGACCTGACCGGAAGCATGTGGGTCGCCTCCTCTGAGCATCACCTCGAGGAGTGCCATGAGCACGCAAGTCACCCTACCCCGGGCACCAGAACGCAACGCGCAGGGTCCGAGCCTCCTGGCTCCACTTCCGAGTCGCCCGACAGCCGTCGTCTATTGCGAAGACAACTTCGGTGCAATCGATGGCAAGACCGCGAACGGTCTGGTGCGCCACTCCGAGAAGTACGAAATCCTGTCCGTGATCGACAGCTCGAAGGCTGGACTCGACGCGGGCCAGGCTCTCGACGGCAGGCCCAACGGCATTCCGATCTGTGCGAGCCTGGAACAGGCGATCGCGCGTGCGGACCGGGTGCCCGACTTTCTGATCTTCGGCGTGGCGCCTTCGACCGGCATGCTGTCTCCCGCTGAGCGGACGATCATGCTCGACGGAATGAGCCGTGGCATGGGCCTGGTCAACGGCTTGCACGAGTTTCTCAACGACGATCCCGAGTTCGTGGCGGCGAGCGCGCGGCACGGGGTGACGATCCTCGACATCCGCCGCCCGCGCGACAAGAAAGAGCTGCGCTTGTTCAGCGGCCGCATCTCGTCCGTCACGTGTCCGCGCATCGCCGTGCTCGGAACCGATGGCGCGATCGGCAAACGCACGACCGCAACGGTCCTCACCGCGGCGCTGAAGGCCCGCGGCATCCACGCAGTCATGATCGGTACCGGGCAGACGGGCATCATCCAGGGCGCGCGCTACGGCGTAGCGCTGGACGCCATCCCCTCCCAGTTCTGCTCCGGCGAGTTGGAGGCGACGGTCGTCGACGCCTTCGAACGCGAGCACCCAGACGTCATCATCATCGAGGGACAAGGCGCTCTGAGTCACCCCGCATACCTGACGTCGACGTTCATCCTGCGCGGCGGGCAGCCTCATGGGGTCATCCTTCAGCACGCGCCCTTCCGAAGGACCTTGTGCGACTTCGATCAGGTTCCGATGCCCACGCCCGAAAGTGAGATCAACCTGATTCAGGCCTTCGCCCAGACGAAGGTCATCGGCCTCACGATCAACCACGAAGGCATGACGGATGCTGAAGTCGGCAGGGCCATCGTCGAGTACGAACGCGAACTGGGCATTCCCGTGACGGATGCGCTGACACGGTCCCCCGATCTACTGGCCGAGATGGTGGTACGTGCCTTCCCCGAGATCGAAAGGAATCTGACCGCGGGCGCCGCGTGAGTGCCCCGCGGCTGGAGATCCGTCTCGACCGGATCCACCACAACGCCAAGGCCCTCGTCGATCGCCTCGCCTTGCTGGAGATCGGCGTCATCGGCGTCACGAAGGCCGCCCTGGGGCTGCCCGAGATCGCCCGAGAGCTGGTCCGCGCGGGCGTGACGGGGATCGGCGATTCCCGCATCGAGAACATCGAGACGATGAGGCGGGCCGGTCTTCCCTGCGAGTTCACCCTGATCCGGTCTCCGATGATCAGCCAGGCGGAGCGCGTGGTGGCCCACGCGGACGTCAGCCACAACACCGAAATCGATGTGATCGAGCGCCTCTCCCTCTGCGCGCAAGCGCAGGGACGCACCCACGGCGTGCTGCTGATGGTCGAGCTTGGGGACCTGCGAGAGGGCATTCTGCCAGCCCAGCTACCCGAGCTCGTCGGCCGGGTTCTTCGGCTACCCCACATCGCCTTCCGTGGCATCGGCACGAACCTGGCCTGCCAGAGCGGAGTCTCGCCTGATCAGGCGAACATGGAGGCCTTGTCATCGCTCGCCGACTCGTTGGAGGAGACCTTCGGAGTCGAGGTCGAGACCGTGTCCGGCGGCAACTCCGCGAACCTGGGCTGGGCCCTCGGCACGACCGACGCGCGCAGAATCAATGCGCTGCGGCTCGGTGAAGCGATCCTGCTCGGTCGCGACCCCCTGCATCGCAAGGCCATCGAGGGTCTGTACACCGATGCGTTCGGGCTCGTGGCGGAGGTGATCGAATGCAAGCAGAAGCCCACCAGGCCATGGGGAGAGCTCGGCCAGACTGCCTTCGGCCCGGCGAGAGAACGCACCGATTGCGGACTCATCTCGCAGGCCATCCTGGCGCTGGGCCGGCAGGACGTCGATCCCGACGGATTGGAAGCCCCGGATGGAATGGAAGTCCTGGGTGCGAGCAGTGATCACCTGGTCGTCGACACCGGCACGAGCAGCCTTGCGATCGGCTCCGAAGTCACGTTCCAGCTGAACTACAGCGCGCTGCTGCGGGCCATGACCTCCCCCTTCGTCACCCGTGCGATGTCGAAGGGTGATGGCGAAGCCGCGGATCGAAGCCTCACGAGCGGCGGCCGAGCGGCGTAGCGACAGCGGCGCCCGGACCGCCGCCGGCCGCGCGCGGGAACGCGGAGTCTGCAGCCGGGGCGACGCTCACCCGAGGCTGACCTGGACCCGGTGCTCCGCTCCGTCATCGCACAGGGGAATGAGGGCCTCTCCGGAGAGCAGGACGCCGTCGAGACTGACCTGCGAGACACCTCGGGAGACCCCCTTCGGATTCTCGACCGCGATCCGGTACAGCGAGCCGCCGTAGCGGTAGGTGATCTCGAAGCGCGGCCAATCCCGGGGAATGCAGGGATCGATGCGCAGCGAGGATCCTCGCTTGTCGAAGCCCAGGATGGACTCCAGGCCCGCACGGTAGAGCCAACCGGCGGCGCCGGTGTACCACGTCCACCCGGCTCGCCCGACGTGGGGGGGCTGCGAGTACACGTCGGCAGCGACCGCGTAGGGCTCTCCCTTGTAGCGGTGGAGGTCCGTGCGGCGGCT
Organism: Deltaproteobacteria bacterium; assembly: GCA_029261775.1. Classification (GTDB taxonomy): domain Bacteria; phylum Myxococcota_A; class UBA9160; order UBA9160; family UBA6930. The sequence continues at coordinate 10,610 of JAJDAR010000046.1, read as the reverse complement.
CGTATGGTGGATGGGGCTCAGCAGGTTGAAGTGCTCGACCGCCTTGTCGCCCTGGCCGAGCCTCGCGAAGGCGATGACCGACCAGACCGCGGCGTGCGTGTACTGACCGCCGTTCTCCCGGATGCCGGGGACGTATCCCTTGACGTAGCCGGGGTCCAGCGAGGTCCGGTCGAATGGAGGAGAGAAGAGCAGCATCAGGCGGTCGTCCTTGCGGACGAGCCGTCGCTCCACCGAGTCCATGGCCTGGCGAGCCCGGTTCCCGTCGCCCGCGCCGGAGAGGACGGCCCACGACTGCGCAATGGAGTCGATCTGGCACTCCTCGTTCTCCGCCGAACCCAGCGGGGTGCCGTCGTCGAAAAAGGCGCGCTTGTACCACGCGCCGTCCCAGGCCTCCGCGTCCAGGGAGGTCGCGAGAGAAGCCGCCCTGCTCTGCCAGCCTTCTGCGCGCCCCCGTTCCCCGCGGCGGTCGGCGATCCGTGCGAAGTCCCGCAGGTTCGCAACGAGGAACCAGCCCAGCCAGACACTCTCCCCTCTTCCCTGGTGCCCGACGCGGTTCATGCCGTCGTTCCAATCGCCGCCTCCCATCAAGGGCAAGCCGTGACTGCCCAGGTCGAGGCTCAGGTCCAGTGCCCGCGCACAGTGCTCGTATAAGGTCGCCCGGTCCTTCGAGACCGTGGGCTCGAAATACGCCTCGGGTTGGCCTTCCTCGAGAGCCGGCCCTTCGAGCCAGCGGACCTCCTCGTCGAGCACGGAATCGTCCTCCGTGGTCCGGAGGTAGTGTGCCACCGCATACGGCAGCCAGATGCGGTCATCGGAGATCCGGGTCCGCACCCCGCGGCCCGACGGGGGATGCCACCAGTGCTGCACATCCCCTTCGCGGAACTGCCGCGCCGCTGCTCGCACGATGTGCTCGCGTACGAGGTCCGGCTTCGTCACGACCAGCGCGAGAACGTCCTGGAGCTGGTCGCGGAATCCGTAGGCGCCACCGGATTGGTAGAACGCAGAGCGAGCCCACACACGGCAGGAGAGCGTCTGGTACAGAAGCCAGCGGTTCAGCAGGAGGTTGATCGAAGGATCGGGCGTCTCCACCTGTACCGTTCCCAGCAGCTCGTCCCAGTGGCCCTGGACGTCGCCGAGAACCGAGGCCGTGTCCACCGCGCGGTAGCGTTCGACGAGCGAGCGCGCCTGTTCGGGGCCCGCACCCTGGCCGAGCAGGAACAGCACCTCCGTGCGCTCTCCCGGCCCCAGCTCCACCTGCGTGCGAAGAGCGGCGCAGGGGTCCAGGGCCGCTCCGGTCCGGCCGGACAGCTCCTGCCCTCGCTCCAGCGACGCGGGGTGGTGGAGGCTGGCGTTCCGGCCCAGGAACTCGAGGCGGTCTCCCGTCCACGAGGTCTTCCGGCCGCCCAGATCTGCGAACGCGATCCGCTCCGCGAACTCCCCGTTCCAGGCATTTCGCGCGAAGAGGGCTCCTGTCGACGCGTCGATCTCGGTGACCACGTGAGGCGCAGAGCGTGTGCGCGAGTCTCCGAGTACCCACTCCGCATACGCCGTCACCGAAAGGCGCCGCTTCCGGGCGGACCGATTCTCGAGGGTGAGGCGCGAGACCTTCACGGCGTCCTGGACGGGCACCAGCTGCAGCAGGTCGAGTGCGATGCCGTGGGATTCGTGCTCGAAGCGGCTGTATCCCTGGCCGTGCCGGCTCACATAGGGCCAGGTCTCTTCGCGGATGGGAAGCAGGGTGGGCCCGAAGACGTGGCCGCTGTCCTCGTCCCTGACGTAGATCGCCTCGCCCGGCGTGTCGCTGACGGGATCGTTCGACCAGGGGGTGAGCTTGTTCTCGCGGCTGTTCTCCGACCACGTGTACCCGGAGCCCGCCTCTGAGACCTGGAAGCCGAACATCGGATTCGCAATCACGTTGAGCCAGGGAGCGGGCGTCCACTGTCCCTTGCCCAGAACCGTGACGTACTCACGGCCGCCCGCTGCGAAACCGCCCAGCCCGTTTCCGAACTCGAGTTCCAGCGCCGGCGGAGAAACGACAGCGGGCTTCTCGGGTGCCGGGCGACGTCGGGGCGGGAGCGGTGCCGAGCGCGGCCGGCCCAGCCGGACCACCTGCTCGGACAACGTGCCTCGGTTCGCATGAACCACGATTCGTGCCGCAGCAAAGAGGAGCGTCTGGTCACGGGGCGACACGTGCTCCGCCTGCAGCAGATACACGCTCCCTCCCCTTCGCTCCTCTTCCTCGAGCGCGTGGCTCGCGCGCACCATCCCCTCGAGCGATTCCTGAAGCGCCTGCGCGTAGGACGCCCCCGTTGCGTTGAGGATCACGAGATCGGCGGCGATTCCCTTCATGCGCCAATACTCATGGGCGCGCAGCAGCTGCCGCACGATCTCCCGTTCCTCTTCCCGCTCGATTCGGACCAGGGCGATGGGAAGGTCGCCAGAGATCCCGTAGGGCCAGAGCCCGGACGCACCGAGCTCATTCCCCGCCATGAGCCGAGGGGCCGAACGCAGGGTGGGATCCGTGTGGAGAAGACGGTTCGCCAGACGCTGGAAGAGGTGCGCCTCGTCCTGCGTGATTCGCAGGTGGTGCAGCTGGACCTGAGCCTGGGTCCAGGCCCGCGAGCTTTCTCGCTCGAAGGTCGCCGGCTGACGGTACTTCTCCGCCAGCTGGACCGCTTCGTCCCGTGTGGGAGCGACCAGGGTCGTGAATGCGAGACGAACCGTCGCTCCCTGCGGAATCACCAGACGCTGGCGGAGGCTCACGATGGGATCCAGGACGGCTCCGGTCGTGCCCGAGAGCGATCCCCCGTCGAGCACCGAGAGCGCGGACCGGACCTCGCGGCCCCGTCCCAGGAAGCTTGCGCGGTCGCTCTCGTGCTGCAACGGCGCGGCCGCGTCCCCCGAGACGGCGGCCACGTGAGCGAGCCAGACCCGGGGTTCGCCAGCGGAACGGGGGCGCCGCGTTGCCAGCAGCGTCCCCAGCTCGGGAACGAACTCGGTTTCCACGAACAACTTCGAGAAGGCAGGGTGCGCCTCGTCTGCGGCCTGAGGAGCCAACACGACCTCGGAATAGGACGTGAAGTCGATTTCACGATCCCGGCTCCCGACATTGGTCACCGTCAGCTGGCGAAGCTCGGCATCGTCGTCGGGCGAGACCACGATCTCGAGAGTGATCGAGAGAGACCGGTCTCGCTGGATGATCTTGGCGCGGTCCTCGGAGTAGACGACCTCATAGTGGTCGACCTCTGTTCCACTCGGCTGAAAGCCAGCGGACCACACCTCACCGCTGTCGGAATCCCGAAGGAAGATGAAGGAGCCCCAGTCGTCGCGCGTCGTATCCTCTCGCCAGCGAGTGACGGCGAGATCGTTCCAACGACTGAAGCCGGAGCCCGCGGCCGTGAGCATGACGGTGTAGCGGCCGTTGGAGAGCAGGTGGGTTCTCGGCGTGACGTCGTGCGGTGAATCGAACCGTCGCAGCGTCGGGAGAACGAGGTCGCGTACCAGCGGTGCGACCCGCACCTCCTCGCCACGCGGCCGTGTCACGGCCACGGAGCGCGGGGTCCGCTCCTGAAGCAGCAGCTCCGCAGCCTGGACCATGGGATGGGCGTGAAAGCGTCTCGGCGTCAGGTCGCCGTGAACCACATTTGCCAGGGCAACCAGGGTCATCCCCTGGTGATGGGCCATGTAGCTCCGAACCACGGCCACGCCGCCGTTCTCGGGCAGGTGCGACGGTGTGTAGTCGAGGGCCTCATAGAACCCGTAGGTGCCTCGTGCCCCGACCTGCTCGAGGTTCGCGAAGTTCTGGATCGCAGCCCTCGGCTCCAGCATGCCCGCGAGTGCGGTCGCATACGGAGCGATCACGATGTCCTGGAACAGGCCGCGCTTGAGTCCCAGTCCCGGCACCCCGAAGTCCGAGTACTGATAGGTGAACTCGACGTCCCGAATGTTGTGAGCCGACTCGGAGACACCCCACGGCACGTGCCGCTCCCCGCCGTATTGGATCTGGCGCGCCACGACGAGACGGCAGGTCAGATCCAGAAGGCTGCCCTCGGGCTGCCGCATCACGAGCATCGGCATCAGGTACTCGAACATGGACCCCGACCAGGAGACGAGCGCTGCGCCGCGCCCCACCGGCGTCAGGGCTCGACCCAGCAGGAACCAGTGTCGCGGCGACACGTCACCCTTGGCGATGGCGACGAAGCTCCCCAGACGCGCCTCGGAGGCCAGCAGGTCGTAGCAGTTGGGGTCGAGCGTTCCCTCGGCCTCCCGATAGCCGATCGAGAAGAGCTTGCGCGACGAGTCGAAGAGAAAGTGGAAATCCATCGCCTCGACCATCGCTTCGGCGCGGAGTGCGAGGGCCGCGAGCTGATGTCCAAGCCGGGTCTCTTCCTTCTGGGAGGCTTCCATGCCTTCGAGAAGCAGGGCCGTGTCCAGATCCCGGGCGTGGCTCCCGACGCAGTCCCGCACAGCCTTCGCCCACACCAGGATCTCGGATCGGGATCCGTGCCCGGCGTCGCCCGCGAGCGTGCGCACGATGTCGAGAAGCTCGTCGGCCTGAGGCTCCAGCTGCTCGAAGCGACGCACCCATTCGGGAAGCGAAGTCGGCGGCTCGTCGAGAGATTCCGTGAGAGCCCGGGCTGCCGCGCGCAGATGCGTCTCCGCGACGGTCTGAGTGCGCCGAGGACTCTCGCCGCTCTGGTCGGCCTCGAGAACCAGCGCGACAGCGTCCCGGATTCCCTCCAAGGTCTCCGGACCGAACAGGGGGCGGTGCACGAGCTCGCGGCACGCTTGTGCGACGGCGAGCAGGTGGCCCGCCAGATTTCCGCTGTCCACGGTGGAGACATACGCGGGATCGAGCGCCCGGAGATCCTGCGTGTCGTACCAGTTCAGGAAGTGCCCGCGGCAGCGCCGCAGGCGAGCCATCGTATCGAAGGTGTCCTCGAGCCGACTCGCCATCTCGAAGGCCCCGATCCAGCCGAAGTCGCGGGCGACGGTCGTGCTGAGCAGATAGAGACCGAGATTGGTGGGTGAGGTGCGGTGTGCGACGACGGGCTCGGGGTCTTCCTGGAAGTTGTCCGGCGGAAGAGCGTTCTCCTCGTCGTTGACGAAGGTCTCGAAGAAGCCCCAGGTGCGGCGACCGAGGCGTCGCAACGAGCCCATCTCGTCGGCGGAGAGAATGTCTTTCTCGACACGCCTTGGCGGCAGACTGATCCGCCAGGCGACGGCAGGCGACAACACCCACAGCAGAAGGAACGGCGTGGCCACGGGCCAGGCTGCCGGCGCCACGACCAGGACGACCGCGCCCGCCAGAACGGCGAGGCCGACGCCAGCCCGCTGGCGCCGATAGAAGGCGCTGAGCCGCAGATCGGCCCCGTATCCAGCCTGCGCGGCGGGCAGCCACTCGAGGAGCTTCCGCTTCGTCACGTAGAGTCGCGCGAGGGTGCGCACCACGGCGTCTGCCATGAGCCAGGCCTGGTGGGCCAGCATGGTGATTGCCGTGAACGCCTGGGAAAGAGCCATGACCGTGTCGTGGCCCACCGCGCGCAGGTGGCTGCGCTTCGAGATCCCGCGACGCCTCGGAAGGACGCCATCGAGGACCGGGATCAAGGGCGGCACCGCCAGCGAGCCCACGAAGAGGCCGGTCCACAGGAGCGGAGATGCGCCCGGCAAGGTCCACGCCGCGGCCGCCAGGAGAAACGAAGCGGGAGCCGCGAGACTTCGACGAAGATTGTCGACCATCTTCCATCTGCCGAGGGCGGGGATGCGAGGCCCCGGTCTCCGGCCGTCGGTGCCTCGCGCATGGCCCAGGATCCAGGGGAGCAGCTGCCAGTCGCCCCGCACCCAGCGGTGCTGGCGGCGCGCCGCCACCTCGTAGTTCGAGGGAAACTCCTCGAAGAGATCCACGTCCGTCAGCAGCCCGACCCGCGCGAACAGCCCTTCGAAGAGGTCGTGGCTGAGAAGCGCGTTCTCCGGCGCCTTCCCCGCGAGCGCAGCCTCGAAGGCATCGATGTCGTAGATCCCCTTGCCCGTGTAGGACCCCTCTTCGAAGAGATCCTGGTACACGTCGGACGCCGCAGCCGCGTAGGGGTCGACGCCGCCTGGGCCAGAGACGATGCGCTGGTAGGTCGTGCTGGCCGGACCGGTGGGGAGCGACGGCGTGATCCGCGGTTGCATGATCGCGTAGCCCTCGACGACGCGCCCCTTGCCGGGGTCGAAGCGCGGGCGGTTCAACGGGTGCGCCATCGCTCCGACCAGCCGGTAGGCCGTCCCATTGGGAACGCGGGTATCGGCGTCCAGCGTGATGACGTAACGGACGGCCGGGGGGACCTGGGGCGACCGTCCGTCGACCGGCATGAACGAGGTATCGGTGGCCCCGCGAAGCAGCTGGTTCAGCTCGTGGAGCTTGCCGCGCTTGCGCTCCCAGCCCATCCACGTGCGCTCCTGCTCGTTCCAGAGACGCCGTCGATGAAGCAGCAGGAATCGCGCCCCGCCCCCGGCGGGTCCTTCGTGGCGCGCGTTGAGACGCTCGATGCCCGCGGTCAGTGCGAGGAGCAGCTCGTCGTCGCCGGGCATGCTTTCGCTGGGAGCGTCTGCCCAGTCGGTCAGGAGGGCGAAGTGAAGATGACCTTCGGAGTTGGCCAGATGGTGCACTTCGAGTCGTTCGAGCTGCTCCTCGAGGTCGGCGCGACTGGTCAGCAGCGAGGGCACAGCCACCAGGGTCCGAAGCTCCGTCGGCACACCCTGCGCCAGCTCGAGCTTCGGGAGCCTCCGGGGCGGAAGCAGCGCAGCGACCAGGCGATGGAGGAGGGACACCGCGATCTCCGAGGCAGGCACGAGACCGAGCATCGCCAGGACAGCGAGGCTCCGGGCCCCAGCCCCTGCGGAAGACGCGATGAGAACGAGACCGCAGAGCTGCCCAGCGGTGAGGGCGGCGATCCCTCCCAGATAGCCCGCGATCGCGTGGGCGCGACACGCCCGGAGCAGGCGGAGACGCAGCGGCGCGCGAAAGCCCAGCCGCCGCTCGAAGTCCTTCCGGCCCTTGGAGACGAGCCAGAACCCCGGGTCCTCCTCGGCTCGCTCCGGAATACCGGGAAGCGGCGGACCGATCGCGGGGGACCCCTCCTCGATCGCAATGCGGGTTCGGCGGTCCTGCTCGAATGCGGTCCGCGCCAAGAGCACGGCTTCGCGCGCCACGTCGGTCTCCGAGCGCCCGGAGCCCCGGGCCAGGAGCTCGATCTGCTTGCGGTACTCGTCTCGCGTCGCGAAATCCATTGCGCCGAACGCGGGTGCGCTGTGCAAGACCTCATCCACCAGACTGGCGCTCTCGAAGAACTCGAGCCAATCGATGGAGGACATCCAGCGCATGCTGCCGATGATGTGGCGGACGGTCGCGTTGGCTGCGCCCTGGTCCTGGTGTTCCTCGGTCACCGCCGCACTCGAAGACGTCTCCTGTGCGGCGAGCTTCCGATCGAGCCAGGCGAGCGCGGGCATGATCGATGTGTCTTGATCGCGCAGCCGCTGGACGAGCTGGACCGCGAATGCCCGAGCCAGGGGCGCGTCGTCCAGGCCTTGGAGGACCTCCTCGGTACTCTCGGCGGGTCGGCCCGAGAGGCCGAGCAGGCGGTCCGCCAGATCGTCCGCGTGCGCCCTCGCCCGCCGGGAGCTGATGATGCGCTGCGACAACCGCCGGAGGTTCTCCACGAGCGCCATGCGCAGGTGGATGGGCACGGCCCAGAGCTCACCGATGCCAAGGGGCTGGACGCGCTGGTAGGCCCGCACGAAGCGGCCCAGCGTCTCCTGCTCGCAGCGACTGTCGGTGTGGGCCATGTAGGCCCAGGCCAACCCGTAGACCCGAGGAGTTCCCGCCAGGTGGCCGGCGGCGATCTTCGGCAGCGCCCGGTAGTAGCTCTCGGGAAGGTGGTCCCGGATCTCCCGAAGCTGCTCGTCCACGACGTGGAAGTTGTCGAGGAACCACTCCTCGGCAAGCGTGATCTCGCTCTTCTCCGCTACCGCCTGGACGACGTCGCGGTACGCGTCCAGAAGGACGCGCTCGTTCTCGCGGACGCGGGAAAGGAGGCGCTGCCCCTTGGTGGGTTTCCTCGTGGTTCGCTCAGCGCCCGCCAGGCTCTCGGCGTGCTGCTCGAGGCGCTCGATCCCGAACAGCTCCGCACGAATCGGCTCTTCCAGCTCCGACGCGCCGTGGAGCGCGCTGTCGATGGCGCTCACCTTTGCGCGCGCTCCAGGCCTTCGGCACTTCGCATGGGTCCGAGGTCGAGCGAGCCTTCGAACCGGCGTGAGGGGTCCCTGTCGAGTTTCATGACGGCTTCCGCGAGCGGATGAACGCGAGGTACTTGAGAAGCTCCTCCTCCTCCTCGGCGGTCAGATCGTCGATCGCGAACACCGCCAACCTCGTGCGGCGCCGCCCTCCTTCTTTCGAGGGCAGCAGGTAGCCGGCTCTCTCCATCAGCGCCTCGTACGGAACGACGTAGACCTCGGCCAGGCTGTACAAGACGTGAGGAGACGGTTTCTTGATACGACCGTTCTCGAGCTGGCTCAGGTAGGCGTTCGAGACGGCCTGTCCCGTGGCCTCCTCCACCTCACGAAGGGAGAGGCCCTTGGCCGCCCGCAAGTCTCGCAGGAGGGCGGCGAGCGCGGCGGGTTTCCCCGTGAACTCCGAGAGCTTGCTCCGGGGTGGTTTGCGGGCGTCCGGCATCTTCGGTCGAGTATGGCCAAATTGCTTGACGTGTCAAGCAGTTGATCCCGATGCGTGCTACTCTTAGCGTTTCGAGCACACTAAGCAGGTGGCCTCACGGATGCCACCGGATCGCAGCATGACGCCAAGCACCCCCCCCATCTCGAGCGGGTCCCTCCATCGGAGAGGACCCCTCTTCTTCCTTATCGCCTTTCTGCTCCTGGCCGCCTGGCCTGGCGTCGGAGCGGCCCAGGATGATTCTGGGGCGTTGCCCGACGGGTTCTGGGACGACGCGAATCCCGCCGAGGTCGCTGCGGCCATCGACTCGCTCGCGGCACATGCCGCCCTCGTCGAGGAGCACTCGGGGATGCAGGATGCCCAGATGCGATTCCTGGTGCACTCGCTCGCGCGTGATTCTCGCGACCTTCGCCGGTTCTACACGGAAGGCCGGTCCGAGGCGGCCGCGTATCTTCTCCAGAACGTCACGGAGAACTGCGTCGTCTGCCATACCCGGCTTCTGGGCTCTGATGTCTCGCCGCTGACGGAGAGGTTCGTCGCGGCAGGCGTGCTGATCGAGGCGACGACTGGAGAAGCCAGGGCGCAGCTCCAGATGGCGACGCGACGCTTCGACGACGCGCTCGACACGCTGGAGGATCTGCTGGCTTCGCAGCGGGATCCCGCGATGCTGCTCGGACCGCTGACGGACTACCTCGTCGTCAGCATTCGCGTGAAGGGCGACTACCAGCGTGCGCTTTCCGGCCTGCGGCGCTTCGCAGCCCGGCCGGATCTCTGGGAGCGCCTCCGACTCGACGTCGATGCATGGATCGCAGCCTTGCCCGATCTGCGCGAGCGAGCCCGGGGCAAGCCGGACCTCGCGACCGCCCGAGCGCTCATGCGGGAGGGCCATGCCTTGGCTGCCTTCTCGGAAGGACACGCGGCCCTCGCCCACTTCGTCGTGGCTTCGAGCATCCTCCAGCGCCTGGTCGCAGAGCCCGATTCGGACGACCGCAGCCTGGGAGAAGCCTACTATCTGCTCGGTGCGACCGAAGCGCGCATCGGCCGAAACTACTGGGTGACCGCGGCTCCCTTCATGCTGGAGACTGCGATCCGCCTGGCCCCCGAAGAGCCGTTCGCCGACGAAGCCTTTGCGCTCCTGGAACTCGAGATGTCGCGGAGCTACGAGGGGTCGGACTTCGAGGAGCTTCCTCCAGAAGATGTCCAACTCCTGGAAGAGCTCAAACGGCTCGTCGAGCCACGCTGAAGCCAAACAGGGTCATCGCGCTCTGCTGGCCGCGGGCGACCCTTCCACCGAGCTACTTCTTGCCCTTCGTCGGCTTCTGGACCTGGCCTTGCTTGTCCTGCTTCGACTTCGCGTCGGTCGCATCCTTCGCCTTGGCAACCTTCTTCTGATTCTGGTTGCGTTCCTTCGACTTGCGTGACTTGTCACCCATGGTGGCTCCGTTCGATGGCAGACTTCGTCCCAAGGATCGCTGTCGATTCATCATGGGGCAAGCGATGAAGGCGTCCCGACGGCACCCACGCCTCTCGCCGCGACGAACTCATCGTTCATGGCTGCCGGTGGATGGCGTCCCGGGTCTGGTGGGCCACTGCCAGTTGCGGATCTCCGGCAGGTCCTAGCCCCATTTCTCGATGTATTTCCTGTGCTCCAGCAGCTTGTCCTCGAGCTGCTCCGGGTTCGCGCGCCGATCCGCCCGCCCTGGCGGCGACGCCGCGACGATCCTCACGATGGGAGCCCGATTCCCCCGGACCCCGGTCCGCGCCTGCCGATCAGCGATGCGGCTGCCTCATCCAAGAGCACCAGGGACCGCCCTGCCCTTCGCAGCACCCGCGCCACCGGCAGCGACGAATCCGAGCGCTCGATCGACGCCTGCATCGCGCCAGCCTTCGACTCGCCCAT
>JAJDAR010000045.1 GCA_029261775.1 Deltaproteobacteria bacterium | reverse complement strand
GCCCGGGTGGGGATCGCCGTGGAAGAAGCCCTCGACGAGCATCATCTCGGCGAAGCTCTCGATCAGGGTGCGCATCACGGCGGTCAGGTCCACGCCGGCCGCCTTCAGCGCATCGACCTCGGTGATCTTCACGCCGTGCATCCGTTCCATCACGAGCAGACGGCGGGTCGTGAGCTCGTGGTGGATGGCGGGGATCGCGACGTCGGATCGATGCCGCAGGAAGGTGGCGACCCGCTCCGCGTTGCGTGCCTCGTTCACGAAGTCGAGCTCCTGGGGCACGTTCGCGCCGAGCTCGTCGACCAGCGGCATCAGGTCGAAGTCACGCTCGAGCCAACCCGCTGCGCGAAACAGCGCGCGGAGGTTCGAGAGATCGCTACGTACCAGGCTCTCGATCTCGGGATACTGGACCTTGACGGCGACCTCGCGACCGTCCTGCAGCCGTGCGGCGTGGACCTGGGCCAGGGAGGCGGAGGCGATCGGCTCGCGAGAGAACTCGGTGAAGACCTCTTCGAGCGGTCGCCCGAGCTCGTGCTCGACGAGCTTCCGCACGACGTCGAAGTCGTGGGCCGGTACGCGGTCCTGGAGCCGACCCAGCACCTCCTGGTAGGGCCGGGGCAGCACGTCGGCGCGGGCGCTGGCGAACTGACAGCCCTTCAGGATCAGGCCCTGGAGGTCGACGGCGGTGTCGTAGATCTCCGCGGCGTTCTGGCGATGCACGGCTTCCCAGCGCTCGTCCATGTCCGCGGGGCGCAAGGTGCGCGCGAGAAAGCGGTTCGCCCGCAGCCGCACGTAGACCCGACCGAAGACCAGCCCGATGCGCCGAGCGCGATCGACGCGCTCGCCGAGAGTGAGAGAGCGGGGGCTCAGAGGGCAGGGGCTCCGTGGGACGCGGGTGGGGCCCGAGGGACGGGGCCGCCGGGTTGCCTGGCGAGCCTACCAGAGCTCCGGCGGCTTGGTGGGGCAGGACCAGGCCCCGCCCAGGTCTTCGCCTTCGGCCTCGAGCTCGGCGATCTCCTCCTCGGAGAAGTCCGCTCCCCAGGGCGGATTGTAGGCGCACTGCACCCAGCGTGGAGCCGAGAACTCGAGCAGGTAGTTCGTCCCGAAGCTCTGATACGTGAACTTCGAGTCGGACAGGAGGGAGAAACCGATCTGCGGACTCGGCACTTCCCCGAGGTCGCCGGCGGCCGCCAGCTCGTCCAGGGAATCCGGGTAGGTTCCTTCGCGCTCGTAGAAGCTCGCCAGGGCGTCGATCACGGATTGGGCGCGTCGCTCGCGGGTCTCGGCGTAGTCGAGCTGGGTCCAGGCCTGGCCGAGCACGAGGGGCAGCGCCGCCAGCAGACCACCCAGCGCCATCGTCCGTCCGTGGCGCGCGGCATGCTCCGGGCTGGCACGCAGGGACAGCGCCGCGACCGCCAGCACCAGACCCGAGACCAGTGCGCTCGCGACGTAGAGCTCCGTCCCCACCCGGAAGGGGAAGAAGCCCTGGGCCGAGCCGAATGCCAGCGCGAGCACCGGCACGCCCGCCGTCACGACGACCGCCAGCAGGACGCGCAGCGGCCAGACCGGGCGCGAGCGCGCCAGCAAGGCCAGGCCTCTCGACGCACCCAGCCACGCTGCCGCCAGGAAGGTGGCCAGCATCTCGAGGCCGAAGATCTGCACGATCGGCCACGGCGACAGCGCCACCGGCAGCTGCGGGTCGGTGCCGGTGATGTTTCGCTCGATGGCGATGATCGCGAGGAACACAGGGGCGTAGCTGGCCACGCGCGCGGCCGTGCCCAGCTGCAGCCACGCGCGCGCGAGCAGCGGCGCGGTGGCGGCGGCCCCGAGGGCGAGCGAGACCACCACGAGGCAGGCCGAGAAGCGCCAATGGAAGAACTTCCAGGGCGCCTGTCCGCCCACGCCGAAGAGCACGAAGAGCGTGGTCGCGATGACCGCCGAGACGGCCAGGAAGCGCGCGACGGCCGACCGGCTCGTCCAGAACACTCCGACCGCGAGTGCGACCGCGACCCCACCGAAGAGCAGCCAGGCCGGGCCGAGGCGGTTCGGAGCGAGATCGGAGAGGAAGCCGGTCGGCGACGCAGGACCCGCCAGCGGGGGCTCGATCCGGGGGCCCAGGCCATGGTGCACGAGGACCGCGTAGAGCACGGAACCCGCTGCCAGGAGCCATCCGCCATGTCGCAGCCAGGCCGATCCAGGGCCCGCCGCTCGGGATCCGTTCATTCCCCGCCCGGCTCCTCCGACCCGCTCCGGGCGGCCGTTTTCCCCGCCTTGTCCTCGGGCACCAGGCGCACACGCGCGCTCACCTCGATCGTCCGGCCGTCGAGGAGCCTGCGCGCCACCTCGACGGGGTCGAGGGCCTGGAGGGTGCGCCCGAACTCCCGGGACAGACGGTCCAGGAACTCGGCCCGGGTCCGGTTGCTCTGCTCGAGCAGGAACTCCATCACATCCCGAGGCACCGAATCGCCGAGAGCCCGGCGGATGGCCTCCTCGGTCATGAACAGGCCCGTGAAGCCCAACGTGAGCCCCTTGCGCAGCAGGTCGGGGAAGAAGCCCCCGGTCTCCTCGCCCTCTTCCTCCTCGGAGAGGCTCCCCGGGGTCTCGCCGGTTTCCGATGTCATCACGGACGCCCGCAGTCTAGAATGCCCCTTCTCGCGACGGCGCGTCCCGAGATCAGGAGGCAGAGTGGAGGATCGCGTTCGCGACATCATGGGGACGCATCCCGTCACCA
>JAJDAR010000044.1 GCA_029261775.1 Deltaproteobacteria bacterium | reverse complement strand
GAGCGCTGGTATGACCGCACGAGTGCGTGCACCTTCACGACCTTCCACGCCTGGGAGTACAGCCGCTCGCCGCAGGCCTCCAAGGTCCACCGCAACGTCATCCTGCGCAACGAGCTGTCGCCGGAGCTGCCGATCTCCTCGGTCGACACGCCGCACTCGCAGCAGTTGCGCGAGAAGCTCGTCGCCCTTTGCAACGGGACCGGCACGGGATGCGAGGCGATCGCCATCCCGCACAATCCCAACCTCTCGAACGGACAGAGCTTCGTGCTCTGGTACACCGATCTCCCGCTCGAGGAGCAGCGTCAGCAGGCCGCGTTGCGGGCGGAGCTCGAGCCGATCGTGGAGATGATGCAGATCAAGGGCGAGAGCGAGTGCCGCAACGGCATGTTCGAGGTGATCGGCGGGCCCGATGAGCTCTGCGAGTTCGAGAAGATCCGCGACATGGGCCAGGACCCGCCGGACTGCGAGGAGGGCGCGGGAGCAGGCGCCCAGCGGGGCCGCGGCTGCACGTCGCGACTGGACTTCGCGCGCTACGCCCTGCTCGAGGGTGTGCGCGAGCAGAAGCGCATCGGCGTGAACCCCCATGCCTTCGGGTTCATCGGGAGCACGGACACCCACAACGCCACGCCGGGCGCGACCGAAGAGCGCATCCCGGAGAAGTTCGGGGTGACGACCGAGCGCCTGCTCACGATCGGTGATGCGCGCCGCGCGCCGGCCTTCTGGAACCCGGGCGGACTCGCGGGGATCTACGCCGAGGAGAACACACGCGACGCGCTCTTCGACGCGATGAAGCGGCGCGAGACCTTCGCGACCAGCGGGTCCCGCATCGTGCCGCGCTTCTTCGGGGGCTTCGAGCTGCCCTCCGACTGGTGTGAGCGCCGAGAGCCCGTCCGGCTCGGCTACTCCCACGGTGTCCCGATGGGAGGCGACCTCGGGCCGGCTCCCGCGAGCGGCAAACCGACCTTCGCCGTCAGCGCGCTCCGGGATCCTGGAACGGAGTCGGAACCGGGCGGCCTCCTCCAGCGCCTGCAGATCATCAAGGGCTGGGTGGACGAACGGGGCCGGTTCCACCAGCAGGTGCACGAGGTGGCCGGCGGACCGGACGACGTGGCCGCGGTCGACCTGGCGACCTGTGAGCCGACGGGCCCCGGGCACGACGCGCTCTGCGGCACCTGGACCGATCCGGACTTCGACCCAGGACGCTCGGGCGTCTACTACGCCCGGATCGTGGAGAACCCCAGCTGCCGTTGGTCGACGCGGGTCTGCAACGGCCTCCCGGTCGACGAGCGACCCGATGGCTGCGATCGCTTGCCGAAGACGATCCAGGAGCGGGCCTGGACCTCGCCGATCTGGTTCACGGCCGGACGAGAGGCGAGCCCGGAAGCGCCTTGAAGCAGGTGCAGGTCGAGCGCACGCCAATGCCCGCGCCGCGGGGCAGCGAGCGACGGGCGCCTGGGGCATCCTGCGGTCATGCCGGCCCTGCTCGGGGGGCCACCCCGGAGGTCCCGTGCCCGTTGCTGCTGCCGCTCGCCTGCTCCCGTTCCTGCTGACCACCTCACTCGCGCTCCTCGCGACGGCCGCCCACTCGGCACCGCTGCTGCTGAACGAGTACAACGGGGTCCGGGAGGACCGGATCCTCAAGAACGGTGGCTCGGATCCAGCCCTCGGCACGCCGCCGGGCACGCCGATCCCGGGCAACGGCAGTGCGGGCGCGCCGGTCGGGAGCCGCAACGACTGGCTCGAGCTCGTGATCGTCGCCGACCACCTCGACCTGCGCGGCTGGGCGCTCCGGCAGAATGACGCAGGCATCGTGCAACCGGACCTGATCTTCAGCCAGGATCCGCTCTGGGCCGACCTGCGCGCGGGAACGCTCCTCACGCTCTTCGAGGCCGACGACCTGCCCGAAGACCTCGCCTACGACCCGGCCAGCGGCGACTACACCCTCGCGGTCCGCGTCAACGCCGGCACCAGCGGCGCCCTGATCAGCGCCCAGGACCTCGAGGTCAGCAACGACGACTTCCAGCTGACCGTCTTCGACGCCCGGGGCCGGATCATGTTCGGCCCCGCAGGAGAGGGAGTGGAGCCGGCCAGCGGCATCGGCAGCGACGAGGTGATGGAGCTCAAGGCCGACCCGAGCGAGCTGATCACGCCCTTCTCCGTCGAGTACGGGGACGGCAGCGACAGCACCTTCGCGGCCCCCAACGAGTTCAACGGCGGTGTCGACGTCCAGGACTTCTCGGCCCTTCGCGCAGGCACTCCGATCCTCGACGCGGATCGGGACGGCATCCCCGACTGCTCCGACAACTGCCGGCTCGTCTTCAACCCCTGGCAGACCAACTCGGACGGGGACGCCTTCGGAAACGACTGCGACCCCGACTTCGACAACGATGGCAACGTGGGCCCTGCGGACGATGCGGCCCTCCAAGCGCGCCTGGGCGAGAGTGTGGATGCGACGAACGAGGTCTTCGACCTCAACGACGATCTGCAGATCGATGCCGGCGACGTCGCCATCGCGAACGGTTACTCCGGCGGACCGCCGGGCCCCGCTGCCCAGGCGAACCCCGCCTGCGACGCCATCGATCCCACCGAGGCGCTGTTCGACCTGGGCCGTCTGGTCGACGTGCAGATCACCCTGACACCCGCCGACTGGGATGCGCTCCGCACCCAGACCCGGGACGTGGGGGAGGCGCTGCCCTGCGCCGAGGCGCCGCGGACGAGCCCCTTCACCTTCTTTCCCGCCGATGTGGCGATCGACGGCACGCTCGTGGCGAACATCGGCGTCCGCAAGAAGGGGTTCCAGGGCTCCCTCTCGACGGCGCGCCCCTCGCTCAGGCTCGACCTGTCCGAGTTCGTGAGCGGGCAGCAGTTCGAGGGCATGGATCGCTTGACCCTCAACAACAACCGGCAGGACCCCTCCCGCGTCCAGACCTGCCTGGCCTACCACATGATGCGCAACGCCGGGCTGCCCGCGCCGCGCTGCAACTTCGCGCGGGTGACGGTGAACGGGCAGGACCTCGGCATCTACTCGAACGTCGAGAGCATCCGGAACCCCTTCCTGGTCCGGAACTTCGGCAGCGCGGCGGGCAACCTCTACGAGGGAACCCTGAGCGACCTGCGCGCCGGCTCCTTCGGGACCTTCGAGATCAAGAACGGCGGCGACCGCCAGGACATCCTGGCGCTCGCCCACCTGCTCGAGGGCACGGACGCCGAGATCACGGCCGAGCTCGCGAACCACCTCGACGTCGACGCCTTCCTCGACTTCTGGGCCATGGAGGGGCTCGTCGGCCATTGGGACGGGCACAACGGCAACAACAACAACTTCTGGATCTTCAACGATCCGACCACGGGCCTGCGCTTCATCCCCTGGGGCGCGGACGCCACCTTCGGTGCCGCGTCCCCGTTCAGCGGGGCGGCTCCGATCTCACCCTCGGTCTTCCTGAACTCCCAGCTGGCCTTCCGGCTCTACCAGATTCCGGGCTTCCAGAGTCAGTACCTGAGCCGCCTCTTCGCCTTGCGGGCGACCCACTTCCCGCAAGGTGGCGACCCCGCACTGCTCGCGACCCTCGACGCGATGGAGGCCCTGATCAACCCGGTCGGAGCCCCGGGCTCGGATCCGGTCATCACGGCCGGCATCGCCGATCGCCGGCAGTGGGTGATGGATCGCTTCGACCACGTGACCACGGAGTTCGCGCAGGGGGATCCGACGGCCCCGGCCTCCCTGGCACCGCGCGCCTGTCTCCAGGATTCGGGCACGGCGACGATCGTGGTCGACACCACCGTGACGGACAACCCGGGTGGCATTCCGGCGCTCTGCTTCACGTGCAGCCTCGACGTGACGATCCTCGGCCAGACCTACTCGGTTCCGGTCAGTCTGCAGGCCTTCGACCGCAACCAGAACCCGATCGGCAACGACAGCTTCGGTCTGCTGGCGGTGGGGGGCATCACGGGCACCGTCCCGGCGGTCCTGACCTCCGTGGACCCGAGCATCGTGCCGCCCATCCCCGGCGTCGTGAACATCCCCGACGGTCTCGGCAACGGCGTCGTCGTTCTCGTGGACCTCGACGTGAGCCCGCCGGGCTTCCAGATCGCCGGCTTCCTGTCCAACGCCATGCTGTCGTTGACGGCTTTCGGCACCAACGTCGGAGACGACGTCGAGGGCACCTTGACGGCCGACACGCTGGAGTTCACGACGGCTCCGTTGAATCCGCTGCCGCCGCTCGGCGGCTCCGATTCGGACGGAGACGGAGTGACCGACGACCAGGACTCGTGCATCGACGTCCCGAACCCCGGCCAGGCCGACACGGACGGGGACCAGATCGGCAACGCCTGCGACTGCGACTTCGACCAGGACGGCTTCTGCTCGATCGCCGACTTCAACGTCTTCCTGCCGGACTTCCAGACCAGCACCGACGCCGGCGCCGGTACCGACATGAACGCCAGCGGGAACGTGGGCATCGAGGACTTCACGTTGTTCCTGCCCGGCTTCATGACCGGGGTTCCGGGACCCTCCGGCCTGCTCCCGTAGCTACCCCGCGGGGCCCCACTTATCTCGCCCTGGATTCGCCACATCCGCCCCCCCGGCTCCACATAGAAGGAGGGTCGGAGGGAAGGACTCCGGAAATGTTGCAGTTCGGCAGGCGTGTGGCGGTCCACGTGCTCATCGTGGTCGCAGCGGCACTTGCCGTCACTGCAACGGCCGCTCCCGTGATCCTGAACGAGTACAACGCGGTCCGGGAGGACGTGTTCCCGAAGGGCGGCAACGCGGACCCGTCCCTCGGCACTCCCGCAGGCACGCCCGTGCTCGGCAACGGCAGCCTCGGCGCCCCCGTCGGGGACCGCAATGACTGGTTCGAGCTGGTGGTCGTGGCAGACCACCTGGACATGCGCGGCTGGGCCCTGCGGCTCAATGACGGCGGCGTGGTGCAGCCCGACTTGGTGTTCAGCCAGGCCGCGCTCTGGGCGGACGTGCGCGCGGGCACGCTGATCACGCTCTTCGAGTCCGACGACATCCCGGAGGACCTGACCTACGACCCCGCGGGCGGCGACTACCTGCTGGCGATCCGCGTCCACGCGGGGACCAGCGGCGCCTTGATCACGGCGCAGGACCTCGACGTCAGCAACAGCAACTTCCAGGTGACGATCTTCGACGCGCGGGGACGCGTGATGTTCGGTCCGTCGGGTGAGGGCATCGCGCCCGCGTCGGGCGTGGGCAGTGACGAGGTCATGGAGCTCGAAGGCGACCCGAGCGCGCTCATCACGCCCACCTCCATCGAGTACGACGACGGATCCGCCAGCACCTTCCATGCGCCGAATCGATTCCAGAACGACACGGTGGCCCAGAACTTCACGCCGCTGCGCTCGGGCAACCCCGTCCTCGACGCCGACATGGACGGCATTCCCGACTGCACGGACAACTGCCGGCTCGTCTTCAACCCCTGGCAGACGAACACCGACGACGACGCCTTCGGCAACGAGTGCGACCCGGACTTCGACAACAACGGCGTGGTCGGTCCCGCGGACGCCGCGGCCCTGCAGTCCCGGCTCGGCCAGGTCGTGAACGCCGGCAACGCGCTCTACGACCTGAACGACGACCTGTTGATCGACGCAGGCGACCAGGCCGTGCTGAATACCTTCTCGGGCGGTGCTCCCGGCCCCGGCGCCCAGCCCAGCGCTCTGTGCGACGTGGTCGATCCGACCGAGGCCCTGTTCGACCCCGCACGCCTGCTCGACGTGCAGGTCACCCTCGCTCCCGCCGACTGGGACGCCCTGCGCCAGCAGTCCCGCGACCTCCTGAACGCCCTGCCGTGCCCCGAGCAGGAAGGCACGAGCCCCTTCACGTTCTTCCAGGGCGACGTGACCGTCGACGGCACCCTCATCGCCAACGTCGGGGTCCGCAAGAAGGGCTTCCAGGGCTCCCTGTCGACCTCGCGGCCGTCGCTCAAGATCGACTTCACCGAGTTCGTGAGCGGCCAGCAGTTCGAGGGCATGGACCGGCTGACCCTGAACAACAACCGCCAGGACACCTCCCGCATCCAATCCTGCATGGCCTACAAGGTGCTGCGCGAAGCGGGCATTCCGGCCCCGCGCTGCAACTTCGCTCGCGTGACGGTCAACGGCCAGGACCTGGGCATCTACTCGAACGTCGAGAGCATCAAGAACCCGTTCCTGATCCGGAACTTCGGAACGGCGGCGGGCAACCTCTACGAGGGAACGCTCAGCGATCTTCGCGCCAACTTCTTCGGCACCTTCCAGGTGAAGAACGGCGGTGATCGCCAGGACCTCCTTGCGCTGGCCCACCTGCTCGAGGGCAGCGACGCGGAGATCCTGGCCGAGCTTGCGAACCACGTGGACGTCGACGCGTTCCTGACCTTCTGGGCGATGGAGGGCCTGATCGGCCACTGGGACGGCTACAACCAGGGCACCAACAACTTCTGGGTCTTCAACGACCCCACGACGGGCCTGCGCTGGATCCCCTGGGGCGCCGACGCGACCTTCGGGCCGCTGAGCGGCTTCGGCCAGACGGCGCCTATCTCGCCGGCGGTGTTCCTCAACTCGCAGATGTCCTCCCGTCTCTACGACATCCCCAGCTTCCAGACCCAGTACTTCAACAAGCTGTTCGCGCTGCGCGCCACCCACTTCCCGCAAGGCGGAGACCCGGCCCTGCTCGCCTACATCGACGCGGCCGAGGCCTTGATCAACCCCGCCGGCGCGCCGGGATCCGACCCCGCGCAGACGGCGGCGATCCAGGACCGACGCCAGTGGGTGATGGACCGCTTCGACCACGTCACCAACGAGCTGGCCGGAGGCAATCCCACGACCTCGCCGCTCGGCCCGCGCTTCTGCCTCGCGCCGAGCGGAACGACCCGGGTCGTGATCGATACGACGGTCACCGACACCCCGGGTGGCATCCCTGCATTCTGCTTCACCTGCCAGTTCGACCTGACCGTCGCGGGCCAGACCTTCTCGGTGCCCCTCGCGCTCGAGGCCTTCGATCGGAACCAGAACCCGGTGGGGCGAGACGACTTCGGCCTGCTGGCGCTCGGGGGCATCCCGCCCGCGCCGCTCGTGATCGCGTCGGTCGACCCGACCCTGGTGGCGCCGGTTCCCTCGGTCGTCGACCTGCCGGACGGACTGGGGAGCGGGCTCACCGGCTTCATCGACGCGGCCCAGAACTTCAGCCTGTTCGGCTTCCTGCGCGGCGCACAGCTCTCCCTGACCGCGTTCGGCACGAACGTCGGAGACGCCGTGACCGGGGTACTGACGGCCGACACGGTCACCTTCACACCCGCGCCCTTCAATCCGCTGCCGCCGCTGGGCGGAACCGACAGCGACGGCGACGGCGTGCCCGACGGCCAGGACAACTGCTCGGCCGTTCCCAACGCGGCGCAGGTCGACACCGACGGCGACCTGATCGGCAACGTCTGCGACTGCGACTTCGACCAGGACGCCTTCTGCTCCATCGGCGACTTCAACCTCTTCCTGCCCGACTTCCAGACCACCACGGACAGCGGCGTCGGCACGGACATGGACGCGGGCGGCAGCGTCGGCATCGAGGACTTCACCCTGTTCCTGCCGGGCTTCATGAACGGTGTGCCCGGACCCTCGGGGCTCCTCCCCTAGGCGCCGCCGCATCGAGCAGGGCCGGCCCCGCAGGAACGGGTATCCTGCGCGGCCATGCTCAGCGACCTGCGCTCCGCGGAAGAACGGATCCACTCCCAGGGCGGTGAGGACGGCGTGCTCCTCCGCCTCTTCGAAGCCCTGGGCGCCACCAACCGGTACTTCGTCGAGTTCGGGGCCAAGGACGGCACCTTCCTCTCGAACACGGCCAACCTGCGCCTCCATCACGGCTGGAACGGCCTGCTGATGGACGCTGGAGCCGAGCGGGGCGACGCGCTGGTCACGCCGGCCTTCGTGACGGCCGAGAACGTGGAGTCCCTCTTCTCCGAGCACGGCGTCCCAGCGCACTTCGATCTGCTGTCGATCGACATCGACGGCAACGACTACTGGGTGTGGAAGGCGCTCCGCGCGTTCACGCCCCGGGTGGTGATCGTCGAGTACAACATCTTCTTCGGCCCCGACGAATGCCGCACCATCCCCTACGACGCCGAGCATCGCTGGGAGAAGGACAGCCCGTACCACGGCGCGAGCCTGGCCGCGCTCGCGAAGCTCGGGCGCGAGAAGGGCTACGCGCTGATCCACACCGACAGCTTCGCCCCGAACGCCGTCTTCGTGTTGCGCTCGGAGCTGCCGGCGCGGTTCGCCGAGCCGCCTCTCGAGGAGCTCCTGGTCTGGGCCGGCTTCGATGCGCCGCCCGCCCTGACCGCGCGCCCTTGGCTGCACGTCTGAGAACCCTCTTCGGGGCGCCGACCGACGTCACCCCTGCAGCGAGGGCTTCGAAGGCTCACCGGGGACCGGGCGCTGCTCGGGCAGCTCGAAGGACACGCGGGTCCCGCCATCGTCGCTGGCCAACTCCAGCTCCCCTCCGAGCTCTCGCGCCCGGAGCTGCATGTTGTGGAGCCCGCGGCCGCCCTCGCGCGCGAGGACCCCGCCCTGCCCGTCGTCGCTCACGCTCACCACGACGAAGCCGGGGCGCGCCGCCCGTTCGGCGGAGATCCGGACCTTCGTCGCCCGGGCGTGGCGAATCGCGTTGGCGACCGCCTCCTGGATCAGCCGCAGGACGTTGCGGGCGTCGGTCGAAGACAGGCCCACGACGTGGTCGATGTCTCCCACCCTCCACTCGAGGGTGACGCCCTGTTGCTCGAGACGCCGCTCGATGGGCGCCCGGGCCAGGCCCAGGACCGCCCCCAGTGTGTTGTCCGCGGGGTCGAGGGCCTCGATCGTCATGCGCAGGTCGTCGAGGGCTTCCTGCAGGATGCCCGCCAGCTGCAACGGGTCCGGCGATCCGCTGCGCGCCAGCGAGATCGCCGAGACGAGCTGCCCCGCCGTGCCGTCGTGCATGTCGCGCATGATCCTCTCGCGCTCCTCGGCCACCGCGCGATCGCGCTCGAGCGCCGAGATCCTCGCGAAGGCCTCCTCGCGCTCACGCTGCGCGCGCACCACGACGTCCAGCTCATCGGCCTGTCCCATGGCCTGGAGCATGCGCTGGAGGACGAACCAGGCGAGACACAGCGAAGCCAGGACCCAGAGGAAGGAACCGATCCGAAAGCCATGCAGCGATGTGGGTCCCAGCAGCGCATCCACGATCAGGAGCGTGAGTCCGCCGAACAGCAGGATCGCGAGGGGGAGTCGCGGCTTGAGCGTGCCCTGGAACATGGCGAAGCAGGCCCCGATCATCGCGTCCGCCCCCATGACGCCCATCGGAATCAGACCCAGATAGCTCACGGGCACGAAGCGCTCGTAGGGGATCACGAGCAGGGTCACGCTGTAGACCCCTGCGACCAGCAGGCTGCCGACTTCGAGCCAGCGTCGTCTCCGCCCCGCCGCGCGCCGCATGCCGAGCGCGAGCAGGGTCGCGCTCAGGACCAGGCAGGTCGCGGTCAACCACTCGAGCAGGAACGGTGGGATCGGCGCGTCTGGAAACAGGATGCCGAGGGAGGTTCCGCTGAAGGCGAGCAGTGCGCCGCCGACGAGCCCGATGCCACGAATCGGCTGACGCCGGTCGGTGGCGCGCGCCAGCGACAAGAGGGCCACCAGCACGGCCAGCGCATGGCCGACCTGCGGAGCATTCAGCGAAAGCAGCCGCGAGCGCTCGTAGGAGGGGCGGAGCTCGCGATCGGGGCCCACCCAGATCGGGTCGAGGCCGGCTGGGCTGCCGTAGGTCATGACCAGACGGACGTCGATGACGTTCCGCCCCTTCCGAAGCAGCCGATGGGGAACAGGTGCATAGGTCGCGTGCAGCGCGTTCCGGGTGATGCGCGGCTCGACCCGGCCCCCTTGTCCCACCAGCACGCCGTTGACGAAGATCTGGGCGTTCAAGGAGGCTCGCGGCAGGTAGACGCCCTGCAGGAGCCCCGGTGTGCGCTCGAGATGGCGCTCGAAGCGGTACCAGCCCTCGAGGGCGATCTGGCGCCGAGCCCCATGCCAGTTGTCCGGCAGATCGACGCGCTGCCAGCCCTCCGGCCCCACCCGGGTCTCGTCGGGAGGCGTGGCGCTGCGGCCGATCCACAGGTCGGCCTCGGCCAGCCGTACGGCGTCACCCTGGGCAGCTCCGCTGCAGCCCGCCAGCCCAACCAGCCCGACCAGCCCGGCCAGCCACGGCAACAGCAGGGCGGCCACGTGTCCCACGCCCTGCAGTATAGAACTCGCGTCCCCTCGAAGGGGGATGGCAGCGGGGGGCGAACGCGGACATGATGACGCTCCCCCGGAGGGTCGGATGGGCCATGCCACGATCGTCGTCGTCGAAGACGACGACCTGACGCGAGAACGACTGGTCGCTGCGGTCGAAAGCGATGCCAGCCTGCGCCTGCTGGGCCAGGCGGCGACCCTGCGGGAGGGCCGCCGTCAGCTGCTGCGAGACCCCCCGGACGTCCTGCTCGTCGACCTCGGCCTGCCCGACGGAAGCGGCATCGAGCTGATCCGGGAGGCGCCCGCCGACACCCTGACCCTGGTGATCACCGTCTTCGGAGACGAGGGGAGCGTGGTCGCGGCCCTGGAGGCCGGCGCGCGCGGCTACCTGCTCAAGGACGGCACCGAAGAAGCCCTCCAGACCTCGATCCACGAGCTGCTCGAGGGGGGCGCGCCCATCAGCCCCGCGATCGCCCGCCACCTGCTGCGACGCTTCCAGCCGCCCGAACCCAGCGCCCCGGACCGCGACCTTCCCCAGCTGTCGAAGCGGGAGACGGAGGTGCTTGGCCTCGTGGTCAAGGGCTTCACGTTCCCCGAGATCGCCGACCTGTTGAAGCTCTCGCCCCACACGGTCACGACCCACGTGCGACGCATCTACCGCAAGCTCGAGGTGCGCTCGAGGGGCGAAGCCGTGTTCGAGGCGATGAACCTCGGGATCGTCAAGATCGGGGACTGATGCGGCCACCGGCCGGCGGGCCGATCGGCGCTACGCCTCCGGCGCCGCCGATGGGCGCTCGTCCGGCTTCTCGTCGGCACCCAGCAGCATCGCGAGATCGTTCAGGTCCTGGGCGAGCCCGAGGAACGCGTCGCCATCGCGAAGCTTCACGCGGGCCTTGTAGTCGCCGTTCTTGAGGGCCTCGACGTGACGCCGGAAGGCGACCTCGGGTCCCATCACGCGGCGGGCGTACCAGAACCAGGCCCCGACCAGGCCGACGGCGTAGATCGAGGCCAACACCCCCACGGCGATCAACGCGCTCGAGACCTGCTCTTCGATCAGGCTCGCGTAGTACTGGGAATCCATGGCGGTCGGCGGATCGAGCGCCTGCAGGCTGCCGTAGGTCTGGTGCCCGACGGCTGCGCAGAGCAGGGCGAACAAGAGACTGGTCGCCAAGACGGCGAGAGGCAGGCCGAGCCCGAAGCCCGGCAGGCGCGCCGTGTTGACCGCGCTGCGGCGGTTGTTCAGGAACGAGAATTCGGCTCCAGAATCGTTGGCCATGGGCGCCTCCCTGCCGCTCTGCGTCGGCCGGACGACCCGGGAACTGAAGCCGGATCCGGCCGCGCGCCGGCGGGTCGCTCGATCCGGGTGGGCCCGCCGGGCTACGCTGACCACGGGCGGCCCCGGAGGCGCCCGGAGGACCCCATGGAGCAGATGAACGAGCTCGCGTTCTACACCTTGGCCGGGGCCCCGAAGAGCCCGCGGGACCTGATTGCTGAGGTCGAGCAAGGCGAGGCTATCGGGCTGGGCTCCGCGTTCATCTCCGAGCGATTCAACGTGAAGGAGGCCGCAACGCTCTCGGGGGCCGCAGGCGCGGTCTCGACCCGGCTGGGGCTCGCGACGGCGGCGACCAACCACAACACCCGCCATCCCATGGTCACGGCGGCCTATGCGATGACCATGCATCAGCTCACCGGGGGCCGCTTCTCGTTGGGGCTGGGCCGCGGGATCGCACCGATGTTCGACGCGTTCGGCATCCCGCGCATCACGACGGCGCAGATCGAGGACTTCGTGGGCCTGATGCGTCGCATCTGGCGCGGCGAGCCGGTGATCGGACACGACGGCCCGGCGGGAAAGTACCCGGTGCTCGCGATGGGCGGCGTCGATGAGCACATCCCGATGACGTTCACGGCCTTCGGTCCCAACTCGCTCGCGCTCGGAGGCCGGGCCTTCGATGCCGTCGTCCTCCACACCTTCTTCACCGACGAGACCACCGCCCGCTGCGTGGGCGCCGTGAAGGAGGCCGCCGAGAAGGCCGGAAGAGACCCCGCGAAGGTGCGCGTCTGGTCCTGCTTCGCGACGATCGGAGATCACCTGCCCGCCGACGTCCGGCTGAAGAAGACGGTGGGCCGCATGGCGACGTACCTGCAGGCCTACGGCGACCTGCTGGTGAAGACGAACCGCTGGGACCCCTCGGTCCTGCAGCGCTTCCGCGAGGACGACTTCGTCGCGGGCTTCCAGGGGGCGCTCGATGCCACCGCCACCGCGGAGGAGCTCGAGCACGTGGCCACCCTGATCCCGGAGGACTGGCTGTCGGCCGCGGCCACGGGCAGCCCGGAGCGTTGCGTGGAGAAGATCAACGGCCAGCTCGATCTCGGCTGCGACGGCGTGATCCTGCATGGGGCGAGCCCGGAGCAGCTGGAGCCGATCGTCGGGTGCTATCGCAAGCAGCGGGTGAACGACCGCTTCGCCCACCTGGCGGCGAATCCAGCGGGCTGAGGACCCCGGGGGGAGCACCCGGCCATGGACCCAGCAGGTCGCCCATCCGCGTATCACGACCGTGGGGTGCACCTCGGGCGGTCCGCATGGCACAACTACGGAGAATGGAAAGCCGAGGAGCGGACGGCGCCTCGACCAAAGGAGATGGCCATGAGCGAACGTTCGATCCGGATCCGCTGGGCCGCCCTCGGTGTGGGCGCCTTCGTCCTGCTGATGGGTGTCGAGGTGCTCACCGAGGACGAGGCCATCGATCTGGTCGACCTGGCGGGCGATGCGATCCAGACGGCATTGATCGTGGCCTCCGCGACGGGGGTGGCCCTGTTGACGGGCAGGTTTCAGGACGAGCAGGACCACAAGGAGACCCTGATCCGGGACCTGCAGATGGCTCGCGCCGAGGGCGCTGCCTGGCGGGAGCGGGCTCAGGGCTACCTCTCGGGGCTCGGCGTGGAGATCGAGAAGCAGTTCGAGGAGTGGCAGCTGACCGCCGCGGAGCGTGAGGTCGGCCTGCTGATGCTGAAGGGCTTCTCGCACCGGGAGATCGCCGGGCTCCGCGGCACCACGGAGGCGACGGTTCGCCACCAGGCTCGCGCCGCCTACCAGAAGTCCGGCCTGCCGGGACGCAGCGCGTTCTGCGCCTACTTCCTCGAGGATCTGCTCCCCGCCCGCGAGACCAACGGAGCGACGCGCGCCCAGGCCTGAGGGAGCAGCCCCCGACCGGCTCCTGGCCACGGGTCGCCGCGGAAACCACCCAATGCGACGGCACCCTGGTGCCAGGCGGACGCCCTTTGGGCCCCGGCCGCCCTGTAGGACACCGGGTACGCCTCGCGAGCCCGCCGCGGTTCCTATAGTGCTCCCTCGGAAGGGGGGAGGGACAACGTGCCGAGGGCCCGCAGCTGTGCGGCCTGGGCGGTGCTGGTCGTCTGGGGGTGGTGCGCGGCTCCGCTCCCCGCAGCGGCCAGCGACGAGACGCCCGAGCCGACCCGCCTCGACGAGTTCGGCGACCCCGAGGCCCCTCAGGCCCTCCGGGAGCGTCTGACCGAACGCCAGGACGAAAACCGGGTCCAGGAACCCGCCACGATCGAGATCGGCGGCCGCCCGCTCACGTTCAGCGGGCAGTACTCCCTCAACTTCGACTACGTCCGGGACATCCGAATCGGGCAGGACGACGACGATCCGGAGCTGCTTGCCTTCGAGCAGGAGATCGAGGCCGAGATCTTCTACCCGTTGGGATCCTCGTGGTTCTTGTTTGCGCAGGGTGCGGTGTTCTACGAACACCTGCTGCACGCACCCGGGGGCACGTCGCAGTCGAGCGACACCTTCGTGACCCGGGGCGAGAGCTGGCTCTACTGGAAGGAGCCCTTCGACAGCCGTTTCCACTTCGAGATCGGACGCCTCGACTTCGAGGACGACCGCACGTGGTGGTGGGACGACGACTTCGACGCCATGCGCCTGGGCTACGAGGAAGACGACTGGGAGGTCGTGCTCGCCGCGGCGCGCGAGCTGGCGCCGACCCGCACCGGAACCGACCGCATCGATCCCGAGCAGGAGCGGGTCCTGCGGATCCTCGGCGAGGTGTCGTGGCAGTGGGCGGAGGAGCACGCGATCGAGGTCTTCTTCCTTCGTCAGAGCGACCACTCGGACACCGAGCGCGTCGGCGAGGTGGTGCGAAGCGACCGGGCCGACGAGTCGGACGCCTCACTTTTCTGGGTGGGGCCGAGGCTCTCCGGTGCCTGGGAGCTCGACGGCGGCTTCCTCAACTACTGGCTCGGCGGCGCAACGGTCTGGGGTCGCGAGACGCTCCTCGAGGTCGATGAGATCGGTCGCAGGCTCTCGCGGGTCGAGTCCCGCAGGACGGGCAGCGTGCGCGGCTGGAGCGTAGACGTGGGGGCGACCTGGACCCTGCCCTTCGCGCTGGAGCCGCGGCTGACGATCGGCTGGGCCATGGGATCGGGCGACTCGGACCCCGGACGCGGAACCGATCACGGATTCCGGCAGACCGGACTCGGCAGCAACGAGTCGGGCTTCGGAGGCGCCGAGCGCTTCCACCACTACGGCATCCTGCTCGAGCCGGAGCTCTCCAATCTGCGCATCTGGACCGTGGGCCTCGGCGTCTCGTTGCTCGACTCGAGCTCCCTCGATCTCGCGTTCCACGACTATCGACTGGTCGAAGCCACCGGCGGGCTTCGCGACACCCGGCTGGACCTCGAGCTGACGGGACGCCATGAGCACCTGGGCTCGGAGCTCGATCTGGTGTTGGCGCTCGAGGAGTGGGAGCGGCTCGAGGTCGAGCTGCGCGCGGCGATGCTGTGGACCGGCTCGGCGGTGGTCGGCGGTCGGGGCCAGCGCAGCTACGGCGGCTTCTTCTCGCTGCGCGTGGCCTTCTAGACCTGCTCAGAGCGTCACGCGGGTCATCCACTGGGCCGAGGCGAGCAGCCGGCCCGCGCGATCGAAGATCTCGCGGCGGCTCAGGCAGTGCCCCTCGACGGCGACGTCGCTCTCCGTGCGCACGAACCACCAGTCGGTGAACGGCTGCGCGCGATGCACCCAGCTCGCGTGGTCGAGCAGCTGCAGGCTCGCCTTCGGGAAGAGCTCGCCGAGCCGGCGCTCGATCGCCCAATGGGAGCGGTACTCGGTGACGAAGGCCAACGCGGCCATGTGCAGGCCGGGATCGGCTCGCGGGGGCGGAGCCAGCCCGTCCAGACGGCCGGCTCGTTGGCCTCGACCGCATCGCGCCAGGCGCCCGTCCGGCGCGTCTCGATCGGGCCGACGGCGTAAGGCTCCCAGCCCTCGGACCGGGCCGTCTCGCGCTCGCTCGGCAACGCGTCGGGATCCGGCAGATCGGGCGGGAGCCGCGACGCCTGGTAGGTCGGACCGTTCGTGGGGAGCGAGGCCAGCTGGACGACCACATCGGCCCACACCTGGTCTCCCGTGCGCGCCTGCACGAAGACCCGATCGGCGCTGAGCTCCTGGCGGATCAGCGACACGTCGTCCTCGGGTGTGGGCAGCGCTGCCAGGCTCACGTGGGTCGAGCCGATGCCGCGATCGGTCCCGGCTCCCGCCACGAGGACGGCGCGCGCCAGCAGGTCGCCGGCGAGGACGCCGCCCCAGAAGCTCTCGAGCGTCGCGATCGCGGCGCCCCCTTCTTCGGCGACCGTGAGCATCGCAGCCAGGGAGTCACGAGGTGCGACCGCTGCCATGGGGTCCTCCGGTTGATGCCACTCGAACCCGCACCGCGGCCGGCATCGCTCGGCGATCCTCTCACGGGCGGCGCGCCCTGCCAAGCCTGCCTCGCGGGTGCAGCCGCCAGGCCCGGAGTCGCGGTAGGCTAGAGGCTCGGGATCGACGAGGAGTCCGATGAGCGCAGAATCGACCGAGCAGCACGAGTTTCGCGAGTACGTCCGCCGCTGGCTGGCGGAGAACGCACCGCAGCCGCCGCCTTTCCGCCTGCCGATCACGGCGATCGAGGTGATGCACGAGAACCAGCGCGACTACCTGCAGGCCTGGCAGGCGAAGTGCTACGAGGCCGGGCTCGTCGGCTGCGACTACCCGGAGGCCTATGGCGGCGGGGGGCACGAGGGATTCCAACGCATCGCGAACCAGGAGATGGGACGCGCGCGGACGCCGTTCCTGATCAACATCGTCGGCCTGAACATGGCCGCGCCCACGATCCTGGTCCACGGCACCGAGGAGCAGAAGCGACGCTTCCTTCCCGGGGCCCTGTCCGGTGAGGAGATCTGGTGCCAGGGCTTCAGCGAGCCGGGTGCAGGGTCGGACATGGCGAACCAGCAGACGCTCGCGGTCCCCCGCGGCGACGACTGGGTCGTGAACGGTCACAAGGTGTGGACGAGCCTGGGCCACTTCGCCAAGTGGATGATCCTGATCGCGCGCACGAGCAAGGATCACAAGTACGACGGGCTGACCTACTTCCTGTGCCCGATTGCCGACCACCCGGGTGTCACGGTCCGGCCCCTCGTCAAGATCACCGGCGAGAGCGGCTTCAATGAGGTGCTCTTCGAGGACGTCGTGGTGCCCGACTCCCATCGACTGGACGACGTGGGCAAGGGCTGGACAGTGGCGATGACCACGCTCACCTACGAGCGCGGCGCGGCGGAGAGCGCGGGCGGCTCGAGCGGTGAGTCCGAGGCGCCCCTCGATGCCCTGGTCCGACTGGCGCGCGAGAGCCGACGCGGTGGAGGCAAGGCCTCGGACGATCCCGTCACGAGGGACGCCATCGTCCAGCGCGCGATCGCCTCCGAGGGGCTCCGCTGGAGCGCCCGGCGCGCCAGGGTGCCGGCGCTGACCGATCACCCCATGCGCCTTCCGCTCCAGCAGAAGCTCGTCTTCAGCGAGCTCGCCCAACGCGATGCACGTCTCGGCGTCGAGATCGCGGGCGCCCGCTCGACCTTGTACAAGCTCGATCCACGCGCGCCCGACGCCGGCCGCTGGCCGCTCTCCTACATGAACTCCTACGGTCACACGATCGCGGCCGGGACCAACGAGATCCAGCGCAACATCCTGGGCGAGCGCGTGCTCGGCCTGCCGAAGTCGAAGTGAGGCCACGATGAGCAGATCCGCAGCGGATGGAGAGGCGGTGCCCGCCGACTTCGGCTTCGGCGAGGAGGAGGAGCTGCTCCGCGACACCGCGCGCCGGTTCCTCGACGAGCAGCTGCCGGTCGAGAAGCTGCGCAAGCTCGTAGCGGCCGACGAGGCCGCGGTCTACGAGCGGGGAGAGCGACCGGGCTGGGACCCTGCCTTGTGGAAGCAGATCGTCGAGCTCGGATGGACGGGGCTCGCCGTGCCCGAGGCGGCAGGGGGCCTGGGCTTCAAGACGGTCGGCATCGCAGCACTGGTCGAGGAGGTCGGACGACACGCCCTGCCCTCGCCCCTCGTCGCGACCCTGCACGCGAGCTTCGTCCTCACGGAAGCGGAGCGGGAGAGCCGGCTCCCCTGGCTGGAGCGGATCGCCGACGGCGCGGCGGCCACCCTGGCCTTCGCCGAC
>JAJDAR010000043.1 GCA_029261775.1 Deltaproteobacteria bacterium | reverse complement strand
TCCGGCGATGACGAGCCAGGATCCCGCCGGTCGCGAGCCGGCGCAGGATCTCGTGCCGCTGCTGCGCCGCGTGCAGCTCGGAGACAGCGAGGCGTTCGGCGCGCTCTACGAGCGCTTCCGCGGAGACGTCGTGCGCCTCTGTGCCCGGCTCCTGGCCGATCCCGCCGAGGCGGAGGATGCGCTGAGCGAGGTGTTCCTGCGTGTCCGCGAGGCGCTCGGCAGCTACGACACCGCGCGCGCCTTCCGGCCGTGGCTGCTCTCGGTCGCGGCCCACCATTGCATCGACCGGCTTCGACGCCGTGCCCTCGAAGGGCGGCTCTTCCGCTCGGCGGATCTCGAGACGACCGGGCTCGCAGGCGAAGGGACTTCTCCGCTCCTCGCCACCCTCGGGCAGGAGGAGCGCCGCAGCCTGTCCCGGGCACTCGACCGCCTCGACGCCCGCTACCGGGCTCCGTTGGTGCTGCGCTACTACGCAGAGCTCTCCTACGCCGAGATCGCCGAGGCTCTCGCCATCGAGACGGGCCAGGTCGGGGTGCTCCTGCACCGCGCCAAGGATCGGCTCCGTCGCGATCTCCTGCCTTCGGCGGGAGGTGGCGGATGAGCTGTCCTCCCGACTGGAACCTCGGCGTGTACGTGGATCAGGAGCTCGTCGGTGCGGAGCTCCGCGAGCTCGAGGGGCACCTGGTCGGCTGCGAGCGCTGCCGCCGACGCGTGCTCGACCTGCAGGCCGAGGCGCGGCTCCTGACCGATACCTACCGCGAGCGTCCGCCCGCGGCAGAGTCGGCCCTGGTGGCCCGATCCGCCCAGGGTCTCGCCACGGGCGTGCCCGCGAGCCTCGGTGTGCTCGGCATCGCCGTGGCGGTCGCGGGGCTCGTCTTCGACGTAGGTCTTCCACGCGGAACGGATTGGCTCCTGCCGTCCCGCTGGCTCGGAGTGAACGAAATGATCCTCGACGTCCTCTTCATCCTCCGCGATCGGGCGCCCGGGGCCCTCGAGTTCGGGCTTGCGGTCGCGCTGACGGCCAGCGTCGCGGCGGGGGTCAGCTTCGGGGCCGGCGTGCTGCTGCGCCGCTTCGAGGGGCCCGCCCGGCTCGGAGGCCTGCTGCTGCTGCTCGTCCTGCCCTGGGCGTCCGTCCCGGCCCAAGCGCTCGTCCTGCAGCTCGATCAGGCCTCGGTGCTGGTCGCAGCCGACGAGGTGATCGACGAGACCCTCGTCGCGAGCGGTGAGTCGTTGGTGATCGAAGGCGTGGTGAAGGGCAACGTGGTGGCCTTCTGCGAGCGTGTCTCGATTCGCGGCCGGGTCGAAGGGGAGGTGTTCGCGATCGGCCGGGAAGTCGAGATCCTGGGCGAGGTGACGGGCGGGGTGCACGTCTTCGGTGAGCAGGGCCGCATCGAGGGCCGCATCGACGGCACGACCATCGCCGGCTTCGATCGGATCACTGTTTCTCCGGACGCCCGGCTTGGTGGCGATTTCGGCGCTGTGAGCGCGCGCCTGGTCTTCGAAGGACAGGTCGCTCGGGATCTGCACGCCCTCACGAAGTCGAGCGAGCTGCGCGGCTCCATCGGTCGGCACGTCGAGTTCTCGGGCGAAGAGCTCGAGGTGACCGGCAGCGCCGCGATCGGCGGCCATCTCGCCGCCCGCGTGCCGTCCGTCGAATCGGTGCGCATCGCCGACGGGGCCCGCATCACGGGCGAGCGCCGGATCGAGCCCGACGAGCACATGCGCCACATGGCCTCGGAGTATCGGAACCCCGCCTTCTACCTGTGGCGGGTCGTGTGGCTGGCGGCGGCTTTCGGCGTGGGCCTGCTGCTGCAGCTGTTCCTGCCGGGTCTGTACGCCGGAGAGGTCGATTCGAGTGCCGCCTTCTTCCGGACCCTCGGGTTGGGGTTGGCGGTCGTGGTGCTCACCCCGCTCTGTCTCGTGCTGGTGGCACTCACCGTCGTCGGTCTGCCCGTCGCCTTGATCGGCCTGGGCTTCTACGTCCTGGCGTGGTACGTCGCCGGCCTGCTGGTGGCGTTCCTGGTCGGGCAGGCGCTGCTGCGCCGCGGCGCCCGCAGCCTGCGCGACTTCGGCCTCGCCCTGCTCGCAGGGCTGGTCGTCCTCGCGGTCGCCTACCACCTGCCGTGGCTCGGGGGCCTGCTGCGCTTCCTGGGGCTGCTGCTCGGCTACGGGCTGCTGGCGGACGCGGTGATGCGGGGCTGGCGGGGGCGGCCTGCGCTCGCCGCCTGAGTCCCCGCGTTCGCCGCAGCGTGGCCTCAGTCGTCGGGGTCGGTTTCGTCTCCATCGCCGGGGAGGGGCGGGAGGGTCGCCTCGAAGATGCGGGTGAGATGCTCGAGGCGGGCCCGGCGCGCCAGATCCGGCTCCTTCGGGATCAGCGAGCCGACGATCCGCGCCAGGCGCCCGCGGGTGCGCGCGGAGTGGGCCTTCGCGCCGGTGCTCACGTCCTCGAAGAAGTCGAGGATCGCGTCGCGCAGCGGGCCGTCCTCGATCTCCATGTAGGCGCGCCAGGGCACGGCGACCATCTTGGCGGCCCGGAAGCCCGCCGTGATGAACTCGACGTCGCCGCGCTCCCGCGCCTGCTCGCCTCGCTGGTTCATCTCGAAGTACGCCACGGCCACGGCGTTGAGGGCGTCGTAATTGGCGCGATCGACGGGCCGCTTCTCGAGATCGTCGCGCAGGTTCCCCGTCGGGGGGTCCTCGCTGCGGTCGCCGTTCAGGACCACCTCGAAGAGGTCGGGGTAGCGCGGCGCGAGATCCTCGAGCACGCGATCCCGGCCCGAGACGTCCCAGCGCTCCCCACCCTCCCGCAGCCGGTAGCGCAGGGGATCGGAGGGGCTCGCGCAGGCGAGCGCGAGCAACACCGCCACGGCGAAAATCGGGATTCGGATCGGCGCCCCCGGCTCGGCAGCCTGGAGACGCCCGGAATCCGCCATGCTTCCCTCCGTGCGTCGGCTCGCCCGGGCCGAAGAAACCGCCAGGGCTCGCCGAGCGTAGCTCCCGGGGCGCTCCCGCTCTTGAGAGCGCCCGTGCCAGGGGTACGCCACCATGACACTCGCAGTTTCGTGGAGCGCCGCCGAGCCGTCGCATCCACGGGCCGGGCGGGCGGATGACGTGAGCGGGCAGGACGAGCGGGCCGAGCGATGGCGGGGCTGGATGACGGCCGCCCAGGACGGTGACTCCGAGGCCTACCGTCGACTCCTGACCGAGCTGCTGCCCTTCCTGCGCGGTGTGACCCGGGGAAGGCTCGGCGACGACCCGGGGGTCGACGACGTCGTCCAGGAGGTCCTCGTGCGCATCCACACGGCGCGCCACACCTACCGGCCGGAGCGGGCGCTCTTGCCCTGGGTCAGGACCATTGCCCGCAACGCCGCGATCGATTGGGCGAGGCGCCAGGCGCGCCTTCGGGCCCGGCAACGCGACGTCGATGCCGACACCCTGCCGGCCGAGCCTGCGGCTGCTCCCCTCGGTCTCTCGCGAGGCATGCTGCGGGCTCTCGATCAGCTGCCGGACGGCCAACGCCAGGCGGTGATGCTGCTCAAGGTCGAAGGCCTCTCCGTGCAGGAGGCCGCCCGCAAGGCGGGAACCACCCCGGGCGCGCTCAAGCTGCGCGCTCACCGCGGCTATCGCGCACTGCGGGACCACCTGAAGGGAGACCGGGGATGAGTGACGAACGGGCGGAGCAGCTGATCGACCGGCTCAGCCGGGATCTCGTGCCCGTCCGCCCTCTTCCCCAGCTGCGCGTGGTAGTGGGGTTGCTGGGGGTCGTCTGGCTCGCGGTCACCATCGTGGGCGTGCGCTCTCTGGGCGCGCGACCGGATCTGGCCGAGGCCTGGCTCGGCAGCGGAGGTGTCGCCGCGGTCTTCGTGGGGCTGGCACTGGCTGGTGCCGGCGGCACGATCGCGGCTCTGGCCATGAGCGTGCCCGGAAGGGAGACCCTGGCGCGCGTCGCCTTCTGGATCGGAGGCGCCGGCATGGCGATCGCCGCAGGCTGCGGGACGCTCTTGTTCTGGAGGAGCCCGTTGGCGGCGTCGCCGTGGACGGCGGATCTCGCATGCCTGGTCGAGGCGATCGGCTTCGGGGTGCTGCCCGCCATCGGCGTCGTGCTCTTCGCAGGACGCGCCGCGCCCTTCCGTCCGCTGGTGCTGGCGCTGGCGGCGGCCGCTGCGGCCGCCGCGATCGGAAGCGTCGCCGCCCAGGCAGCCTGCCCGATGCCGGACTTCCGCCACCTGCTGATGGGCCACGTGCTGGCGCCTGTCGCCGGCGCCTTCCTGTTGACCCTGCCGCTGGTGTTCGCCCTCCGGCGGCTCCAGGAGCGCCAGGCCCGGGGGCAGGGAGCGAACCGGTCCTAGCTGGACGGCGCGAGACCAGAGGGGCCCGGCGCCCCTTCGGTCAGGGGCCCGGGACGGGCTCCGTCGCCTCGATCGTCACCCGGTCGACGTAGAACGCGACGTGCTCGCGGATCGATTCCATCTGCTCGAAGGGCTCGTCGTAGCCCCACACCGCGTTCTCGCCCTTCTCCTCGCCGGTGACGCTCCAGTAGCGGGCATCGCCCTTGAACGGGCAGTGGGTGGTGTGCTCCATCGGCGTCAAGGTGTCGGTGCGCACGTCGCTGCGGGGGAAGTAGATGACCGGCGGGTAGCGGCCCTCGCGCAGGATCACGGCCTTCGAGCTCTCGGCGAGCAGGATGTCCCCGAATCTCGCGGAGACGGTGCCCGGATGCGGCTCGACGGTGATGACGTGCTCGGGATGGGCGTCCCAGGCTCGGCTGCGGGTCATGGGGGCTCCTTTCGTCGAGGCGTCGGATCTGCCTCGTTCGCGAGGTTCAGGAGAGGCTGCCGCCATCGACGGGGGGTTCAGGACAGGGTGCCGCCGTCGACGCGGATGGACTCGCCGTTGATGTGCGCCCCATCCTCGGAGGCGATCATCGCGATCACGGAGGCCACGGTCTCCGGGCCCCGCGGCTCGTCGAGCGGCATTGCCCGCTGGAGCAGCTTCCAGTCCGGATCCTCCGGCAGCCCGCTGCGCGTCGTCATCGGCGTCTTGATCGAGCCCGGGCAGATGGCGTTGGCGCGCACGCCGCGCTTCGCGTACTCGACCGCGAGAGTGCGGGTCAACGCCAGCACGCCGCCCTTGCTGGCGCCGTACGCGGCGCCATAGGCCATGCCTCCGAGCGCCGAGGTCGACGAGAGGTTGACGATGTTGCCGCCGCGCTCGAGCAGGTAGGGAAGGGCGGCCTGACACATCAGGAAGGTCCCGGTCAGGTTCACCGAGAGGATCCGCTCCCAGGTCTCGAGGTGCACCTCCTCGGTGCGCTCCAGCGAGAGGATGCCCGCGACGTTGACGAGCACGTCGAGAGCGCCGTGCTCCTGGATGCAAGCCGCCACGGCGGCCCGCACGGCATCCGGCTTCGAGACGTCGCAGAGCGCCGTCGCGACCTTGGCCCCGAGCTCTTCACACTGCTTGGCGGTCGCGGCGAGGCCTTCCTCCTGGACATCGCACAGGAGCAGGGCCGCGCCCTCCTTGGCCAGGCGCTCTGCGGTCGCGCGCCCGATCCCCGAGGCGGCCCCGGTGACGAGTGCGATCTTGTCTTCGAATCGTCGCATGCAATCCTCCGCGGCCGCTCAGGCCGGGTCGAGAAAGTCCTTGAAGCCGTAGCGCGTGTGCGGGCCCAGGTGGACCTGTTCCAGCACCCCGATGCCCTCGTCGTCGCCGCAGCGCGCGCGCATCACCTGCTGGATGTGCTGGTTCTCGAGGGCCATCTCGTCGAGATCGGCCAGCTTCCACGCCTCGCCGCCGATGGTCAGCTCGCCCCTCCACCGCCCGTGACCCCACTCGGGGTGGGAGTAGCCGATGCCCTTCATCCGGAAGCAGAGCAGCGGCTCGAGGCTGATCTCGTGGCGCTGCCCGCTGCGCTCGGTGAGGGCGATGTCCGCACGACCGGCGCGGCGGGTGCCGGGCACGAACTCGAGGTGATGCTCCACGTGGGTCACCACCCGGACGCCCGGGTCCTCGACTCCGGGCAGGTCGTCCGGGCTCGCGTAGACCGGGCAGATCATGCCGTCCCAGTGCCACATCTCACCGTGCTCGTTCTCGAACAGTCCCATGTGGGTGCAGCGGTCCGGCCAGTGCAGCGGAGCCCACAGGAAGAAGGCCTGCGGCATGCGGGTCGCAGGCGCCCCGGCCGGGTCGGGCTCGCCGACCGGGCGGATGCCCCAGGAGCGGTCCTTGGTTCCGAAGACCCGCGCCGGGTCGACCGTGACGCTGCGGCCGTCGTAGCGGAGCTCGCCCTGCCAATGGCCGAACTGGTTGAAGCGGGTGGCGTCCATGTGCATGCCACCGGGCGGCGCCGTCTGTCGGCCCTCCTGGATGTTCGCCGTCCGCGGGATCCAGAGCAGCTCGCCGGAGAGTCCGGTCTCGTTGTCGTCGAGCACGACGCGCAGGCTCTTCATGGGCTCCAGGATCTCGATCCGGAAGGGACCCACCTGCAGGTCGGTCGGCTCGACCGGTGCGCGTCGCGAGGCGTGGAAGGCGTGCTGCTCCCCGTCGCGAACGATGCTGAGTCCGCAGTCCATGATGCCCAGGTTCGGGTAGAGGGCGGCGCCGATTCCGAAGTAGAACTCGCCGTCGTCCTGGTAGCCGTTGAACCAGTAGCGGTCGTAGACGTTGCGATCGCTGCTGGCGGGCTGGGCCACGGGAACCGGCGTCTGATGGATCGGATAGTCGTCGTGCTTGGTGAGCATGCGGTCTCCTCGGGGGTCGAGGTCGGACGGCCATCGTCCACCGGGCCGCTCAGCATAGCCTCGAAGGGGGCGGAGTTCCGGGCCGTCCGCCTCGGCGGCAGGCAAGCAGCGTGCAGCCGGAACGGGCCGGCGCCCCTGGTGGCATGCAGCGGGAACGGGCCGGGGGGCCCTGGTTTCGTATCGTCTACCTGGGGCCGGGGAGGCAGTGATGTCGGAGAGAAGTGCGCGGGACTGGATTCCCGGTCTGGCCATGGCCCTGGGAATCGCCTTTGCGGGGGCCGCGGTGGGCAACGCCCTGCTCGCAGCGCGCTCGGCGGAGCGCGTGGTCACGGTCAAGGGGCTCGCCGAGCGCGAGGTCCCGGCCGACCTGGTGCTCTGGCCGATCGTGTTCCAGGCCCGGGGCGACGAGCTGGCGGGCGTCCACGCGGAGATCGAGGCCGACACCGGCAAGGTCACGGCCTTTCTGCGGGCCCGCGGTTTCGAGCCCGACGAGCTGACCCGTACCGAGCCGCGCGTCACCGACCACGGCCTCGGGCGCAGCGACCATGTGCGCGAGCGCTTCTCGATCCAGGCGACGCTCGCCGTCCGTTCGCAGCAGGTGGAGAAGGTCCAGGCGGCACGGCAGGCGATCGGCGAGCTGATCGGATCCGGCGTCGAGCTCGTCCAGAGCTACGAGTGGACCACGCAGTACCTCTTCACCGGTCTCGAGGCGATCAAACCCGAGATGATCGCCGAGGCCACCCGGGACGCGAGGCGTGCGGCTCAGCAGTTCGCCGAGGATTCGGGCAGCCGGGTCGGGAGCATCCGCAACGCGACGCAAGGCTACTTCAGCATCGGCGACCGCGACGCGTTCTCTCCGCAGCGCAAGCGGGTGCGGGTCGTGACGACGGTGCAGTACTTCCTGGCGGACGAGTGAGTCCGCAATCCGCCCGCGCTAGCCCGAGATCGGCGGGCGCCGGTCGAACCAGGGCCTCGCTTCCTCGAGCTCCGCAGCCAACCGGTAGAGCGTGCCCTC
The DNA here is from genome assembly GCA_029261775.1 of Deltaproteobacteria bacterium. Taxonomy (GTDB): domain Bacteria; phylum Myxococcota_A; class UBA9160; order UBA9160; family UBA6930. The sequence goes on along the minus strand of JAJDAR010000043.1, from coordinate 2,194 downwards.
GTCGCCGAGGCGGCCGGCGAACTGCAGGCCGATCGGCAGGCCCGCCTCGTTCCAGGCGAGCGGTACCGACATCGCCGGATGCCCCGAGGCGTTGAAGAGCTGGGTGAAGCCGATGCACTGGAACAGCTTGCCCAGGTGCTCCGCGGGGTTGGGGTTCGAGAGGTGGATCTGCCCGAGGCGCACCGGGGCCGTGGCCATCGTCGGCGTCAGCAGCACGTCGACGTCCTGGAGGAAGCGCTCGACCTCGCGCCCGAGCACGTGGATGCCCTTCACGGCCCGCACGTAGTCCGCAGCCGTGCGCTGGTGGGCGGCCTGCGACATGCCCCAGGTGCCGGGCTCGACGTCGTCCTCGGACAGCTCGCGACCGCGTGCGGCCGCACCGTCCTCGAGGGCCACGAGCAGGTTGGTCGGGATGATCGTGCCCGAGGCGCGGCGGATCAGCTCGGCATCCACTTTCAGGGAGCGCTCGACGACCTCGTGGCCGAGCTCGGAGCAGAGCGCGGCGGCGTCTTCGACCGCCGCGATGCAATCCGGCTCGGTCGGCGAGTCGTTCCAGGTCTCGCGCTGGAAGGCGATGCGCAGGCGCGGTCCGCGGCGTCCGACCTCGTCGAGGAAGGGCCGCTCGGGAGCGGGCGCGACGTACGGAGCGCCCATGTCTGCGCCGTGGGTGGCGTCGAGCAGGGCCGCGTTGTCGCGCACGCTGCGACTCACCGCATGGATGGCGCTCATGCCCGCCCAGCCCTCGCCGACGTCGGGGCCCATCGGCGTGCGCCCGCGTGTCGGCTTCATGCCGAAGAGTCCGCAGGCCGCGGCCGGAATGCGGATCGAGCCGCCGCCGTCGCTGGCGTTGGCGAGCGGCAGGTAGCCGGCGGCGACCGCGGCTGCGGAGCCGCCCGACGATCCGCCTGCCGAGTGCTCGGGGTTCCAGGGATTGGCCGTGTTGCCGAAGAGCGCGGACTCGGTGGTGCAGGTGATGCCGAACTCGGGCGAGGCGCTCTTGCCGAAGGTCACCAGACCTGCGGCCTTGTACCGGAGGGTCAGCTCGCTGTCGTGATCCGGGACGTTCTCGGCGAAGAGCGCGCTGCCGTTCGTGGTGCGCACGCCCTTCCAGAGCAGGTGGAGATCCTTGATCAGGTAGGGCACGCCCGTGAAGGGGCCTTCGGGCAGGCCTGCGGCGATGGCGCGCTCGGCCTCTTCGATCATCGGGATCGGGACGGCGTGGAGGGTCGGCTCATGCCGCTCCATGCGCTCGAGGGCGGCGGCGAGCAGTTCCTTGGGCTGCACGTCGCCCTTCCGGACCAGCTCGGCCAGCCCGAGCGCGTCGTAGGACTCGTAATCGTTCACGACGGGCCTCCTCGGGGGCAGCTTGGCGGGGCCCCGCGGCGGGCAGCATACTTCCGTCGACGGGCCGCTGCGACCAAGGCTCGAGGAGACAGGACATGGCCTACGACTGGGTGATTCGCGGAGCGTCGGTGATCGACGGAACGGGCGCCCCGCGCCGGACCGCGGACGTGGGGATCCGGGGTGACCGCATCGCCGAGGTGGGCCCGATCAGCGAGCGCGGTGAGCGCGAGACCGACGCCTCGGGCCTGCTGCTCACGCCCGGCTGGGTCGACGTCCACACCCACTACGACGGTCAGGTCACCTGGGACTCGCTGCTGTCGCCGTCCTGCTGGCACGGCGTCACCACCGTCGTGATGGGAAACTGCGGGGTCGGCTTCGCGCCGGTGCGCGCGGACAGCCACGAGTACCTGATCAAGTTGATGGAAGGAGTGGAGGACATTCCCGGGACGGCGCTCGCCGAGGGCATCCAGTGGGAGTGGGAGAGCTTCCCCGAGTACCTGGACGCGGTCGAGCGACGGCCGCACGCCCTGGACGTCGGCGCCCAGATCCCCCACGGCGCATTGCGCTTCTTCGTGATGGGCGAGCGCGGCTGCGACCACACCGAGGAGCCCACACCGGAGGAGATCGAGACGATGGCGCAGCTGGTGCGCGAGGGGATCGGCGCCGGCGCGCTCGGGTTCACCACCTCTCGCACGCTCAATCACCGGACGAGCGACGGTCGACCGACGCCGAGCCTTTCGGCCAGCGCGGCGGAGCTGGTGGGCATCAGCCGGGGTCTCGGCGAGGCCGGCACCGGGGTCTTCGAGATGGTCTCCGACTTCAAGGACCGCGACGCAGAATGGGAGCTCTT
>JAJDAR010000042.1 GCA_029261775.1 Deltaproteobacteria bacterium | reverse complement strand
CGAGGATGCGGAGGCCATCGAGAGCGGGCATCGGCTGCTCCTGAGGGGCGGCGAGGGCTGGCGGGAGTGTAGGCGGGCTGCTCGCGAGGGGCCGTGTCCGATCCGGCACTGCCGAAGCGTCGTCCTCACGAGACCCCCACCGGGGTGGGGCGTGCTCGGAGGACCGATGTGAAACACGAAGGGCCCCGCTCGATGCTCCTGGTCGTGCTCCTGACCGGTCTGGCGTGCGCGTCGGGCGCCCCGGGAGACCTCCACGTCCAGCCGTTCGCGACCGATGCGCAGGGCCTCGCCCTCGGGGGCTTCGACCCCGTCAGCTACTTCTCACCGGGTGGTCCCGTCCCGGGCGAGGAGGGGCGCTCGGCGGACTGGCACGGAGCAACATTCCGTTTCGCGACCGACGCCAATCGCGCACGCTTCGTGGCCGAGCCCGCGCGCTACACCCCGCAGTTCGGCGGGCACTGCGCGTTCGGTCTGAGCCTCGGGGAGGCCGTCGAGGCCGATCCGGCGGTCTGGACGCTGCGTGACGACAAGCTCTACCTGAACGCGAGTCCTGCGGTGCGCTTCGTCTGGCGCCTGATCCCGGGCGCCGTCGGCCGGGCCGAGCGACGCTGGGCCGGCCTCGCGGGGGCCTCGTGAGAAGCGGGTCGTCGTCGTGATCGTCCTCGAATCGGCTGGTTCGCGATACTCTTTCGCACCCGGTCGGGCTTCCACCCACTCGCGCTGCCCCAAACCCCAGGAGAGACCATGCCCAAGATCACCCTGTACGAGTTCACCCCGACGCGCTCGAAGCGCGTGCGCTGGACCCTGCTCGAGACGGGCCTGCCGTTCGAGAGCCGGAACGATCCCACCTTGTTCGGTTCGGAAGAGCTGCGCAAGATCCACCCGCTCGGCAAGCTGCCGGCCGCCGAGATCGACGGGCAGCCGCTCTTCGAGTCAGCGGCGATTTCGACCCACATCGCGGACCTGGCTCCGGAAGCCGGTTTGATCTCGCCGTCCGGCACGCGGGATCGCGCTCTCCACGACCAGTGGGTCTCCTTCGCGCTCACCGAGATGGAGGCGTGGCTCTGGAGCAGCGCGCTGAACACCTTCGTGCTGCCCGAGGAGGAGCGCAACCAGAGCGTCTTCGAGCAGAACGGCCGCTTCTTCGAGCGGGGCGCCGCGGCGCTGGATGCCGCGCTCGCCGGCAAGGAGTACCTGGTCGGCGAACGCTTCTCGGTCACCGACATCGTGGTCGGCTACACCGTGAACTGGGGCAGGCAGCAGGGCCTGATCAAGGACCACGCGAACCTCAACACCTACCTCGATCGCCTGATCGCCCGGGAGTACTGCACGCTCGGCGACGGCTGAGCTGGGCGCGCTGAGGGCCGTCGTGCTCGACCCGGCCCGGTGAGCGGTACGCTCTTCCCCGAGAAGGGGGAGTGGACATGACCGTTTCCATCCGGGTCGAGCCGGAAACGGGCATCGCTGTCGCGACTTGCTCGGGGGGCCTCAGCGTTCAGGACGCTCGGGAGGGGGCCGCCGCGCTTTGGGCGGCTCCGGATTGGGACGGACGAGCGGCGGCCTGGGACTTTCAGGCGGCGAAGTTCGAGATGTCCGCCGCGGACGTCCGGGAGATCGCCGGCTTCATCTTGCGGAACCAGCCCACGCCACCTCCCGCCAGGCTGGCGTTCATCGTGCCGGGCGACGCGGACTTCGGAATGGCACGCATGTTCGAGGTGTTTCGAGAAGCTCCGGGCACTGCGCTGCGCGTGTTCCGCGACGCCGACGCGGCCCGCGACTGGTTGAGCACCGGAGATCCTGCCGACTCCGCCTGAGCTTCGTCGACGTTGCCTCCTCGACCGCCCTCCCGCCGTCATCCCTCTCGCGTGCCGACTCGGCTCGCCGTGGTCTCGACGATCCGCTCGGCGGCCTGCGCAAAATCCGAGGCTGAGAGACAACCCGCGGGCAGGGCCTTGCCCGCGCCTCCGATCCACACCGCGCCCTGCAGGCCTGCAGCGGCCTCGGCGTCTCGCGCGCTGTCGCCGATCATCCAGCACTGGGGAAGGTCCGCGCCCAGATGCTTGGCGGCTTGCTCGAAGAGACCGGGCCGCGGCTTGCGGCACGCGCAGTCGGCCTCGGGGGCGTGGGGGCAGTAGAAGGTGGCCTCGATGCGCACCCCCTGACGTTCCAGATCGGCGATCAGGTGCTTCTGGAAGGCATGGAAGTCGGCTTCGGTGAACAACCCACGTCCGATGCCGCTCTGGTTGGTGACGATCGCCAGGCCATAGCCCGCCGCTTGCAGGCGACGGAGGCCGTCCGCCACACCGTCGAGGAGCTCGTAGTCGGAGATCCGGTGCACGTAGCCCGGATCGCGGACGAGCGTGCCGTCCCGATCGAGGAAGACGTAGCGGGCCATGGGCGGAGGCTATCAAGCGGAACCGCTCCGCGCGGAGCGCAAGGTCAGACCCGGAGGCTCGTTCTCATCGCCGCGAGCTCGGCTTCCATGCGGCCCGCTGCGACGCCGGCGAAACGCTCGCGAAGGTAGGCCTCGGTCAGCCGCTCGAAGGCCAGGGCCGCCGTGTGAGGGACCTCTTGCGCGACCCGCCCGGCGAACGCCCGCGCCGTCGTCGCGGCCTTGCGCTCCAACCCCTGCGCCGCGAGCAGGCGGAGCGCGGCAGCGTAGTACCGCGGCAGGTCGTGGCCCGGGCCGGAGCGTCGGCGCTGCCACCACAGACCGGCCAGCAGGGCGCCCATCACCGGAGCGATCATCCAGGGCTCGGGTTGCAGGTCCCATGCCCGGCTCTTCGTGCGTGGTGCGGCACCCGCCGCGGCCCGGCGCTCGCCGCGCCACTGGTGCCAGGCGATCCAGGCCTTGCGGAGGGCGCGGCCCTGGCTGCTGCGGTCGAAGTCGACGACCCGGTACCACCACAGCTCCATCGCGCTCGACAGGCTGGCCCACCAGCGCTCGCCGCGGAGCTGCGCCGCACCGGCCAGGCGCAGGTCGGCCGGTGTGGGGTCGAAGCGGACCCAGCCCGCATGCTCGAAGTGCACCTCGACCCAGGTGTGGGCGTCGGACTGTCGAACCTCGATGAAACCGCCCAGCTCGTTGAGCTCGCCGCCGGCGAAGCCGTTCACGAGCCGCGCCGGCAGGCCGAGGCTGCGCGCCAGCATCACCATGCCGGTTGCGAAGTACTCGCAGTGACCTTCCGTGTGCTCGAGCAGGAAGGCCTCGATCGGCGAGCGCCCCTCGCGCTCGTGGTCCGGGATGTCGTTCGTGTAGCGGCCCGCGCGCTGCAGGTGTGCTTCGAGGCGCAGCACGCGCTCGAGGTCGGATCCCGCGTCGTCGGTGATCTGTCGGGCCAGGGCGAGGACGCCCGCGTCGAGCCCTGGAAGCTGCAGGAAGCGGGCGCCTTCGTCGCGGGGTGGCTGTGCGCGCGCGGCGGACAGATCCATCACCAGGGGGGTTCGGGTGTCCGCGGAGATCTGGTAGTCGATCCGGTCCCCCGCCGTGTGCAGCCCGTACAGGGAGCCGCCGCGATCGCGCTGTACGCGCCCGAGGTTGCCCCGCACCACCGTCGGGTGGCCGGGAGAGAAGAGCACGCCGGAGTCGAGCTTCTCGCGGGTGACGCGCTGGCGGCGCTGGGAGCCGAGCCTGCGCGTGCCGAGATCGAGGCCGATCTCGGTGTCACCTTTCAGCGATTCCTTGCCGGCCGGGGTGACCGCCCAACGCCGGCCGTCGAAGTGGTCGAAGGCCAGACCCCGCCAGTAGCGATCCTCGATCGGCAGCATGCCGCCGTCGATCGACTCGACCCGCAGGACGATGGCCGGGTCGAGACGGATGCGCCCCAGGTCACCGAGCTCGACGTTCTCGGAGAAGCCCGACATCGCCATCGGCGAGCCGAGGCCCTGCGAGATGAAGGCCCCCGAGCGCATCCGCGGGAGCATCGGGAAGAGGGCGATCGCGAGGCCGACCGAGAGCAGGCTGGCCAACCCCGTGGTCCGCAGCAGCGAGCGCGAGATGGCGCGCGTGGCCGCGTCGGGCTCGCCGGCCTCGAGCGCCTCGGCGCGCAGGGTGTGGACCGTCAGGGTCCAGACCACGGAGACGGTGAAGGCGACGAGCAGCAGCGGGAAGGCCAGGTGGTCGGTCAGGTTGGCCGCGAGCACGACCTGGAAGACCGCGAGAGCGACGAGCAGGAACTCCGAGCGGCGCGGCCTCATGTCGAGCAGCTGCAGGCCCTGGGCCAGGGCCGCGAAGTGCGCCAGCGCGACGACCGCCAGCTGCCCGCGCGCAAACACCAGCGCGGCGATGCCCATGCAGGCGAGCAGACCCAGGTTCAGCAGCCAACCCGTCTCCTGCCACGAGAAGGATCGCTCCTTGCGCCAGGCCACGAACGCCGCACATCCCGCCGTCCAGGCCAGCACGGGGGCCGCCACCTGCTCGGTGATCGCCAGGGTCGCGGTCGCGATGGCGACCATGGCCACGGCGCTCGGAGGTCGCGGCGAGCGGTAGGTCTCCCGGAACTCGATGCGGCTCACGCGGCGCTCTCCGCAGGCTGGCGGTGGGGCTGGACCCGCGCCAGGTGGCCCAGCAGCAGCCGCCGTTGGCGGCGGCCAGCGGCGGGCGGGAGCCAGGCTTCGTCCGTGCGAAGACCGACCCGCCACCCGGCATCCAGATGGGCGATCGCCTGGGAGGCGGCGCGACGCACCGCAGCCTCGAACTCCGCCCCGGGCTGGCGGCCCGCGGTCGGCAGCTGGACCACGAGCTCGGCCTTCTGCTCGCGCTCGCGATCCCGTACCAGCAGCTCACCGCGCCGCAGGCTGGCCGGCCAGTGCACGCGGCGGAACGAGTCGCCGGCGGCGTAGTCGCGCAGGCCCGCCGCCTCGGCGCTCTCGCCCCCCTGCCCGTGATGGGTCTCCCCCGGCGCGGGAGGTCCCGGGTTGCCCCCGGCGAGCTGCGCCGCCTCGAGGGCGGGGTACACCAGCAGCTCGTCGGCTCGCTCGACGAGGAGCGACTTGGCAAAGAGCCCGAAGGGGAAGCGCGTCCAGACCCGAAAGCCGGCGAACGGCAGGGGACCGCGCCGTTCGGGGACGAAGCGGCGGACGCGGGAGACCTTCCCGCCCGCTGGAATGTGGAAGAAGAAGGTGCGCCCGCTGACGGTCGCCTGGTCCACGTCCTCTCCGACCAGATCCTCCACGACGATCGCGTAGCTGGGGACCCGCTTCTTGTCGTTGGACAGCTCGATCACCAGCGGCGTGGACTGATCGGCGAAGGCTTCGGCGGGCAGCTTGCGTCGGATCCGGATCCCGCGCAGCGCGGCCTCGGAGAAGACCCCCGAGAGGACCAGGAAGGCGAGCAGGATGGAGAGCACCATGTAGAGCAGGTTGTTGCCCGTGTTGAGCGAGGCGAAACCCACGCCGAGGGTGAGCGCGAAGAAGCTCCAGCCCGCCCGCGTGGGACGCAGGGTGCGAGGCGGCCGCAGGCTCTTGCGCATGCGCCGCGCGAGCGAGGATCGCCGTCGGCGCTGGGACGCGGCACCCGCACTCTCCGGGCGCACCTTGCGGCGCCTCAGAGCGGAACGGTCACCCGATCGAGGATCTCCTGCAGGAGCCATCGGGCTTCCTCCGAGGTGCCGCTGCCAGGGCTGCCGGCCTCGACGACCAACCGATGGGCCAGCACGTCCTGGGTCAGCGTCTGCACGTCTTCGGGGATTGCGTAGTCCCGGCCGTCGACCAGGGCGTGGGCCTGCGCCGCGCGGCGCAGGGCCAGGGCCGCGCGGGTAGAGGCGCCGACCTGGATCGCCTCGTGCTCGCGGGTCTCGGTCACGATGCCGAGGATGTAGGCGATCAGCGCATCGCTGACCTTGACGTGGCCGGCCATCGCGCGCATGGCCTCGACTTCGGCGGGCGTCACGACCGCGTCCAGGTTCGGCAGCTGCCACTGGCTCGGGTCCTCCCGCAGCACGGCCGCCTCGTCGTCGAGGTTCGGATACCCGATCGAGAGGCGCATGTGGAAGCGGTCGAGTTGGCTGTCCGGAAGGGCGTGCGTGCCGGAGTGTTCCGTGGGGTTCTGGGTCGCGACCACGAAGAAAGGGCGCGGCAGCACGTGGAGCTCGCCGTCGACCGTGACCCCGCCTTCGGCCATCGCCTCGAGCAGCGCCGACTGGGTCTTCGGGCTCGCGCGATTGATCTCGTCCGCCAGCACGACGTGGGCGAACAGGGGTCCGGGGTGAAAGACGAGGGCGCCGCTCGGTCGACCGTCGATGACCTCGGGCATCGCGGCGCCGATCACGTCGCTCGGCAGCAGATCGCTCGTGAACTGGATGCGGCGAAAGCTGCCATCCACGCTCCGGGCCAGCGCCGCGGCCAGCGTCGTCTTGCCGACACCTGGGACGTCTTCGAGGAGCAGGTGGCCCCCCGCGATCAGGGTCTCGACGGCACGCGCGACCACCTGCGGCTTGCCGCGCAGCGCGCGCTCGCAATGGCTGCGCAGCTTCGCAGCGAGATCGGCGGCCTGGCTCGGGTTCAGCGAGGGCGGGGCAACGTGGGGCAAGGGAGGGCCTTTCGGGTGCTCCGCTACCTTCGGCCAGTTCGGGAGGGGAGATGAGCGGTTTGGCCGCCTGGGTCACGGTGCGCGTCGAGGGCGGCAGCGCGCAGGATCGCGAGCGAGCCCTGCTCGCGGCGGTCGAGGCGGGAGCGAGCGGGGCCGAGGAACAGCCGGACGCGCTGGTCGTCCACGTGCCCGGCGATCACGCTGCTGCCGTCGACCGCGCGATCCGCGGAGCGGCGCCCGAACTGCGCGTCGGAGCCCCCCTCGTCACCCCGGACCAGGAGTGGAGCGAGGCGTGGAAGGAAGGGCTCGAGCCGATGCTCGTGGGCGAGCGTCTCGCGATCCAACCCTCGTTCCGTCCCCTCGACGAGCCCGGCGAGCGCCTCGTCCTCACCATCGAGCCCGGTCAGGCCTTCGGCACCGGGGGCCATGCCTCGACCCGCCTCGCCCTCGAGTTGCTCGAAGCCGGCGACCCCCTCGGCGCCGACGTCCGCGTGCTCGACGTCGGCTGCGGCACCGGCATCCTGGCACTGGCCGCGCTCGGGCTCGGCGGGGGTCGGGCCCTGGCGATCGATCTCGACCCGCTGGCCACGGAGGCGACCATCGCGAACGCCCGCCTCAATGGGCTGGCCGATCGGGTCACGGTCTTCTGCGGTCCCTTGGGTCGCGCTCCCGGCGGCGCTTGTGATCTGGCCCTGGCCAACATGATCCGCAGTGAGCTGCTGCCGGTGCTCCCCGAGATCGCCCGGCGCTGCGAGGCGGGCGCGCGACTGATCGTCTCGGGCTTGCTCGCGAGCGAGGCGACCCGGGCCGAGCAGGCGCTGGCCAGCCTGGGCTTTGCGGTCCGGGCCAGGGCGGCCAGTCGGGACGACCTGGGCGATCACTGGTTGGCGCTCGAGGCCACCATGGTATAGATCAATATATCCGGATAGAGTAATGTATTCGGATGCTCGACGTCTCGCTAGAGCTCGTCCCTCGCAGCCCCGACCAGCTGCGCCTGGATCTCTGCCGCGCCCGGCAGGCGTTCCCCTCGGTGGCCACGGTCAACCTCCCGGATCTTCCGCGCTTCGACCTCCGCAGCTGGGAGGCCTGTGCCCTGGCCCGAGCCACCCACGATCGGGCCCTTCCGCATCTGCGGGCTTGCGATGTGGACCTCCTCGACCGCGGGACCCCGGGCCGGCTGGGCCTGACTGGACTGAAGGACCTCTGCGTCGCCCACGGTTTCGGTGAGGTGATCGTCGTGCAGGGCGACGACCCGTCCGTCGACGGTGCCAGCGCGCCGACGACGTCCATCGAGCTGATCGGGGCGCTGCGGCAGGCCCTGCCCGAGCTTCGCATCTTCGCTGCGCTCGATCCCTACCGTTCGAGTCCGTGCCGCGAGCGTGACTACGCGCTCGCAAAGCGCGCGGCGGGTGCGTGCGGTTTCTTCACCCAGCCGTTCTTCGATCTGCGCCATCAGGAGGTCTGGGCGGATCTGCTCTCGGAGCAAGCGGTCTACTGGGGGCTGAGCCCCATCCTGACACCGGGCAGCCGGCGCTATTGGGAGCGCCGGAACCGTGCCTTTCTTCCCCGTTGCTTCGAACCCACGCTCGCCTGGAACCGCGCGTACGCGCAGGGCGCCGTCGACTGGGCGGAACGGGAGGGCCAGTCGTTGTACTTCATGCCGATCCGGGTGGACGTCGTGGAGTGGCTGGGCGGCGTGCTGCGCTAGGCGCCACGGTCCAGCGCTCGCGCAAACCCGCAGAGGGAGCGCGGGGGGCTGTGGTAGGGTGCCCGGATGGCCGCTGCGTCCGCCATTCCTCGCCCCGCCCCGGCGGCTGAGCCGGGTCCGGGCGAACGAACGCTCACTCCGGAGGAGCTGAAGCGGTTCGCCGAGCTGACCCCGCTTCGCTGGTCCGCGAGCCTGCTCTTCGACTGGGCGTGGATCGCGTCGGGCTTCGTGCTGTTCGCTGCGCTGGGCAAGCCCTGGATCCTGTTCCCGGTGTTCGGGCTCTGGATCGGGTGCCGTCAGCACGGCCTCGCCTTGCTCGGACACGATGCGACCCATCGCCTCGCCCTGCCGTGGCGTCCGTGGAACGACCGGATCGGCGAGGTGCTCGCGGGCTGGCCCCTCGGCGCCATCATGGACCGCGGCTATCGGGACTGGCACTTCGAGCATCATCGGACCTTGGGAACCCCACGCGATCCCGAGCTGGCGTACCGCGGCAGCGATTCCCTGTACGCGCGGCCGATCACGAAGGGCGTGATCGTCCGGCGCTTCCTGTTGGATCTCATCGGTCTCGGTGTGCCCGATCTGCTCGGGTTCCTGAAGGAGATCCTGCCCGAGCGCCGGCTGCGCTACTGGGGGCCGGTCTCCCTGTACGCGGGTCTGCTGCTCGTGTGTTGGCAGCTCGACGCCCTGTGGGTCTTCGGGCTGTGGTGCGTGTCGGTCGCGACGGGCTTCTGGGCCACGTTCCGGATCCGGACGTGGATGGAGCATGTCGGGCTCGAGCAGGGTGGCGCGCAGGGGTCCCACCGCTTCTCGGCCTCGCCGCTGGAGCGGCTGCTGTTGTTCCCTCACAACACCCACTGCCACTACGAGCACCACCTCCTTCCCCAGGTCCCGTACTCGAGGCTGCCCGCGTTGCGTGAGCACCTGGTCGCACGGGAGGGGGACAAGGGACGCGCCGTGCTCCCGTTCGGCGAGGTCCTGGATCGCTTCCCCAACCTGGACGGTCAGATCCGCTAGTCGGGAGGGTCGGACCCGCTCGTCGAGCCGGGAGCGCGGTCAGGCGGAGCCGAGGTGCTCCCGCCAGAAGTCCAGGATGCTGGCCAGCGTCGCATCCAGGTCCCCACGCGGTGACCAGCCGGTGACGTCCTTCAATCGGGTGGCATCGCCGACACTGCGATCCGTCTCATCCTGGTCCTCCTCCCGCCACACGAGCTCGGGCTCGACGGAGGCGTGGGCCAGCAGCTTCTGCCAGATCTCGAGAATGCTGACGCCTCGTCCGCTGGCGATGTTGTAGGCACCGGGCTCGACGGCCGGATCCAGCAAGGCCTGGTAGGCGGCGACCACATCGTCGACCGTCAGGAAGTCTCTCACCGCGCGAACGTTGAGCGCATGGACGACGGGCTCCTGCTGGCCTAGTTCGATGGCGGCCAGCTGTCGGGCCAGCCGCGACTCGACGAAATCGTCTCGCCGGCCGGCCGCGGTGTGATTGAAGGGGCGGGCGCGCACCACGTCCAGCCCTCGCTCGGCCCAGGCTTGGCCGAGTCTGTCGCCGGTGGCCTTGCTCCATCCGTAGGCGCCCCGAGGACGGAGTGCGGCCTGCTCGTCGAACGAACGCGCCCGGGGTGCCAGCGATCCATAGATGAGGCCCGTGCTCACGAACAGGACGCGGGCGCCCGGCGCCAGCCTGGCGGTGGTCTCGAAGAGCACCGCCGCGCCGCCGTAGTTGATGCGGAACACCGCGCTCGGATCTTCGTCGGGGTCGCGGGTGGCCGAGATCGCCGCCAGGTGGGCGATCGCCTCGGGCGCAAAGGAGGAGACGACCGGTGCGAAGGCGGCCGCGCTCGCGACGTCGACGTCCAGGTCGCAGCCGTGCACGCGGTGCCCGGCCCCTTCGAGGGCCGGAACCAGGCGGGACCCCACGAGACCCGAGGCTCCCGTCACCAGCACGCGCATCCCGCGGAGACTGACAGAGAGCGCGTCGGTCCGGTAGCTCCGATTCCGGTACTCCGTTCGACGGGGGTTCCCGGTAGCTCCGATCGGTACCAGGCTGGTAGGCTCCGCGCGATGGCCCGCCGGATCCGCGCCCTCCTGCTGATCGCCATCGGCGGGCTCTACGTGGTGTCGATTCCGTGGTACCGCGAGCCCGGCGCCGTTCCGGAGGTCGACGGCTGGCTGGGTCTGCCGGATTGGGTGGCCGTGGCGCTGGCCTGTTACGTGGCCGCCGCGGTGCTCAACTCCGTCGCCTGGGCGCTCACCGAGATCGGCGACGAGCCGGGCGACGAGCCCCAGGAGGGCCCCCCGTGAGCTTCGGTCAGCTCGGGGTGGTGGCGCTTCTCGTCTACCTCGCGCTGCTCGCCTCGGTCGCCGAGGTGGCGCGGCGCGCACGGCGCGACCGCTCGCCGGCCGATCATTTCCTGGCGGGCCGCGACCTCGGCGCCTTCGTCCTGTTCCTCACGCTGTACGCGACCGCCTACAGCGGCAACTCGCTGCTCGGCTACCCCGGCGAGGCCTACCGACGGGGCTTCTCGTGGATCATGGCGACCGGCTTCATGATGTCGATCATCGTCGTGTTCCACGCGCTCGCCCCCAAGCTGCGGCCGCTGGCCGTGCGACATGGCTTCGTGACGCCGGGCGACTGGGTTCGACACCGCTTCGGCGATGAGGCCCACGGCCCGGCGCTGCGCGTGGCCATCGCCGCGTTGATGGCGCTGGCCCTCGCGAACTTCCTGCTCGCCCAGCTGATGGCCATGGGTCACGTGGCGAGCGAGGTGACCGGAGGTCTCGTCCCCTACGCCGTCGGGGTGCTGGGGTTGGCCGCGGTGATCCTGCTCTACGAGACGCTCGGCGGCATGCGCGCGGTCGCCTGGACCGACGCGGCTCAGAGCCTGCTGATGGGCGCGGGCCTGCTGGCGCTGCTGGCTTGGCTCCTGCGAGAGGCCGGCGGCTTGGCCGCGGTGACGGGCCAGATTGCCGAGGCACGACCGGAGGCCGTGGCCGTGCCGAGCCGGGCGGAGCAGGCCAACTGGGCCAGCACGATCGTGCTGCTCG
>JAJDAR010000041.1 GCA_029261775.1 Deltaproteobacteria bacterium | reverse complement strand
TGGGACGACAACCCGGAGCGCGTCGCCCAGGCACTCGAGGCGGAGGTCCGCGCCCTGATGCCGTTCTCGGACAAGCGCTTGAAAGCGGGGCCGCTGCTTCCCGCCCCGGATTGGGACGATGCCTCGACCCGCCATGACGCGGAGGCGACGCCCGTCTGGCCGGCCTCGCTGGCGATCCGAAGCCGGAGCCGGGAGCCGGTGGTCCTGCTGCCCCGCGAGGGCATGGCCTCGCTCGGCGCCGAGGGCGAGCTGCTGCTGGGGCTCCGGGCCGGGGATTCGGTCCGGGAGGAGCTCGGCTAGGGCCGCGTAGCGGCCTCCGGGAGCGGTTCCCTCGCCGCATCGCGGGTCGGGCCCGCAGCCCCTACCCTCAGCCGCTCGTTGACCCGATGCCGTGCCGTGGCGCCGCCACGCCCATCCCCCCTGGAGCACGCCCATCCCCCCTGGAGGACAGGGTGACGGATCCGTCCCACGCCTCTGCGGCCGCTCCCCGGCCCCCGGCGGACCCGGAAGAGCGCCTCGCGCGCGTACCGGCCCCCGCCACCCTGTCGGCGTTCTGGCGCCTGGTCGGGTACGTGCGCCCGTATCTGGGCGTGCTGCTGGTCGCGATCCTGGCGGCGCTGCTCTATTCGGGCGCGAGAACCGGACGCGCGCTGCTGGTCCAGCCCCTCTTCGACGAGGTCGTGCTCCCGCAGGCCGCCGTCGAGACCCCGCCCGAACTGGGGGACTGGTTGGGTGCGTTGTGGGGCCAGCCGGAACCGGTCGTCGAACCCGTCGAGTCCGTCGAATCCAGCGAAGCGACGGCCTCGGCCTCTCCCGAAGCGACTCCGGACGCTGGCGAGGAAACCGGTGTCGTCGTCGCCCAGGTGCGCGAGGCGCTGCCGCGCATCCTGCTCGCCGCCCTGCTGCTCCTGACGATCCTGCCGATCTCGCACTTCGCCCAGGTCTACCTCTCCGAGTTCGTGCTCGGCCGGGTCCTCGTCGACATCCAACGCGAGCTCTGCGCCAAGCTGCTGCGTCTGCCGCTTTCCTTCCACCACCAGACCAGCCGGGGTGACACGCTGTCACGGGTCCTGAACGACGCGCAGCGCGCGCAGCAGTCCCTCGATCTGCTCTTCTCGGACGTCGTGGTCTCGGTGCTCGCGCTCGGCGTCGGAGTGGCCACCCTGCTCTACCTCTCCTGGCCGCTGACCTTGACGCTGATCGGCGTCGCACCGCTGGTGGCCGGCGTCATCGCACTGTTCGGGCGTCGCATCCGCAAGAGCGCCGCCCGGCGTCAGGAGAGTCAGGCCGACGTCACCGCGCGCCTCGTGCAGATCCTGGCGGGCATCAAGGTCATCCAGGCCTTCCGCGCCCAGGCGGGCGAGGAGCGCGCCTTCGCCGAGCACAACCTGCGGCTCTTCCGACGCAACCTGAAGGTGGTGAAGAACCGGGCCCTGTCGCGGTCGGTCGTCGAGGCCCTGACCAACACCGCCGGGATCGGCGTGCTGCTGCTCGGGGTGGGCATCGTCGCGGGGCAGCTCTGGGGGCTCACCCTCGGCTCGCTGATGGCCTTCATCGTCGTCATGCAGTCCACCTATCGACCCATGAAGGAGCTCACCAAGGGGTGGACCAAGCTGCAGGAGGCCATGCCCTCGGCCGAGCGCTTCTTCGCACTGCTCGATCGCGAGGACGTCCCCGTCGATCCGCCCGACGCCGTCGACCTGCCCCGCCTCGAGCGGGGCCTGCGCGTCTCGAAGGTGTCGTTCTCCTACGGCCGCGAGCCGGTGCTCGAGGACGTGTCGCTCGAGGTCGCCGCCGGCGAGGTGGTCGCGATCGTCGGGGCCACCGGCAGCGGAAAGACCACCTTCGCCGATCTGCTGCTGCGCTTCTACGATCCGGACTCGGGGTCGATCGAGGCCGACGGCGTGGATCTTCGCATGGTGACCCGCCAGAGCTGGCTCGACCGCATCGCCGTGGTCACCCAGGAGCCCTTCCTCTTCACCGGCTCGATCCGCGAGAACATCCGCTACGGAAGACCCGAGGCGACCGACGAGGAGATCCTCGCGGCGGCGCGCGCGGCCCACGTCGACGAGTTCGCGTCCGACCTGCCCGAGGGATACGACACCGACGTGGGGGATGCCGGCGTGCGCCTGTCCGGCGGACAGCGGCAACGCATCACCATCGCCCGCGCGATCGTGAGCGATCCGGAGATCCTGATCTTCGACGAAGCGACGAGCTCCCTCGATGCGAAGAGCGAGCGCTACGTGCAGGAGGCGATCGAAGCCCTGCTCGGAGGTCGGACCGTCTTCATCATCGCCCATCGCCTCTCGACCGTGCGCGACGCGGACCGCATCCTCGTGCTCGACGGGGGCCGGGTCGCGGACGTCGGGCGTCACGACGAGCTGATGGCGCGGGGCGGCCTTTATCGCGAGCTCATGACCCTGCAGTCGGAGGGCCTGGCGCCCGCCTGAGCGCGCCGGCCGTCACCGCCAGGGCGAGCAGTCCGATCGCGGACAGCACCGCGGAGGCTCGGAGCAGGGCGGTCAAGACCGCCGGGTCGTCGGCCACCCCGCCGCCCGCCCACCAGGCGAGACCGAAGAGCACGACGGAGTAGCCGAGCCTTCCCGCCAGACTGTGGAGCGACAGATAGGTCGCCCGCTGCCCCTGGGGCACCGACGGCGCGACGGCCGCCTGGATCACCGGGTTGGCCACGGCGCTCTGCACGCTCCGCGCGAGCAGCAGGGGGACGACGAACGGGGTCAGCCACCAGGCCATGGCTCCGATGAGTCCGAGCTGGAGCAGGCCTGCCGCCATCAGCACACCCCCGAGCCCGAGACGGTCTCGCAATGCGATGCTGCGACTCGCCGCGAGGGAGCCGACGATCGCGATCCCGGCCATCAGCAGACCCGACGCGAGCGGGGCCCTGCGCAGGTCGCCGAGCTCTTCTCCGAGAACCAGCACGAGGTACGGCTGGGCGAAGGTGTACGGGATGTGCTCCGTCGTGATCTTGAGCAGGAAGTACAGGAAGAGCCACAGCAGGAAGGGGCGACGAAGGAAGCCCAGGCAGGTCGCCAGCTGCGCGACGAAGGCCGGGGCCGCCGCCTCGCCGGGAGCGCGCCCGGGCTCCACGAAGCGCCACGCGAAACCCAGCAGAACGACGGCATTGAGCAGGGAGAGCGCGTAGGGGATGCGCAGGTCGAATCCGCCGACCAGCCCGGCGACGACGGCCGCGGCGGCGGTGGCCGCGAAGCCGTTGCGGCCGAAGCGCGCCTCCCGGGCCGCGAGCTCCTCGCCCCGCCCGAGCCCCACCAGGGTGTCGTAGTGGAGGGAGGTGTCGGTCCCTGAGAGGAAGGCATAGCCCACCGCCTTGGCGATCTGCGCGAGAGCGAAGATCCCGAAGGCGTCTCCCGCGGTCAGGAAGAGGGCGAAGGCCGCAGCGGTCGCGGCGGCGGAGAGGATCAGCGTCGGGCGCCGGCCGACCCGGTCGGAGAAGTAGCCCGAGGGCACCTCGACCAGAACGACGCAGGCGTAGTAGAGAGCCTCGAGCTGCAGCACCGAAGCCACGTCGAAGCGCTCGGAGAAGAAGAGGAAGAAGACCGGTGTCCAGAAGTAGACCCTCGACACCGGAACGAACCAATCGAGCAGCCGGAGATTGCGCTCGAGTCCCGGTGTGCGGTCGCGGTCAGTCGCCACGGGCCGGCTCGATCGTCAAAGGGTGGCAGTGCACCCCCTCGGAGGCCTCGAGTCGGCGGATCAGCTCGTCCCGGGCCGCTTCATCGCGGGCCACGATCTGGGCACAGCCGTCTCCCTGCGACCCGACGCCCTTGGCGCCGTGGGCCAGCTCCGCCAGCGCGGGGTGCCGCAGGATCTCGTGCAGCCGGGGCGAGCTCAGCTCCTCGCAGGCCGGCGCCACCGAGCCGTCGAAGAGAGCCTGGGCCTCACCCATCAGGGCCCCGAGGCCTGCCGGGTCCCCGGCTTCGAGCACCTTCCGCGCGCGACCCAGGAGCGCCAGGTTCTGCGCGCCCAGCGCGCTGCGGACGCGCGCCGCCAGGGCGCCGGGTCGATCCGGGAAGCAGGCGTTCAGGTCCTTGAGGATCCGGCGGGTGTCCTTGCCGCGGCGCAGGTCCACGACCACGAGATGGAACACGCCACCCACCGTGACCTCCTCCACGCGAAGACCTTCTCCGTCGAAGTCGAGCTGGCTGACGCGCCGGCCGTAGGCACAGATCTGGTCCATGCGACCGCACTCGGAGCCCGTGCGCCGCTCGCCGCGGTAGGCGAGCTCCATCTCCTCGTCGGGGCCGAGGCCGAGCCCGTAGGTCTGGGAGTACGCCCTGGCCACCAGGACGCAGACCGCGGCGGAGGAGGACAGGCCCTTCCGGACCGGCAGATCCGAACGCACGTGCAGGCGCAGCCCGCCCGCTCCGTGGCGCTCGATCATCTCCGCTGCCACCCCCGCGACGTAGCTGAAGAAGTCGGCATCGTGGGCGGCGGCGTCGAGCGCTTCCGGCTCGGCCCGGAGCCGCGCCGGCCCGATCTCCTCTCCATGGGGCAGGACGGAGCTGATCTCGAGGACTCCGGCGATGGCCTGTGCCTCGGCGCGAAGGCCCTGGTCGGTGCCCGTGACCAGGCAGCCGCCCGGAGCGATCGTCGGGTCGGTCGTCCGATAGCCCGCCGCCCAGTCGGAGTGCTCGCCGAAAAGGCAGAGCCGTCCGGGAACGAAGAGCGACTCGCTCACGGGCCCCCCTGGCTCTCGGACGGCGTCATCCCTGAGCCTCGGCGTAGAGCGCGAGGGCCTCGTCGGCGAAGCGATCGCCCGTGAAGCACTGCTCGGCGCGTTTGCGCGCCGCCTGGCCCAGACGAGCGCGGCGATCCGGATCCTTCAGCAACGCCTCCCAGGCCGAGGCGAGCGCCTCGGCCCGCTCGTCGACGAGCAGCCCGGTCTCGCCGTCGCGAACGATCTCCGGGAGCGCTCCGCGCCGGGTCGTCACGGCCGGGATCCCGCAGGCCGCGGCTTCCAACAGGGCACGGCAGGTTCCGTCGCTGCCGGGCACCAGGAAGGTGAACAGGTCGATGCAGCGCAGCACCTCGGCGTAGTCACCGCGCCGGTAGCCGGCGAAGATCACGCGATCGGCCAGTCCCAGCTTCTGGGCGGGCTGCTCGGCGAGCTCCGCCCGCCGGGTTCCGCGGCCCACGACCAGCAGGCGGAAGCTCGGGTCCCGAGCGGCCAGCTGCGCCGCGGCGGCGAGCAGCAGGTCGAAGCGCCGATGGCCCTGGACGCGAGCGACGATCCCCACGACGCGATCCGTGTCGGCCAGACCGAGCTCGGCTCGGAGGCCCGGCGAGGCGGCACGCGGCGCGAAGCGCTCGACATCCACGGCACCGAAGGCGCCCCGCACCGGTCGCCCGGCTCGCAGGCGGCGATTGCCCTGCGCGGTGGCCGGAGAGACGCAGAGCAGCCCGTCCGTGCGCGCCCCGAAGAGCCAGCGATTCCACGGACGGTCCGGGATCGCCTCGGCGATGCGATGGCTGCGCACGATGGCGGGCCGGCCCGGGCGCCCGCGACGACCCGCCGCGCGCAGGGCGAGCACGTGGTCCCGGGTGTGCCAGGTGTGGATCACGTCGATGCCGTGCGCCGCCACGAAGCTGCGTAGCGCGCGGATCGCCGCGAGATCGCCCAGCGGGCGGACACCGCGCCCGGCGGGCAGCTCGAAGCTCGGGGACAGACCGAGCGGGCCGGCTTCTCCCCCGACCGACCGATCCGCCGACGCCGGAGCGCGGGGACAGCCCAGCCAGACCTCGTGGCCCCGCGCGCGTTGTGCGAGACCGAGCCGAAGCATCGGTTCGGCCGGTCCGGTCCACTTCCAGTCGCTGGTCAGCTGCAGGATGCGCAAGGATCTACCTCGCGGACCTGCTGCAAGAGACGCGCGGCGCTGCCGGATGGATGCACACGGCTCAGGAGGTGCGCGCGGCCTTTCCCGCCGCGGCGCTGCTCCCGGGGTTCGCTGCGGGAAGGGCCGCGTCGCCGTCCTGATCGAGCTCCCACTGCTTCGCGTACTTCAGGAAGACGTGAAAGGCCGTGGCCATGGCGATCACGAAGCCGGGCACCCCGTCCCGGAAGCCCTGCTTCAGGACGTAGGCGCGGAGGAAGCGGGCCGGCGGGCGAAGGATCATGTCGCGCAACGCGTGGCGGCGGCCTCTCTGCTGGTTCGCGCGCGCCTGGATCGAGCTGAAGTCCTGGATCCGATCCACCTGGTCCGCCAGGTCGCGATAGCTCCAGTGGTACGCCTCACCGCCGAAGCGCCCGATCGCCGCGGACTCCGCGAGCTGGACCCGCCCGTGGGGATTGGTGCCGACCCAGCGCCCCTCGCCGCGCCGGAAGAGCCGCAGCTGCCAGTCGGGAAAGAACTCACCGTGGCGGATCCAGCGACCCAGATGCCAGGTGACGCGGTTGATCTCCATCCCGGAGCGGGCGCCCGGGGCGGCGACGAAGGCACGCATCTCCGCCGCCAGCTCGTCACTCAGGGCCTCGTCGGCATCCAGGGCCAGCACCCAGTCCCCGCTGGCCAACGCGAGCGCGGCATTCTTCTGCTCGATGTTCCCCTCGTAGGGCCGGATCTCGACCCGGGCCCCCGCCTCGCGCGCCAGCTTTTCGGTGGCATCGCCGCTCCGGGAATCGACCAGCACCACGATCTCGTCCGCGAAAGCGACCGAGGCCAGACAGCGAGGCAGATCGCGCTCTTCGTTGCACGCGATGATGCATGCGCTCACGCGGACCGCCTCGGTCACGCTCGCACCCGTTCCACCGCGAGCACGCCCTTGACCCGCTGGATGTCCTTCATCGTCGCCTTGAGCGAGCGCGCGTCGCCCACCCAGAGATCGAAGGTCTGGGTCGCCGTGTGATCGGCATGGGTGTCGATCCGCGCGGAGCTGATGTTCAACCCCGCCGAGGAGATCGTCTTGGTGATCTTCGCCAGGAGGCCCGGTGCGTCGCGCGAGGTGACCTTGATGCGCACCCGACGCTTCACGTCGGCCTCCTCCTCCCACTCGACGTCGATGCAGCGTTCCTTGTCGAGTTCGAAGGCCACGCGGCACTCGCGACTGTGCACCGTGACGCCGCGGCCCCGCGTGACGAAGCCCACGATGTCGTCGCCGGGCAACGGGGCACAGCAGCGGCCGAAGCGCACCAGGACGTCGCCGTGCCCGTCGACCCGGATCCCCGAGCCGTCTCCGCTGCCGGGCCGCTCCCGGCGGAACAGATTGCGCAGGCGTCGGCTCGGAGCCTCCGAAGGCGGGGTCTCTGCGGGCTGGGCGAGGTCGGGCCGCAGCGCCTCGAGGACGGTGCGCGGCGGCACCCGGCCGTAGCCGATCGCCGCGAAGAGGTCCTCGATGCCGCCCCCGGCGAGCCGTGCCGCCACCGCCTCGAGCTCGCCAGCTTCGCGGATCCTCGTCAGCGACAGGCTGGACTTGCGCAGCTCGCGTTCGAGGATGCCGCGGCCGAGCTCGCGGCTGCGCTCGTTCTCGGCCAGCCGAACCGCATGGCGGATGCGCGTCTTGGCCTTGCCCGAGGCGACGAAGTCGAGCCACGCCTTCTTTGGCGATTGAGTCGCGCTGGTCAGCACCTCGACGGTGTCCCCGCTCTCGAGCACGTGTCCCAGCGGGCGCATGTTGCCGTTGACTCGCGCGCCCGCGCAGTGATCTCCGACCTCGCTGTGCACTCCGTAGGCGAAGTCGAGCGCCGTCGCGCCGGCCGGCAGGTTCAGCACGTCGCCCTTGGGCGTGAAGACGAACACCTCGTCGGGGAACAGGTCGACCTTGACGGTGTCGAGGAACTCGTGCGGATCGTCGAGCTCCTGCTGGCGCTCGATCAGCTGCCGCAGCCAGTTGAACTGCTCGTCGTCCTGCCGGCTGCCGCCGTGACCCTTGTAGCGCCAGTGCGCTGCGATGCCGAGCTCGGCATGGAGATGCATGTCCTCGGTCCGGATCTGCAGCTCCATGCGCTCGCCGTAGGGGCCGATCACGGTCGTGTGCAGGGACTTGTATCCATTCTGCTTGGGGAGGGCGACGTAGTCCTTGAAGCGGCCCGGGACCGGCGGCCAGGTCGCGTGCATGATGCCGAGCGCGGCGTAGACGTGCTCGGCGCGCCCCTGCAGCACGATGCGGAAGGCGATCACGTCGTAGATCTGGTCCAGGCTCAACCCCTGCCCGGTCATCTTCGCGTGGATCGAGGAGAGATCCTTGAGTCGGCCCGTCACCTCGCCTTCCAGCCCCGCCTCGCGAAGCTTCGCCTCGACGATGCCGCGCACCTCCTCGATGTAGCGCTCGCGCTCCTCATGGCGGCCGCGGAGCATCCGCTCCAGGTCTCGCGAGAGGTCGTGGTGCAGCACGCGGAAGGCCAGGTCCTCGAGCTCCCGCTTCATCCAGTTGATGCCGAGGCGATGCGCCAGCGGCACGTAGATGTCGAGGGTCTCCTGCGCGATCTCCTGGGCCCGCTCCTGCTCCATGAAGTGGAGCGTGCGCATGTTGTGGATCCGGTCGGCGAGCTTGATCAGCAGGATGCGGATGTCCTTGGACATCGCGACGAGCATCTTGCGAAAGTTTTCGGCCTGCCGCGCGCGGGGGGAGCGGAACTGCACCTTCGAGATCTTCGTGAGTCCCTCGACCAGGAACGCGACCTCTTCACCGAAGAGGCGGCCGATCTCCTCGAGGCTGGCGAGCGTGTCCTCGACCGTGTCGTGCAGCAGGCCGGCGGCGATCGACACGTCGTCCAGTCGCATGTCGACGAGGATCCCTGCGACCTCGAGCGGATGGATCAGGTAGGGCTCGCCCGACAGGCGCTCCTGGCCCTCGTGCACCTTGGCAGAGAACACGTAGGCGCTCTGGAGCAGCTCCAGGTTGCACTCCGGGTCGTATTCGAGCACCCGGTCAGCGATGTCGTTGAAGCGCAGCATGGCCAAAAAACGCTTTCAAGACGGAATGTTGCGAAGATACCCTGCGACGGGCCCCGCAGCTAACCAGCGCTCTCCGAACGCGCGCGAGCCGGCGGGATCGGCAGCGCGGTCCCCAGGGCCTCGATCACCGCGGCGCGGCCGTAGCGCTCCCGCACCGCTTCGGTGCGGCCACTGCGCTCGGCCTGGACGATCGAGCAGACGGCCTCGATCGCGTTCTCGACCGCGTCGTTGACGACGGCGTAGTCGAACTGGTGGATCGCGGCGAGCTCGATGTGGGCAACGTCGAGCCGTTTGGCGATGGCATCGGCAGGATCCGTGCCCCGTCCGCGGAGCCGCGCTTCGAGCTCGTCCCATGAGGGCGGGAGCAGGAAGACCAGGCGCGCGTCCTCCCGGCGGGCGCGCAGTTGCCGGGCACCCTGCACCTCGACCTCGAGCAGCAGGTCCCGGCCTTCGCCGAGGGGTCCCTCGATCGCGGCCCAGCTGGTGCCGTACTGGTTCCCCGCGTACTCTGCGTGCTCGACGAAGCCCTCGGCCGCGATCAGCTCGGCGAAGCCCTCGGCCGACACGAAGTGGTAGTGGACGCCGTCCTGCTCGCCGGGCCGCATGGGTCGGGTCGTGTGCGAGATCGAGAACTCGATCTGCGGATCCCGATCCACCACGGCGCGGCAGACCGTGGTCTTGCCCGTGCCCGAGGGCGCCGAGACCACGAAGGGCATGCCCCGTCGCCCGCTCATCCAGCTTCTCCCTCGGGCACCAGCCGGCTCGCGATCGTCTCCGGATTGATCGCCGAGAGGACGACCTGGTCGCTGTCCATGACCAGGATGGATCGCGTGCGGCGACCCTGGGTCGCATCGATCAGCTTCCCGCGTTTCGCCGCCTCCTCGCGCAGGCGCCGCATCGGGGCCGACTGCGGCGAGACGATGCTCACCACCCGCGAGGCCATGACCAGATTGCCGTAGCCGATGTTGAGCAGCCGAGGCGTCCGATCCTCGGTCATTCGACGTTCTGGTCCGGCTCGGTCATTCGACGTTCTGGACCTGCTCGCGGATGCGCTCGAGGCCGGTCTTGAGATCGACCACCCGGTGGGCGAGCTGGGCATCGCTCGCCTTCGAGCCGACGGTGTTCGCCT
>JAJDAR010000040.1 GCA_029261775.1 Deltaproteobacteria bacterium | reverse complement strand
GCCCTCCAGGTTGAACAGGCTCTGGCCGTGACGCGTCAGCCAGACCGGCCGGCGACTCACCTGCAGGTTGGTCAGGAAGAAGACGACGCGGCCGAGGATGTAGCCGTAGACCTGGTGGATCACGACGTGGTCGCCCAGATTGCGCAGCCGAACCCAGGGCCCCTCGTCCTCTGCGAGAGGCGCGTAGCTCGCCTCGTAGTGGGCGATGCGGTGGCGGAAGTCCGCGAGGGCCGCCTCCTCGGGCATGCCCTCGTAGTCCGGCGAGCGCAGCTTGGTCTCGCGGATGTTCGCCTCGATGATCGTGGGGTCGTCGTTGACGAGCTCCACGAAGAGCAGCTCGACGTTCTCGGCGCGGGCCCGGGCGCGGATCTGGTCGCGCCGCGCACGGGTCGAGTTGGTGGCGTCGTAGACCGCGATCCGCCCGTCGCCGCGGAGCCAGGCCAGGGCGTCTCCGAGGGCCCGGTCGGCGAGCTCGTTGCGGCGGCGCACGGCGTCGGCGTTGCTCGGGTCGAAGAACTCGTGGGTCTGCCCGGCGCCGAGCTGGCTGCGCCGCTGCTCGCCGACGTTGAAGCTGCGCGTCGGGTAGCCGAGCCAGGACAGATAGCCGACGAGCTTGCGCGCGGTGAAGGTCTTGCCCCGGGCGGGCAGGCCGACCATCGCAATCACGTACTTGCGACCTCTGCGCGGCCGACTCATGGGCTTGGAAGATCTCCCGGATGGCGTCGCTCGAAGCGAGCGACGCTCCGATGGGTGCGCGACCCTAGCAGGCGACGAGGCCGTCGAGGAGGTGAGCATGACGACGATCGGAATCCTGGTGGGAGGCGGCCCGGCGCCGGGCATCAACGGTGTGATCGGGGCCGCGGCGATCCTGGGCCGGCGTCGCGGCGCCCGGGTGCTCGGGCTCCTGGAGGGCTTCCGTTGGCTGATGGAGGGACGCACCGACAAGGTGGTCGAGCTGCAGATCGGCACGGTCTCGCGGATCCACCTGCTGGGGGGCTCGATCCTGCAGACGTCACGGGCCAACCCCACGCGCCGGCCCGAGGATCTGGAGCGCGTCGCCGCGAGCCTGCGCGAGCTCGGGGTCGACCATCTCCTCACCATCGGCGGCGATGACACCTGCACCTCGGCGATGAAGGTGGCCGAGGCGGCGGGCTCGGGCCTCGGGGTCGCCCACGTGCCGAAGACGATCGACAACGATCTGCCCTTGCCCGAGGGCATCCCGACCTTCGGCTTCGAGACGGCCCGCGCGACCGCGGCCGAGATCGTCAGCAATCTGATGGAGGACGCGCGCACGACCCATCGTTGGTACATCGGGGTGGTGATGGGGCGGACCGCCGGGCACCTCGCCCTGGGCACGGCCAAGTCGGCGGGTGCGACGGTGGCGATCGTGAGCGAGGAGTTCCCGGAGGGCCCGATCCGGCTCGCGGACGTGGTCAGCCGGGTCGAGGCGGCGATCGTGAAGCGGCTGGCGTTCGGTCGGCCGCACGGTGTCGCGATCCTGGCCGAGGGGATCGGCGAGCGGCTCCACCCGGACGATCTGGCCGCCGTGCCGGAGCTGCCGCGGGACGACCACGGCCACGTGCGCCTCGCCGAGCTTCCTCTCGGCAAGCTGGTGGTGGACGGGGTGCGCCGAGG
The DNA here is from genome assembly GCA_029261775.1 of Deltaproteobacteria bacterium. Lineage (GTDB taxonomy): Bacteria > Myxococcota_A > UBA9160 > UBA9160 > UBA6930. The sequence continues at coordinate 6,287 of JAJDAR010000040.1, read as the reverse complement.
TCTCGCGGAGCTCGGGCTCTCGATGACGATGGTGGCCAAGGACATCGGCTACGAGCTTCGCTCGGTGGCGCCGAACGCCTTCGATGCCGAGTACACCCGCGATCTGGGCGCGGGCGCCGTGCGCTGCCTGCTCGCGGGCCTGCAGTCGGTGATGATCACGCGCGAGGGGAACGGCATCCAGCCGATCCCGCTCTCCGAGGTCCTGGATCCGACGACGGGCCGCGCGCGGGTCCGCATGCTCGACGTCGCCAGCCCTTCGTTCGCGTTGGCCCGCTCGCTCCAGGTGCGGCTCGAACGCGGCGACTTCGAGGACCCCCGCATGTCCCAGCTCCTCGAAGAGCAGACCGGCCGCTCCGCCGCCGAGCTCCAGGCCCGCTGGTCCGGCGCCCTCGACCCCACAACTTGAGAAAAAGGCCGGGCCATTTCCTTAAGTTGTTTGGAGAGGTTCGCCCGGGGGGGGAGGCTCAGTCGTTGGCGAGGAGGGCGGGCCAGCGGCGGTCGGCCTGCTCGATGAAGCCCTCCTGGCCCGCGGTCCAGCGGCGCTGGACGGCCGCGTCGTAGTTGACGTACAGCTTGCCGCCGACGATCGACCAGTTTTCCGGGTTGCCCGGTGCGAGCTTCCCCTGACTCACGGCCCAGGCGCAGTAGCCCCCGTACTGGGGTGCATAGGCGGTCGGGTCGGCGAGGAAGGCGGCGCGGTTCTCTTCGCTCGCAAAGCGCCAGGTCGCGCCGCTCCACGAGGTCTGGATCTCGGCCGTGCCCGGGACGGGCCGTCCCCTCTCGAAGTACGCCACCGGGTCGTGACCGTCGAGCGCCAGGGAGCGAAGCGGGCGCGTGTAGATGGGATCGGCCGCGCGGGCCGCGTGTGCCGCCGTCAGGGCCAGCAGCCCGCACAGGAAGAGCAGTCGGGTGAGCCTGGGCATGCGGATCCCTCCTGGCCGCGATCGGGCCGTGCGAGTGGGATGCCGGTGGCGCCGGAAGGTTCGCTTCCGCGTGCGTCTACGCCCGAAGCTCCGTCGGCTCCTCGGCGGCGCGGCTGCCCCGCGCGGCCGCCTCGTCCCCAAGGCGCAGATGATCGACGAGCAGGCCCATCAGGGGTCGGCGCTCCCGGTCAGCCAGCGAGGCCGGCAGCGGCTCGGCGTGGAGCGCGAAGCGTCCGCGTCGCAAGGTGAGCAGCAGGTCGAACGCTTCGTCGTCGTCGTCGCAAGGGAAGGGCTGCTCGAGGCAGGCGTGCACGAACGCGCCGCGATCGAGGAAGATCGCGCCGGCCACGGAGCTGCCGCGCAGGGCGAAGCGCCCGGAGAGGGAGGCCTTCGCCAGCCACTCGAGCATCGGAGCCAGCGGGAACAGGGCGAGATCGCCGGAGACCGCGGCCTGCTCCTCGGGATGAGGCGTGGTGGGGCCCGCATCGAGGGACGACCCGAGCTCCTTCCACGGCGAGCGCACCAGGCGCTCGAGCCGCTGGAGCAGCGAACGGGAGGCCGTGCCGCAGCGCTGCCAGCCGTCGTCGATCTCGCGCGTGATCTCCTGGACGCGATCGACCTCGATGACGGGAACGCCGGCCAGCGCGGGCTCGCGTTGCAGGGCGGGGAGGGCCGTCAGCGGGCTCGGGCCCATGGCCCGCGCAGCCACGAGGAGCGCCTGGGGCGCCGCGATCCGGGCGAGGCGCGCGGCCTCCGCCGCACTGCTCGCCGAGACGACGTCGAAACCGCGGGGCCGGATCAAGGTCTCGAGGGCGCGGCGCACGCTCTCCGAGCCGTCCACGATCAAGATGCGTCTGCTCTGCATGGGTCTCCTCCGCCTCTGTGAGTGCCGAGCGGAGGCCGACCGGTGACTGCCCGAAGCGGGTTCGGCGCTCGGGCGGCCGGAGTTGCACAGGCCTTGCCGACGGCCGCCGGCGGCGCTGCGTCAGGAGCCTGTTTCACCTGCCGGAGCAGGGCCTTGGAGCAACATCAGCAGGTCGTACTCGAGCTCTGCCACGCGCCGCCCGCTGGCCGCCATGATGATGCTCGGCACGCTCCCGTCCAGGTGGGCCTTGGCCTGGCCTGCGAGGCCCAGGCCCCAACGCAGGGTGCTCAGCGTCTTCCACCAGTGGAAGGCATCGGCCCGCCAGCTGCCGCCCCCGGCCTCGTAGCCCGCCCGCAGCTCCCGGCGCGAGCCGAACCCCCCGACCTCGAGGTCGTCGTTCCGGAAGCGCCACATGCGCATGCAGAGCCAGCCGAGATCCTCCATGGGATCCCCGACGTGCCCGACCTCCCAGTCGAGTGCGGCGCGCAGGCCGTCGGGCCCGACGATCAGGTTGCCGTTGCGGAAGTCGCCATGCAGCACCGCCAGGCGGTCCGGCCGGCTCGGGGTATGGCGTTCGAGCCAGCGCAGGCCGAGTCGGAAGCTCGGCGAGGGTTGCAGCAGCTCGCGGATCAGCGCCTCCGCGCCTTCCAGCGCATGGTCGAAGATCGAGCGACCGGCGGGCGGTCGGTTCAGTCCGGGATGCGCCTTGGCCGGGTCGGCCGCGTGCAGCCGCCCGAGGGCGTGGCCGCACTGGGTGGCCAGCTTGGGCCCGAGCGAAGGCTCGGCCTCGACCAGCCGAAGCACCTGACGCGGGATCGTCTCGCCCTCGACGCGCTCGCTGATGAAGAAGGGCCCGCCGACGTAGGAGCGATCGGCCCAGACACCGTGCACGTGCGGCACAGGCATGCCCTGCTCCTGCGCCAGGCGCAGGCCGGCCACCTCCACCTCGACGTCCATCACCTGCATTGCCGGGTTCGGGATGATGGTCGCGACCAGCGGCACGCGCTCGGCGCCGCGCACCGCGTCGAAGAGCACGTTGCGGCGCCGCGCGCCGGCCGACGCGATCTGCAGATTCTCGATCGCCGGAGCCTCGCCCCACACCTCGCCGAGTGCCCGACCGAGCCCTGCCTGCAGCGGATCGCTCGCGCTCACCGCGTGCCCGCACCCGGGACGTCGTCGTCCGCGGGCTCGCCTCGATAGGCGTCGTGCCCCGGCTTGGCGATCGCGAGCTTGCCCCGCACGATCTCCACCAGAACGGGCAGGGCGCGCGGCTCGAGCGTCGCGTCGTCTCCCGCGGCCAGCGCCTGGTCGAGCGCTGCGTTCAACTCGGTGGGCTCTCCGTCGGCCCGTTGCAGCAGCTCCCGCAGCAGCTGCTGCTCGCGATGCTCCTGCGAGGGGCCGAGGCGCGCCTCGCGCTCGAGGATGCGGCACAGGTTGCCGGCGACCCGGACCGGATGACGAAGCGGGCCCTGGGTCGCCGCCAGGAGGTCGCCCTCCAGGAGGTCCGCGATCGTCTCGAGCAGCTCCGCCGCCGTCGGTCGGTCCTGCATCGATCTACTCCGCGGCGATCGGAGCCCGCTCGAGGGCCGCCTCGATCTGGGCGCGCGTGGAGCCGTGGAAGCTCTCGAGCGTCTTCACGCGCTTCAGGTACACGTGCGGGTCGTACTCCCAGGTGTACCCAACCCCGCCGTGCATCTGGATGGCCTCGCCGCAGACGCGCCGGGCCGCATCGCCGGCCCAGGCCTTGGCCACGGCGACCAGGAACGCGGCGTCCGGCTCGCCCTCGTCGCTGGCCCAGGCGGCGCGGAAGACGGCCGATCGCGTGGTCTCGGTCTTCATCAGCATGTCGGCGGCGCGGTGCTGGAGCGCCTGGAAGCTCGCCAGCGGCGCCCCGAAGGCCTCCCGCTCGGCCATGTAGGCGAGCGTGATCTCGAGGGAGCGGTCCATCAGGCCGAGCAGCGTGGCCGCCGCCCCGAGGCTGCCGAGCCGACGTACCTCGTCGAGCGCAGCGTCGGACAGCGTCAGCAACTCGGCCGGCCCGTCGAGCTCGATGCGCACGAATCGCTGCGCGTGATCCAGGGTCGGCAGGGCCGTGCTCGCCCAGCCCGCGTCGGGTCGTGCCACGAGGGCCACACCCCCGGTCGTGGTGACGAGCAGCGCATCCGCCTGCGCGCCGAACGGCACGAAGGTCTTCTGGCCGCGGATCCGGCCGCTCTCGAGCCGGGTCTCCGTCGGGCCGGGCTCGGCCCCGGCGAGGCCCTCCCGGTCGGCCCAGACGACGAGCGCCTCGCCCCCGAGGAGCCGGCGCAACAGGCCCGCTGCGGCCTCACCCTCGGCTCGCCGCAACAGCTCCGCGGCCATCACGCTCTCGAGAAAGGGCCCGGGCAGCGCGACCCGCCCCATCTCCGTGAGCACGGCGGCCAGGCCGACCGCACCCATCGCGGCGCCGCCTTCTTCCTCGGAGAGCAGCAGCCCGAAGTAGCCCAGCTCGGCCAGCTGTCCGAAGAAGGCCTTGGAGTAGCCGTCGGCGGCGTCCTCCATCAGGCTTCGCGTCTGGGCGAGCGGTGCCTCGGCTTCGAGCAGATCGCGGGTCGAGCTGCGCAGGAGCTCGCGGTCGTCATCGAGATCGAACTGCATGGCCCCTCCGCCTACCGGGTCGGCATGCCGAGCACGCGCTTGGCAATGATGTTGCGCTGGATCTCCGACGATCCCGAGTAGATCGTGCCGGCCCGCGACCACAGGTACTCGTACGCCCAGTCCACGCCGCCGCGCGCATCGCGCGAGGTGGGCGCCAGCTGGGCCTGCGGCCCTAGCAGTTCGAGGGCCGCGTCGGACTGCCGCTGGGCGAACTCGGACCACAGGATCTTCTCGATCGAGGACTCGGGCCCCGGGGCTTGCCCCGCGGCGAGGTTCGCCAGGGTACGCAGGCCGTTGCTGCGCATGACCTCGTTCTCGACGATCAGCCGACCGAGCTTCTCGCGAACGTCGGCGCGCTCGAGATCGCCCTGCGCACGCACACCGGCGATCAGGTCGTGGAGGTAGCCGTCGTACTGGGCGGGGTTCGAGAGGGTCGCCGCGCCGCGCTCGTAGCCGAGCACGGTCATCGCGATGCGCCAGCCTTCGCCCGGCTTGCCGACCAGATGCTCTCGCCGCGCGAGCGCCCCATCGAAGAACACCTCGCCGAACTCGGACTCGCCGGTGATCTGGCGGATGGGGCGCATCTCGACCCCCGCCTGATCGATCGGCACGAGGAAGAAGCTGATGCCCCCGTAGCGATCCTCGAGATCGGTGCGCGCCAGCACGAAGATCCAGTTGGCCCAGGGCCCGAAGGTGGTCCAGACCTTCTGACCGGTGATGCGGAAGTCCTCGCCGTCGGGCTCCGCGCGGGTGCGCAGAGAGGCCAGGTCGCTGCCCGAGCTCGGCTCGCTGAAGCCCTGACACCAGATCTCGTCGCAGGACAGCATCGGCGGGATGAAGCGACGCCGCTGGTCCTCGGTGCCGTGGTGGATGAGGGCGGGTCCGAGCAGCCCGATGCCCAGGAAGTTCGGAACCTGCGGGCAGTCCGCGCGATGGATCTCGGCCTCGAACAGCGCCTGCTCCACCTCGGTCGCACCGCGTCCGCCCCACTCCTCGGGCCAGCCCATGCCGAGGAAGCCCGCCTCGTGGAGCTTCTTCTGCCATTGGCGACGGACCTCGACCAGGGAGTCGGGTGTGTGCCGGGCATCCGCCACGTGCTCGCTCCAGGGCCGGTCCAGGTTCGAAGTGATCCAGGCCCGCACGTCGGCCTGGAACTGCAGCTGCTCGTCGGTGAAGCGGAGATCCATGCTTCCTCTCGTCGGATGGGCCGGGGAGCGGCCGAGGGTAGGGCAGCCCCCGCTCGCTTGGGAACCCTCGGCGCGCCCCGGCTGGGAACCCCCGGCACGCGGCTCTACCTTGTGGGGTCACCGGGTTGGCGGGCTCCGCCGCTCGGCGGCTCGGCGGGCCGGGTCGCCGCGGGTGACCGGGAGGAGATGCGTGTGAGCGGAGCAACGACCGGGGCGAAGCCGGGGCCCAAGCCTTGGACGCGCACGCTGTGGATGGGCGCGGTGCTGCTCGGCTGCGCCGCCACGATCCTTCCTGGGCGCTCGCTGCATGCGGTGGAGCCCGCCGCGGGCGAGGCCGCTCCGGCGGAGACCTGGATCGAGGGCATGGTGGCAGCACTCCGCCCCGGGGAGACGCTGAGCGCGCGCCTCGTCGCCTGGACCAAGGACGAGAGCGGCAGTGAGCGGAACTTCGAGATCCAGATGATCCGTCGCCTGTTCCCCGGCCGCCTCACGGCGGTCTTCGAGATGCGCGAGCCGGGCACCGAGGCGCCGGCCGTTCTCAAGCTCGAGGCGACCGACGGCGGCGAGGTCGTCGTGTGGAACTGGGACGTGCGGTGGCGCCGCTTCGTCCGCATGCGTGGATTGGCAGGGACCGAGAACTTCGCCGGCACCCACTTCCGGCTCGAGGACCTCGGC
>JAJDAR010000039.1 GCA_029261775.1 Deltaproteobacteria bacterium | reverse complement strand
GGGTCCGCAGGTAGCGCGTGGTCTGCGCGGCGGCCGCCACCACAGCGACGACGAGCAGGGCTGCCACGGACCAGAGCAGGATCTTCATGTCGGGCTCCTTCGAGATCGGACCCGCGCAGGCGGGTGGGCAGTATATCGCGCCATCCCTGGGCGAGAGGCCCTCGCTCCGCCAGACGGCCTGACCAAGGCCTGCGATCCCTGGGAATGGAGGCGAGGTACACTACCGGTCCCGAGCCAAGACCGTACCCGCTGCGGGGCCAAGGAGATCGAATGCCTGAGACCTTCACCGAAGCGAGCGTCCCCGATCAGTCGGGACGCACGATCCTGATCACCGGTGCGAACACGGGTATCGGCTATGAGGCCGCGCGGGTCCTCGCCGGAAAGGGCGCTCGCGTCCTGCTGGGCTGCCGCTCCGCCGAGAAGGCGAGCGCCGCCCGGGACCGGATCCGCGCGCTGCACCCGAAGGCGGAGATGGAGCTGCTCGCGCTCGACCTCGGCAGCCTGCAGTCGGTGCGCGACGCGGCCGCCGAGGCTGCACAAGAGGAGCGCCTCGACCTGCTCATCAACAACGCCGGCATCATGATCCCGCCCCGCGAGGAGACCGCCGACGGCTTCGAATCGCAGTTCGGCGTCAACCACCTCGGGCACTTCGCGCTCACGGGTCTGCTGCTGGCGAAGCTCCGGGCGACGCCGCGATCGCGCGTCGTGACGGTGAGCAGCACCGCCCACAAGGCGGGCAAGATCGACTTCGACGACGTCCACGCCACGCGCAGCTACAGCCGCCAGGGCCGCTACAGCATGAGCAAGCTCGCGAACCTGCTCTTCACCCACGAGCTCCAACGCCGCCTCGTTGCGGCAGGGGCCGACACGTTGGCGGTCGCGTGCCATCCCGGGATGTCCGACACCGAGCTCTCGCGCCACTTCCCCAGCTGGGCGATGCCGATCGCCCCGCTGCTCCGCCTGATGACGCAGTCTCCGGCGATGGGCGCGCTGCCCACGTTGCGCGCGGCCACCGACCCCGAGGTCGTGGGCGGCGAATACTACGGCCCGTCCCGGCGCTTCGAACTGGTCGGCCCGCCCGTCCGCGTGCGACCGAACGCCGCAAGCCGCGACCTCGAGGTCGCGCGACGACTCTGGGATCTGTCGATCGAGCTGACCGGCGTGGATCCGGAGTCCCCCGCAGGCCCTGCAGGGGTGTGACGTAGCGCCCGAACTCGGACATCGGGTCGCGCGGAAGGCGTCACGAGCAGGTGAGGGAGGGAGCTGTCATGGAGAAGACGGCGCTGATCGCCGGCTCGACGGGATACCTCGGGAGGTTCGCGGTCCGAGCGTTCAAGAGCCGCGGCTATCGGGTTCGCGCGCTCACGCGCAGTGAGGAGCGCCTGGGTCAGCCGGGGCCCTTCGCTGCGCCCGCCGTGGCCGACTGCGTGGATGAGGTCTTCGTCGGCGAGGTCACGAAACCGGAGACGCTGGAAGGACTGATGGAGGGTGTCGACGTCGTGTTCTCGTCGATCGGCATCTCGCGCCAGCGGGACGGGCTGACCTTCGAGCAGGTCGACCATCAGGCCAACCGGTTGCTGATCGACCTGGCGAAGCAGGCCGATGTGGAGAAGTCGTCTACGTGTCGCTCTGGGGGCAGGACGAGATCCGGCATCTGGAGATCGTGCGCGCGCACGAGAAGGTGGTCGAGGCACTCGAAGCCTCCGGGCTAGCCCACTGCATCGTGCGGCCCTCGGGGTACTTCTCGGACATGGGCGTCCTGCTGGACATGGCCAAGCGCGGTCGCTCCTTCCTGTTGGGCGCCGGGGCGAACCGGTTCAACCCGATCCACGGCGCCGACCTCGCCGAAGTCTGCGTGGACGCGATGGCGTCACACGAGACGGAGATCGGAGCCGGCGGCCCCGACACGATGACCCAGCGCCAAGCGGCCGAACTGGCCTTCGACGTGATCGGGAAGCCGCCGAAGATCGTGGTCCTTCCGATGTGGCTGATGCGCGGCGGCGTGGGGCTGATCGGCCTGCTGAACACCCAGTTCAGCGACCTGTTCGAGTTCATCGTGACGGCGGGCGAGATCGACGGCGTGGCCCCGAGTGTCGGAACGACGACGCTTCGCTCGTACTTCGAGGAGCTGGCGGCGGGCTGAGGCGTCACGCCCGGGGAGGGCATGGCTGCGCCGTCGCAACTGCCCGGACCCGCTACGCTTCCCGTCGGAGAGGTGGCCGAGTGGTCGAAGGCAGCGGTCTTGAAAACCGCCAGGGCGCAAGCCCTCGAGGGTTCGAATCCCTCCCTCTCCGCCAGCGGGCCGTCGCGGCAGGGAGGCACCGCCCCGCGCACTTCCGTGGCCACTCCTGAGCTGGCGTTCCCCATGGCAGGGCCCGCGCTCGAGACCCTCGACATCCACAGCAAGCGCCTCCATGTCGAGCGCGGCTCCCCGTGGGCCGAGTGGGACCTGCTGCGCCGCGAGGCGCCGACCGCTCCCGTCCGCGCAGGCGGGCGCCTCAGCGAGCTCCGATCCACGCCGCGACGTTCCCGTGATAGAACGCGTCCAGGGTCGCCGCGTCGCAGCCGGTCATCTCGGCCTCGAACTTGCCGATCGGGTCCGAGGTGCCCTCCGGGTGGGTGTAGTCCGAGGCGAAGACCAGGAGCTCCGGGCCCGCATTCTCGATGATCCAGCCGATCGGCTCGCCGGCGAAGGGCGCGAACTTCAGGTGCCGGCGCACCGTCTCCGAGGGTGGTTCCGGCAGCGGATCGAGCTTGCGCAGCGAGTGGGCCGTGAAGTCCAGCGCGGCGCCGCCGCGAGGTCGCGGTAGCATCCCGCGACGCCCGGGCCCGCTGGCAGGTCTGGCGACGCTTGCGAGGGCTGCATGGATCCCGTCAGTCAGGCCGCCGTCGGGGCGGCCGCCGCCCAGGCCTTCGCGGGTCGCAGCCGGGTGGCCGCGGCGGGCCTGCTCGGCGCGCTCGCGGGAATGGCGCCCGACCTCGACACGCTGATCCGCTCGTCCCGGGACCCGCTGCTCTTCCTGGAGTACCACCGGCAGTTCACGCATTCCCTCCTCTTCATCCCGATCGGCGCGCTCCTCTGTGCGCTCGTGCTCCATCCCCTCGTTCGCCGGCGGCTCTCGCGGCGCGAAGCCTATCTCTGCTGCCTTCTCGGGATCGCCACCCACGGCCTGCTCGACGCCTGCACGTCCTACGGCACCCAGCTGCTGTGGCCCTTCTCCGACCTGCGCGTCGCGTGGAGCCAGATCGCGGTCGTCGATCCGCTCTTCACCCTGCCGCTCGTCGTGCTGTGCGGGCTGGCCGCGCGCAGCGACCGAAGAGGGCTCGCGAGGGCCGCCTGCGTCTGGGCCATCGGGTACCTGCTGCTCGGTGTCATCCAGCGCGAACGCGTGGAGTCGATCGGCTTCGCCCTGGCGCAGGAGCGCGGGCACCGGCCCGACGCGGTCCAGGCCAAGCCCGCGTTCGGCAGCCTGCTGCTGTGGAAGACGATCTACGAGCACGAAGACCGCTTCCACGTCGATGCGGTCCGCCTGCTCGCGAGCCCCCGGGTCTTCGAAGGCGCGAGCATCGCCCGCCTCTCGCTGCCGCGGGATCTGCCGTGGCTCGACGCGAGCGGTGAGCAAGCCCGCTCGCTCGAGCGCTTCCGCCGCTACTCCCAGGACGCACTCGCCCTCGACCCGAAGCGCGCCCACATCGTGTTCGACGTCCGCTACTCGATGCTGCCGAACCGCATCGACCCGCTCTGGGGCATCCGGCTCGATCCCGCGGCCGACGCGAGGGCGTTCCCGGCCTTCGTGACCTTCCGCCGTCTCGCGCCGGCGGACCGCGAGGCGTTCTTCTCGATGCTGCTGCCGGGCTGGTGGGGCGGTGCGGGCGCCCAGCGCGGTGACGACCGCGCCGCCGGGCCGGGGGACCCACGCCGCGCCTCTGCAAGTGCCCGGAGCCGCTACCTTCTTGGCCCGGACAGGTGGCCGAGCGGTCGAAGGCACGGGTCTTGAAGACCGCCAGGGTGCAAGCCCTCGAGGGTTCGAATCCCTCCTTCTCCGCCAGGGCCGCGCGCCACGCGCCCCTGCTGAAGCCCGGCCCGGAATGTGACACCCTCCCCTCCGGTCGGAGCCGCCGCCGGCCGATGAGGACGAGCGATGAGTGACACCGAGGGCTGGCGACGCTGCAGCACCTGCCGCGAGTGGATCGCCTTCCAGCACGCCTACTGGATCTGCAACGTCTCCACCTGCAACCGCAAGAACACCGCGTTCGTGTTCTGCTCGGTCGAGTGCTGGGACGCGCACCTGCCGACCATGAATCACCGAGAGGCCTGGGCCGAGGAGCAGCGCTCGCCGACCCAGGAGGCCTACAAGCGACAGGTGCGGGAGGGCAAGGAGCGACGCGCACCGACCCCCGCCCGCCGCGACCCGCCGGTCACGGAGACACCCGCACCGCGCGCACCCGTACCGACGGTGCTCCGGCGTCCGGCCGCCGAGCGCGCCCCGTCCGCTCCTTCGACCGCTCCCACCCCTGCGCCTTCGGTGAGCGCCGTGGCCGACGCCGGCCCCGCCGGTCGCCTCGAGCTCTCCGACGACACCCCGGAAGAGATCCTGATCGTCGCCAGCCGCCTGAAGGAATACGTCCGCGTCCGCTCCGGCATGAACACCAGCGACCGCGTCCTCGCCCCCCTCTCCGACATCATCCGAAGCGTCGTCGACCAGGCCATCCAAACCGCCCACGCCGACGAACGAAAAACCGTCCTCGACCGCGACGTCCCGAAAAAAACTTAAGAAAACGGCCGGGCCATTCTCTCAAGTTGCGAGTTGACGAAGGGATCGGGTCTCTCGGTCAACCGTTGACGAAGGGGTCGGGTCTCTCGGTCAACACGCGGAAGAGAAGCCAGACTTGCCGGGCAGCTCCCACCTCCATGCCCTCCCCCGTGAGCTTGTCCGGGAGGTCCGAAGGCCGCTCCCCGG
>JAJDAR010000038.1 GCA_029261775.1 Deltaproteobacteria bacterium | reverse complement strand
GGAATGCGCCGCCGGGGATTGCCGAGCTCGCCGGCATCGAAGCCCAGGCCCTCGACCAGCTTCTCCGGCGGGACACCCCGCGACTGGACCTCGTCGACGACGGGTCCGAACACGCACGCCACTTCGCTCATCGACGCTCCCAGCGAGCGCCCCATCGTCGGTGAGCGTACTTCACCTGCGTACCCCCTGGCATCGGAGACTCCTGGCAGCCGACCCGGTGAGGCAGTCGAAGGGCCGCGTGGGCGGGGGCGTTTCCCGGCATGCCCACGGCCTCGAAGCCCTTCGTCTGGGGGAGCCAGCCCGCCTCGGCTTGCCGCCCCACGACAGGCCTGCCGCTCAAGAGGAGCATCGACGTCTCGGGTCGCACCTCCCAGCCCGGACCCGCCGGAGGTGTCGCGATGCACGATAGTCTTCGCCCGGTGCAGCCAGCCGCTGGGAGGGTCCCTTCGCCGTTGGAGCTACGACCGTGAGGATCGGCGAGTTCGTCCCTGGAACCCGGGTACCCATGAGCCACTCGAGAGCAGCCGACTCGATCCTCGAACGCAGGCGCTGGTGGATCGTGCTGACCGTCGCTGCGCTTTCCTGCGGACTTCGCATCGCCGTGTTCGCGCAGAGCGCCGAGGGTCCCACCCGCGACCAGCATCGTTGGGACCAGACCGACATGCATTTCTTCGATGCGTGGGGTCGAGCGATCGCGGCGGGTGATCTGCTCTCCCGTGACGTGTCGCCGCCACTGCACGCCTGGCACCGCGCGGTGGCCGCGAAGTATCTCGAGGCGTATCCGGAAGACCGGGCCGCCCTCGAGCAAGCGGGCGCGGGAGACCCCGTCGCGGGCCTCTGGCAGACCTGGGTGGGCGGAGGCCGTTTCTACCAGGAGCCCTTGTATCCCTACCTCGTCGGCGCCACCTACGCGCTCTTCGGGCCCGAGGTCCGCGCTGTCTTCGCGTGGCAGCTCGTGCTGGGAGTGGCGACGAACCTGCTCCTCCTGGCCCTCGCCTGGCGTCTCTTCGGTCCTGTGGTGGGATCCGTCGCGGGCCTTCTCGCTGCTCTCTACGGGCCGATGGTCCAGTTCGAGATCGTGCTCGTGAAGGAGTCGCTCGTCGTCTTCGCCACGGCCGGGCTGCTCCTGCTCCTGCACGACGTCGCGGAACGCGGCAGCTGGCGCCGCCTTGTCGGTACCGGATTCGCCCTCGGACTGGCCGTCCTGCTCAAGACCCTGTTCCTTCCCTTCGCGCTGCTCGCCACAGGCGTGCTCGCGGGTCATGCAGCGTGGAGTGGACGATCCCTCTGGAGGACGATGGCTCTCGTGCTGCTCGGGATCGGCCTGGCCCTGGCGCCTCTGGTAGCACGGAACCTGGCCGTGGGAGCTCCCCCCTTCTCCGTCTACAGCGCGGGCGGGCCGACCTTTGCGCTCGGTGGAACCTACGAGCCCGCGGCCGGCCCCGGCTCGCTGCGTGTCCGCGTGGTGCACGAGATCGTGCACGACACCGGTGGAGCGACGCTGTCCACGGTCTGGCGGACACTCCAGACCTATCCGAGCTTGCAGGCGCTGGGCGCATCGATGGCGGGAAAGCTCGCGTCGTGCTTCTTCTGGTACGAGGAGCCCGACAACACGAACTTCTACCACTATCAGCGTCACGTTCCGGCGCTTCGTCTCATGCCCGTGGGGTTCGCAGCGATCGCTCCGCTGGGCCTGATCGGGCTCCTCTTGAGCTTGCGGCGGCGACCGATCGCGATCCTCCCCGCGCTCTGCATGATCGCGCTCAACGTCGGCGTGCTCGCCCTCTACATGGTCCGGGATCGCTACCGGCTTCCTCTCGTGCCGGCTCTCCTCCCCTTCGCGGCCTTCGCTCCCTTCGAAGTCGCGCGGCTCGCAAGGGAGGGCCGCCTCGTTCCGGTAGGCGCCAGCGTCGTGGCGGCCGCGGCCCTGACCGTCTGGATGGCCCGACCCCTCCCGGAGGGAAAGCCGCGGGTCCAACCTGCATACGATCAGGCTTCGGTGGTCGTCCACTATCAGCCCCGAGCGAAGGCCGCCCTCGAAGCTGGGCGGCCGAAGGAGGCGGTCGAGATCCTCGAAGGAGCGATCCACCGCGCTCCGGGGTTCCTCCGAGATCTGGGTAAGGAGCGATCCGCTCAGACGGAGGCACAGGCCGGGCACGCGTTGCTCCAGGCCGCTGTCCACGACCTGTATGCGCATGCCCTCGACAGGGACGATCGTCCGGTCGATTCGATGGAAGCCTCACGGCGGGCCGAGACGTTGCGCCGCGCCGCCCGAGCGTGGGCTGCCAAGCGCTGAGGAGTCAGCGATCTCCCCCCGGTTCCTCCAGATACCCCAGGGCTTCGAGACGCCGCTGCGTTTCCCGGTCCATGGGTACGCGTTCCGCGGGCCCTGAGTCGAAGGGCGGGACGGCCGACTCCAGCTGCCGCTCGAGCCTCTCGGCGACCTTCGCGATCCGGTCCGTCCCTGCGTCCAGGAGATCTCGTTCCTCTCCCGGATCCCGGTCGAGGTCATGAAGGTGGCGCCGACTCGGGCCGGGATCGTTCGCGAGGTGCAGCAGCTTGTAGGTCTGGTTGCGGATGGCTCGATGACCGGGCTTTCCGATGACTCCCTCCGACACCAGGAACCGCCCTGGGGCGGGCTTCGGCTCCGCCTCCCCGCCCTGTACGAAGCTGACCCCGAAGTCCGCCTCCCGGGCGCATTCGACGCCCAGGTACGTGCAGAGGGTCGCACGCACGTCGACCAGGCCGATCAGACAGTCCACCCGCGAGGGCCCGCGGACTCCTGGCAAGCTGGCGGCCATCGGAACGGCCAGCTCGTCCTCGTAGAGGCCGTACCCGTGGCTCACCCAGTCCCTCGTGAAGAGCGCCTCGCCGTGATCGGACGTGATCACGATGGCCGTCTCCTCCGCGTCCGGACGGCCGCCGAAGACCCGCAAGAGTTCCCCGAGCGCGAGATCGAAGTCCTCCACCCCCTTGTCGTAGACGAGCTCCATCAGCGCCAGGCTCGGAAGCACGCCGCGGCTCAACAGGGAATCGCCGCTCTCGTGAAGTGCCAGCCGCGGAATCGCGGAGCGAGCCAGAGGACCCAACGGTCGGCGATCGGCCCTCAGCTGCTCGCGACGCCTCGACAGGTCCTCGTCCCGAAGCCGCGGATACGGCGAGTGCGCATCCATGTAGTGGAGATAGAGGAAGTAGGGAGCCTTCGAGGTTCTCCCCTCGAGCCAGCGCAGCGCTGCCTCCGTCACCGTCCGTCCGGGCACGACCACGTCTGCGAAGCCATCTTCCCAGACGTCGAATCCCTGGGCGAAACCGAACTTCCGCTGGAGCCAGGGATTGCCGACGAACGCAGCCGTATCGTATCCCGCCGTCGCCAGGGCCTCGGCGAGCGTCTCGAGCCGTCCCGCAAGGACGTCCGTGTCCAGGACCCGGTCGGCACCCGACACCCGGTGGCGCGCCCTGAGATCCGGATGCGACACCACCTGGTGTTGGCTCGGATAGAGGCCCGTGAACAGGGTCGCGATCGAAGGTTTGGTCCACGGCGCCTGCGAAACGACATCGGTGAACAGGCGATGGGACTCCGCGAAGCCATCGAAGGCAGGCGTGCGAGCAGGTCCTCCGTAGGCGCCGAGCCGGTCTCGTCGAAGCGTGTCGCTCAACACGAAGAGCACGTTGCGGGGACGCGCCGGCGTCTCGAGGCGAAGCACCGAGCACGGACCCGCGGGGGCCAGACGGCCATCGGCGTCAAGAGCAGAAAGCTCGCCTCCGTCGCCTGCCCAGCACGCCAGGACCGCCAGACCAGCCAGGAGGGTCAGGAGGGTCGCTCGGAGGCGAGCCCCCATCTCGGCCGAACCCCGTCTCAGCTCAGTCCGCGTAGTTGAAGCGGGTCAGGCTCTCGGCGACGCAGGCGGGCTTTTCCTGGCCCTCGATCTCGATCGTCACGACCTGCTTGAGCTGGACCGCCGTGCCCTTCAGGTCCGCCGCGGCGAGCGAGCGCCGGGCGCGGATCTTGGAGTCCACCGGAACTGGCGCGGGGAAGCGCACCTTGTCGAGGCCGTAGTTGACGGCCATGACCAGGCCTTCCATCGCCTTGGGCTCCGGAGGCGGGATCTTGCCCGAGAGATGCGGCAAGAGGGAGAGCGTGAGAAAGCCGTGGGCGATGGTCACCTTGTAGGGTGAGAGCTTCGCGGACTTCTCGGGGTCGATGTGGATGAACTGGTGGTCGAGCGTCGCATCGGCGAAGGCGTTGATGCGCGCCTGGTCGACCTGGAACCAGTCGCTCACTCCGTCCTCTTGTCCGATCCGCTGCTGGAAGAGCGCGTGCGCGTCGGCGGCCTTGCCCATGGAAACCTCCTCGATGGGCCGCGGAGCATACCGCGCCTGCGAGCCGAGGTGCCGCCCGGGCTCTAGGGAAACAGGGGGCCGGGCTCCGCGGCGATCTCCGGAAGCGAGACCTCGATCGAGCGCTCGACGGAGGTCGTGGCACCGTCGGCGGCGACCGCAAGGATCTCGATGCGATTGATCCCGGGCTCGATCGGCGCCATGGCGACGAAGGTTCCGTTGGGCAGCACCTGCGCCCGCGTCAGTCCGCGATCGGCGGACGAGACGTAGACGGCGACCTGCTCACGGGCCGTCCGCTCGGCGTCGCGCACCAGGAAGGGAAGGGCCGAGCCGAGCTGTGCCAGATCGAGCACGGGGTTGAAGCTCCCGCCCGTGCGCCGCGCGATCGCCGTGGCCGCTGCAGGCCGGGAGAGTGCCGTCGGCCCCAAGGCGAGCACGTGGACCTGGACACCGGCTTCTGCGAGCTCGATGGCCGCCGCCTCCGCCGCGACGACGAAGGACGGTGCGACCTTCGAGCTGCCGTCGGTCGGGTAGCCGTCCGTCAGGAAGGCGATGAAGCGCAGCGTGGGCTCGGGGCCCGGGGCGAAGCTCTTCGCCGCGAGCCGGAGGGCCGCCGAGAAATCCGTGTTGTCGTGCGAGCCTTCCTGCAGGATGGCGTGAAGCCCATCCTGGACCTCGCGGTAGTCGCGGGTGAGCGGGGTGTGCAGCACGGCCGGAGGCGCCACGCCACGCCCCATCAGGATCGAGTCCCCCCGCGGAGCGATGGCCTCGCCGCCGCCCGAGAAGCTGATCAGCCCGACCCGCGTCCGTCCGGGGTCGAGGACCTCGAGCAGCTGGCGCGCAGCGGCGACCTCCGCATGAAGGATGGAATCCTGGTGGTCGGTGTTGAGCGAGGGCAGGAAGGCGGTGCGCCCCACCCTTCCATCGCCGTCGATGTCCGCACCGCTCGCGTCCGAGGTCGAGCCGGACGAGTCGATGACGATCATCCAGTCCGAGGTCATGGCGCGGCTGGTATAGGGCGCGACCCGCCCGCGCACGACCACCACATCGGCGTACGATTCGACGGCCTGCCCGGATTCGGGGGCGTAGAGATCGAGCTCGGGGCCGGATTGGCCGTGGGCCGCAACCGCAAGGAGAGAAAGCGGAAGGACCAGCCGGGCGACGATGCGCGCAGCCTGCCCCACCTCCCAACACCTAGCCGTGGCCCTGGCCTGCATGCTGGATCCCCCCGACTCCGATCCTACACCACGGAAGATCGGTTCCGGCGAGGGATCGCGGTGGATCGGATCAGATCTGGGAATCGTCCTCGGGGATGAGCCGGTGTTTGATTCGCAGGCACGCGTGGGCGCTGCGACTCAATCGGGCTCCACCGAATCGGGCGCCTCGTCCGACCCGGATGCGAGCACCAGGGGGGCGAGCATCCGCACCATCTCGCTCTGCCGCGAGACGCCGAGCTTGCGGAAGGCGCCCTTCAGCTGGGTGCGGACCGTCTCGAGGGAGCGGCCGGTCTTTTCCGCGAACTCCTGGGGCGTCGCCCCGACCGCGATGGCCGACGCCAGCTTGGCTTCCGCCTCGGTCAGGCCATACAGCTGGCGCAGTTGCGGGAGCGTCTCGGCACTCTGGATTTCGGGGTCGTAGAGCGCGATCACTCCGATCGGCTCTCCGTCCTCCATCACGGGCGTCTCCTGGCGACCCACGAACACCAGGCCCAGCGGCCGCCGCCCCGAGGGCCGCTCGATCGAGAGGGCAGGCGTCTGCTGACCCGCCATGAGGGAACGCACCGTGTGCTCGCCCTCGATCAGCTGCCGGTGGGCTGCACGGAGGGCCGCATCGGCGCCTTCGTCCTCGGCGACCAGGCGTCCGTCGCGGAGGCTCAAACCGTCCTCGGCGGCCAGGATCCGCCGCGCCACCAGGTTGATCCAACCGACGGCCCCGTTCGATTCGAGCGTGACGATGCCCGCCGGAATGCCGTCCAGAAGCTCGCGAACCTGGTCCAGCCGGTGCTGTACGACCAGACGGTCCCCTGCATTGCGCGCAGCCTGGGCCAGGTGAGGATCGAGCCGCCTGCAGAATCGCGTCTCCTCGGGCTGGAAGTCGCGCCGCCCGTAGACGGCCCAGCCGCTGCCCGGACCGTCCTCGTTCGGATCGTGGTGGCTTCCGATCACCGCCAGGGGCGCGAACCCCTGCGGCTCCATGAACTCGGCGTAGAAGGAGGTGCTCCGGACCGTCGCCTCGTCGAAGTGCTCGCGGGCGTCGAAGAAGCGGCCGGCGAGCTCGTGGACCTTGGCGCGCCACGGAATCCGGTCCGGGTAGTGGGCGAGATAGACTTCGTCGAAGTGCGAGTCGTGACCGGTCGAGATCTGGGGACCGCGCTCGAGGGGATGCTCGTGCCATCGCGCGATGGCGACGTAGGCCCCACCGAGGGCGGAGCTCAGCCCGTTGGCCAGATCGACCAGGGTCTGGACGCCGTCCCGCTCCGCGTGCAGACGCTCGATGATCGAGAGCAGATTGTCGACCTGGAAGAACGGCGCAGGCATGAACGAGAGGCCCCTTCGTCGGCACGCTGCTGCACCATGCTAGGCCGATCGCCTCGGCCCACGCCTCACCCGTACGCGGTAAGGCAAACCCGCGCGATAACGCGGTGGCAGCGGAAGGTCTGGCCTCGTGCCCACGCAGACGTGGTCCCCGAAGACTCTGCGCGCAGGAGAGGGATCCAACGACCCGACCGACCGACAGGTCGGGCTGACGTAGGGTGGCCTGGCGCAACGCCAGCAGAGAAGACCGATGCCGCGCGGGACAGGTTCCCGCCGCTCGACGACAGCTCGCGGAATCCGGGCTAGGAACCTTCCCCGTCTTGCGTTTCCGCCGGCTCGGGGCCCGCCGCGGCCGGGGTCTCCACCTCGGGAAGACTCGGGGCGGGCGCGGCGGAGGGCGCCCCCGTGCCCCGCAACGCGGCCTCGACCTCGCGATCGAGCGGCTCGTAGGCGCGGGAGTCGGGCGCCAGCCAGAAGCACTCGCCCTGGGCCTGGTCGAGGCCGAGACCCTGCTCGCGAAGCGGACGCTTCCGCACGCGATGGCCGGCGGTCAAGGGCAGCTCGGCCAGGACCCGCACCACGACGGGACGCTGGGGCTCCGAGAGCCGTCGCTCGACCCGGCGGCGCAAGCGCACGGGATCGAGCTTCGCCCCGGGCCGCAACGTCAGCGCCGCCACCGGCGTCTCGTGGGTCTGTCCCGGCAGCTGGACACCGTAGACGGCCACGAGATCGACGAAGTCGAGCTCCGTCGTGATCACGTCCTCGACGACGAGGGTTGCAATCGCGCCGGTGCGCGCGTGGATGACGTCGCCGACCAGATCGACCAACCAGTAGTCCCCGGCCGCGTCGCGGCGGACCAGGTCTCCCGTGTCGAGCCAGGCATCCCCAGCTTCGAAGAGGCCTCGCATCGGGCGACCGGCAACCTCGCCGCGCTCCGGCTCCACCTTCGCGACCAGCAGTCCGACCTCGTTCTCGCCGGCGCGCCCGACGAAGCCGTTGCGGCCCTCGATCAACCGGCCCTGCTGGAGGTCCCAGGCCGCAACGGCCAGCTCGGCGGCGCCCGGCAGGGGCCGCCCGAGGGAGCCGATCTTCTCTCCGGTCACGTTTACGAGCACGGCGTTGCCCTCGGTCGACGCGAAGAACTCGACGACCCGTGCCGGCTTGAAGCGCCGGGTCAGCCGCTTCCACAGGCTCTTGGGCATGCCGCTCCCGGCGAACAGCCGGATGGGGTGGTGGCGCTCCTCCCGCCGATCGGGAGCGTTGACCAGCGCCCGCAGCAGGGCTCCGCTGTAGAACACCACGTTGACGCCGTAGCGCCGCACGTCCTCCCAGAAGACCTGTGGGTCGAGGCTGGCCTCGAAGCGGCTCGCCATCGCGAGGCGGGCGCCACTGACCAGCGCACCCCCGACGCAGACCAGGATGCCCGTCGCGTGATGGGTGGGCGAGCAACAGTAGACCGTGTCGCGTGCCGTCAGCGCACAGGCAGACGCCGTTCCGTAGGCGGAGGTGGCGAAGCGACGGTTGCTCACCCGACTCGTCGAGAGGCGATCGCCGTCGCCCGTGATCAAGATCAACGCCAGCTCCCCGGCCCGTCCGGGGTTCGGTGTGTACCAGTCCGGCACGTGCACCTGCTCCGGGTCGATGGCCTCCATGTCGATGAGGCCGGGCGCCAGCGCGCGCGGATCGCCTCCGCCTCCGAGCACGAGCACGTCGCGTTCGGACGCGGCCCGCGCGGCCTCCGCGTGCTCGGGGTCGGAGAGCAGGTGATCCACGGGCGCGAGTGCGAGCTGGCTCGCCAGATCGCTGTCGGGCCGCAGCAACACCGCGACGGCGCCGAGTCGCGAGAGCGCCACGGTCGCCGCGACGGCACTCGGGCGGGTCGCCATCAGCACGCCCACGTGCTGGCCGTGCCGGGCCCCGCAGTGCAGGAAGCCGCGCACCACGTTGTCGATTCGCACGTTCGCTGCCGCGTAGGAATGGGCTCGTCCCTCGAACAGGAAGAAGGTGTCCTCGGCCGAATCGTCGGCGCGCTCCTGCAGAACGCTGCCGGGGCTGATCGGGGTGTCGCTGCGAAGCTCGGCCAACCTTTCGAGCCGCGGCATCTGCGGCGCGACGGCCTCGGCCAACCGGCCGAGCAGCCCAGCGCGGTCGCCAAGGGCCGCGGCCGCGCCCTCCAGCAGGTCCCGGCCCAGGCCCCAGGCCATGTTCGCGCCCACGGCGAGATCCTCGATGGCGGTGCGTTCCGGCTTCGCGTCCCGCCGGGCCTCGAGGCGGGTCGCGATCTCCGGGCGCTCGCCACCCTCGTCACACCAGCGGATCCACGCGGCCACCGTCGGCCAGGTGATCTCCGACGCCCGCGAGCCGACCACCAGGCCGAAGTGACCGGCCTGGAGCTTGACCTGATAGGTCGCGGCACTGGGCGCCGCCGCGGCGATCGCGCGAACCGCGGCCGGGGGCGCGATCGAGTCGGTCGTGCCCAGGAAGGCCAGGATCGGAACGGTGAGATCGGCCAGGGTGATCGTGCGATCGTCGATCACGAAGCCGCCCTGGAGCAGGCGGTTGTGAGCGACGAGCTGCTCGGTGACGTCGGCCAGGGCCGGCCCGGGGAAGGCCACCCATCCATCGCGATTCATGAACCGACGCATGCCGTCGCGCTTCTGCAGCGTCTCGCGGTCCGCCAGCTGCCGCGCGAAGTCGATCCGCTGCTGCAACGTCTTGACGGGATCCATCAGCTGGAAGCCCAGCCGCGTCGCCCAGGCGGGAATCCCGGACGGCATGAGTGACGCCTGCACCTTGCCCAGCCGCTCGATCGCTTCCACGACGACGTCGGCGGGGAGACCGGCCGGCAGGCTCTTGTGCATGTCCACCGGACTTCCAAACGTGACGAGCGACGCGATGCCTTCCGAGCGTCGATAGGCGGCGGCCTGATAGGCGAACATGCCGCCCTGCGAGTAGCCCATCAGGTGGACGTCGCGGCCCGTCGCCTGACGGACGGATTCCACCGCGTCGCTCACCGCGACCACGTGGTCGGTCAGATCGCGTGCGAGTCCACCTTCTTCGCTCTCCGGGGAGCCGAAGTCCACCACCCACGGGTCGGCACCGT
This sequence comes from Deltaproteobacteria bacterium, assembly GCA_029261775.1. GTDB lineage: Bacteria > Myxococcota_A > UBA9160 > UBA9160 > UBA6930. The sequence continues at coordinate 49,729 of JAJDAR010000038.1, read as the reverse complement.
TCTCGGCGAGGGTCGCGACCGCGCTCGACTCCGGGGAGACGTCCCAGACCTCGGCCGTGAGCATGAGGGGCGGCACGAGCAGGACGGCGGGCCGATCCGCAGCCGCTCGCTCCGGGTAGTAGCGTCGCAGCCGGTGGTGCTCTCCTTCGACGACGACGTCGAAGGGCTGGGGCTCTCGCTCTCCGAGCCCCCCAAAGCGCGCGATCTCGAGACCGTTCTGGACGGCGGCCGCCAGGCGTCCCCACCCGCTGCGCCCCGCCCGCGATCGTGAGCTCCGAGCCTCCCGGTCGGAGGGCTCGGGGCGATCCTGCGCCTTGTCGGACACGGTGGCTCCCTTCCCCCAATTTCCATCCTGAACGCTTCTGGCCGAGTCCGCCAGAGGCAATCCCGCGCCCCGCCCCGTCCACCCGTACGGTCGCCGAACGGGCGTTCAAGCGCGCCGACCAGACGACCGACGAGCCGCTTGGAGCCCGTCAGAGCGGTCGAGGGTGGCCGCCGGGGCAACCGGGACCGCCTCGCGCAGAACAGGTCGATCGACGTGCAAGCCCTCTCCCTGACCGCTCTCGCCTTCTTCCTGCTGAGCAGCACGGTCGTCGGCATCCGGCTGCTCTGCCTGGCGCGCCGCACGAGGCAGACCCCCGAGCTAGCCATCGGGTTGGCCTTCCTGCTGGGGGGCGTGCTCGGCTACGTCCCGATCGTGCTGGCTTCCGCCGAGGGCCTCGTCGCGCCCGCAGCGGCCCCCGCGATGCTCGTTCTGGGCATCCTCTCGCTCGACCTGGGGGCCGCGTGTCTGTGGTGGTTCAGCTGGCGGGTGTTCCGTTCGGCCGGCCACCTGGGGCGTGTGGTCTTCGCCGCCGCGCTCGCGACCCTTGCCGTCTCCCTGGTCGGCGAGGCCGCGTCCGGCGGCTTCGACCGTGCGACCCTGAGCCACAGCGCCTGGTACTGGCTCGGATTCGGGGCCCGGACCTCGGCGTTCGCCTGGTGCTTCGTGGAATCCTTCCTGTACTTCGGCCGCATGCAGCGGCGGGTCCGCGTCGGGCTCGCCCGCGAGGTCGACGCCCACGTGTTCTTCCTCTGGAGCCTGACCACGGCGGCCGTGCTCTCGATGTTCCTGCTTCGTGCGATCGCGGCAGGCAGCCAGGGAACCCTGCCCCCGCTCGTCGTCCTCGCCCAGGCCGTGCTGGGTCTCATGGCGGGCGCCCTCATCTGGATCACCTTCTTCCCACCGCGCTGGTACCTGCGCCGCTACGAGTCGACCTGAGTGGCACCGTCGTGCTCACCCGCCTTCGAAGAAGCCGCGCGCCATCTCGAGGAGCTCTCCGATCTCGACCGGCTCCAGGCCCGCGGCACGCTGCGCATCGCCTTGAAGGAGGCGGGGCTCGCGGCCCACGAGGTCTCGGGGGCCGAGATGCGGGTGGTGGTCGAGAAGCTGCTGCCGGTGGAGCTCGACGCGCGCGGGATCGCCGAAGCCGATGCGCTCTGCGCCGGCATCGGCGAGAGGCTCGGCGAGGCGACCCCGGAGGCCGAAGCCCCGAGCCCCGCGTCGGTCTTCCGGAGGCTGCGCGCGCGCTGACGACGCGGACCCTCAGGCCCGTCGGCCGCGCCTCCCGACGAGCGCCGCCAGCAGCAGCAGACCTGCCAGGGCGGGCTCGGGCACGAGCACGAAGCTGCGGAAGGCGACCTGTCGCGAACCGACGCCGGCCTCGACCACCGGAAAGATCGGTGTCCCGCCGGCGACGGAGTCGGGCGGACCCAGCGGATCGATGCAGTCGTCGAACGAGGCGCAGTCGAAGAAGGCGTCCCCACCCGGATAGTCGGTCGCTCCCGCCACGGAGAAGACGTCGTCGTGCTCGACGAAGAAGGCCAGCCGATCCCCAGGGTCGACTTCGACCTGGAGCAGCGAGAGGTCGATCAGCACCACTCCGATGGGCGTCGATGCCGCCACGAACACGCTGCCGAAGGTGCCGAGGACCAGGCTCGGCGAGCTGATCGGATCGAAGGCGGGATCCACGGCACCGACCTGGAACTGGAACCCCGTGTCGGGCATGACCCGCAGATCGATCTGGATCGAGTCGAGGGTGCCGGTCTGGCCGACCGTGAAGACCTGGTAGAGGGTCGAGTCGTTGTCGTCCCACAGATCCCCGGCCGGCTGGCCGGTGGAATCCTGGTCGAGGATCGGCGCGGCGCCCGCCGGCAGCACGAGACACAGCAGCCCGAGGACGCCCGCTGCCAGCCAAGGCAGGACCCGGCTCCGGATCGCCCTGCCGGTCGGCTCGTGGACCGGGGCCTCGGCACCACGTCTCGCTCCGTTTCCCCACCTACCGCACTGCATCCTCTTCCCCCCAGTATCTGCACGACAGATGGTAAAGGCACACGCTGTGAGAGGCCCTGTCAACCCATGAGCCCCGTTCGGGCGCCCGTCGTGGTTGGAGGAGACGCGACGGGGCGCTCGGTTAGGGTCCGGGCGTGACGTCTCGCACACTTCTGGTGGCCTCGATCCTGATCGGCGGCCCGGCCGTGCTGGCCAGCTACGGGTACGGCTTCGTGTTCCGCCCCGACGACGTCGGGCTGCTGTGGGGCGGGGTGCCGGAGGCCTGGCGCGGGGCGTACACCGCCTGGATGCCGTTGGCGGCCGCGGGCTTCCTGGCCTTCAGCCATTTCGTCGTGTTCCGCCTGGATCCCGCTAGGACCCGCGTCGGTCCGTTCGGCTACGGCCTGTTTCCGGTCTTGTATGGCGCCATCCTGCTGGGGTCGGCCCTCTGGATGCCGCTCTGCTTCGCGCTGGCCGACCACCCGGGCGATCGCAGCCTCTGGCTGGCCATCCGCGCGGTTCTCTGGGTCGTCGGGCTCGCATCGCTCGCCCTGGTGGCCTCGCTCGTCGCCGTGCGACCCGAGCGTGCGGGGCCGGGCGTGGTGCTGGCGGCCATCGTCTTCGCGATCCAGACCTTCGTGCTCGATGCGCTGGTCTGGCCGGCGGTCCATCCGGCCGGCTGAGCTTCAGGGCGCGGGATCGGCCGGGGCGGGCTCTTCGCCTTCGGGATCGAGACCGAGATGGCGCCGCAGCGCGCCGACGTCGTCGAAGTGGTGCACGCCGGTCAGGGTCAGCCGGTCGAGCACCAGGACGGTCGCCCTTCCCTCCGCGTCGGGCAGACGGGAGCTGGCCCGGCCGTCCCGGTCGAGGAGGATCGGATAGGGCCGATCCCGCATCCGCGGGACCGCGATGAATCGCGCCACCAGACCCGGCATGCGATGGATGTCGGCCACGTAGGCCGCCCCGAGCCTGAGCAGATCGGGGGCGCCCTGATCCGCGACCGCGGTCTTCAGGATCTCGCCACCCTCCATGTCGCGGCTGAACAACACCAGACGAACCGACTCGTCGATCGTATGGGTGTCGCCGTGCTGATCCTCGAGCGAGATCGGCCCCAGCCGCTCCCCGATGGCGAGCGGTTCCTCCTCGGCGGGCGCCGCCGATGCCAGGGCCAGGGCGACCATGCAGGGGAGCCAGAACGGGATCGAGCCACGGATCGGGAGAGTTGCGCGCATGCGGGCCAAGGTAGAGGATCCGTCGGTGGACGACGCGAACCAACCCGTGCGGATCGACCCCGACGACCTCGAGGCGGGGACGCTTCGCGCGGTGGCCGAGTCCTTCGTGGGCCGCGAGGGCACCGACTACGGCGAGCGCGAGCGCAGCTTCGACGAGAAAGTCGAGAACGTCCTCGCGCAGCTCGAGCGCGGCGAGGCCGTGATCCTGTTCGACCCGAAGAGCGAGTCGCTCAACCTCGTGCCGGCGCGGGAGCTGACTTTCTCCGACGACTGAGCGGGTGCTGGGATCAGCCGGTTGGACGACGGGACGGGTGCTGGGATCAGCCGGTTCGCGGCGCCTCGTCGGCGGCTCGCTCCGCGTCCGAGCCGAGCTCGCTGGCCGAGACGTCGGCCGGCGGGTCCAGGGGCTGGGGCGTTGCGTCGTCCAGATCGGTCTCGAGCTCGGGCGCGAGATCGTCGGCGGGCCGGGTCAGGCTCTCCTCGGGCAACGAGTCCAGACCCAGTCCACCCTCCAGCTTTTCGAAGCCGTCCGGGCAGAGCTGGTTCGCGCCTTCCGCGAGGTGATCGTAGACGGCGCGGTACTGCAGGGTGAGCTCGTGCAGCTTGCGCGAGGTCTCGGTGAAGTGGTCGGTCACGCGACCCTGATAGTCCCCGAGTGCGTCCGAGGCCTTTGCGCGCTCGGTTCGGGCATCCGCGAGGGCACCTTCGAGCTCGGCCACGCGCACGGTGGCTTCGCTGGTGCGCCGTCCGATCCAGAAGGCGATCAGCATGCCGCCGAGGAGCACCGGAAGCGCCACCTCGGGTCGGAGGAGCACATCGAGAATCATCTGAGGATCGGGCATCGGCACCCCTTTCGCGGCACTCCACCGTCGGAGCGGGCGGCAAGGTAGCACGGGCCGAAGCCGCGGTCGGAGAAACCCGGCCTATCAGAAGGCAGCGTCGACCCAGCGGTCGAGCAGGGCCGGTGTGGCAGCCGCGACGAGAACGGGCCCGTCGGGAACATCCGGCCGGGAAGGGAGGGTGCAGAGCCCCGCTGGTTTCTCCGCCCCCGCATCGACCCTCGGAGACAGGGCGAAGGCGAAGGCGCGGAGGTCGCCGGGCCGCAGCCCCAGGGTCGCCCGGATCTCCGGGATCGCGCGCCGTACCTGCCCCATCACGAGCAACCCGACGGTGAAGCGGGCATTGAACTCGACCAGCGAGCGCAGCCGCTCCTCGCCCTCGCCGTCCCGGTAGACGAAGGCATCGACACCGCAGGGCCCCCGGTAGCCGGCAGCCGCCGCCGCCAGGGCCACGGCGAGAGCGCCCTCCTTGAGGGCCTCGTCGTGCTGCGAGCCGGCGCTGAGCCGACCGCGAGAGTCGACGAGCCCGCGGTGGCCACGCACCTGCCCGGAGCCGGTCGTGAGCTGCTCGAGGGTGGCCAGCAGCACGACCTGGCCGTCGCCCTCGATCCGCAGCTGCGTCGAGTAGTCCGCAACCCGCTCGACCCACGGCTCGAGGATGGCGCCGCCTCGCGCGGCGAGGCGCGGAAGGGCTCCGCGCAGCGCGGCCTCGTCGAGGGTGCCCGCGGTCAGTGCCACGCGGCCGCGTCCCGCCGTGCCGAAGCGGGGCTTGAGGGTGAAGCTGCGGGCGCCGGGTGGCGCCTCCCGCGTCCGCTCGGCGATCGCCCGCAGGGCGGACGCCTCGTCCGCCAGCTCTTCGGGCTCGAAGACGCGGGCGCCGTCGAAGGGCGCCGGAAGCAGGCGCTCGGCGCGGGCCACCTCGAGCGCGAAGGCCTTGTCGTGGACCCGGCGGGTCGCGGCCGGCGAGGCGCCGTAGAGCACACAGCCCCGTTCGGCGGCGAAGGCCTGCGCGTCGTCGGTGTTGCACCACGCCGCGGCCTCGACGCCGACCAGGAAGTCGAGCGCGGGGGGCTGCGCAAAGAGGTCCCGCCACAGGGCCTCGACGACGGCGAGGGTCGCCGCATCGCCCGCCCCGGCCGCAGCTCCCTCCTCGGCACCCAGGTTCGCGAAGAGCGCCGGCCCTCCGGTACCGCTCACGGGTCGAGCTTTCCGCGCTCTTGCGAGGAGCGGGCCGTCCGCACGTGCTCGATGAACGCATCGCCCAGACCCGCGCGCTCACGAGGCGCGCGCTCGAAGCGCCGACCCTTCGCGCGAGCGGCCGAGAGCGGGAACGGAACCGCCCGCTCGTAGCGCGCGATCTCCTCCGGCTCCGGATCGAGCTGCCGAAGCGCGCGAGCGGCAAAGCCGACGTGGCGCACCTCGTCGTCATGGACGGTCTGACAGAGCGCCGCACTCTCGAGGTCGCCGGCCGCGGCGAACGCGTCGCGATAGAGCAGGGTGAAGTCCAGGTTCGCCTGCTCCAGGGTCAGACCCATGGCTGCCAAGAAGGCGGCCGGGCGGTCCAGGGCGGGTGCGTGCCGCCAGAAGTAGTCGGAGTGGGGTGCGAACTGCGCGAAGCGGGCCCCATGCGCTTCGAGACGCTCCAGGTAGCCGGCCGCATGGCGCTGTTCATCGGCCAGGATCCCGAGCAGGCCGCGTTGCAGGCCCGGGTCCAGATCGGGCCAGCGAAGCAGCGCAAAGGCGAACAGCTCGACGGCCTGCAGCTCGTGATGGGCGAAGCGGGCGAGGCACAAGGCGCGCGCGGACGGCTCTTCGAGAGCTCCGGGACGAGGCAGAGGCGCGGCGCCGGGGCCCATCTCGAGACCCGGGTCGCGAGCGGGCTGTGTGGGCGCGGCGCGCTCGACGTCCGGGTCCCACGCGAAAGGCGGGAGCGGCGCGAGCTTCGAGGCCAGATCCCCCCGCATCAGCAGCCGCCGGAGGCCGTCGTGAAAATGGGTCGGATCGCCCGGCATCATCAGAGGGTAACGTTCCGCAGGAGGCCGCCCGTGCGCCGCGCACAGTGGGCGCGGCCGGGCGGCCGGCCGCCTCGAACCCGGTCCGGTCCAGGAGCGTCTCAAGGGAGTGCCCGTGCGCGTTCGACCCGTCGTCCCGATCGCGGCCCTGTGGCTGGTGCTGCTCGCGGCGCCCGGCCATGGCGTCGAGACCGTGTTGCCTCCGAGCCTCGCGGGGCGGGCCGAGGTGCAGGTGCTCTCGTGTGACCGGCACGACGGGGGTGCCGACCTGCGGGTCGCCCGCGTGCGGGTCACGGTAGGCGCCGCCGAGATCGAGCTCGATGATCTGCAGTGCGGTGCCTTCGAACCGGGAACCGACCGCGCCTTGCTCCTCAACGCGGTGGACGGGCTCGGCAGGCTCGCCGCGGGAAGCGACCGGATCGCCGAGGTCGTCTTCCCCGCCTCCCACCTCTACACCGAGTGCCGATGCGTCGTCGGAGGGGCCACGGCGCTCCGCGAGACGACCGGCCGCTGGGGCGCCTGGTGGGCCGCGGAGGCGTGGGAGCCGACCGAACGCCCCGAAGCCCTCGACTGGCGCGGGGGCACCGATCCCGTGGGGCCTGCGGGGCTGCGCCGGGAGCTCGTGCTGCGCCCCGCCACCCGCATCCACGACCGCCCGGGCGAGGACGAGCCCGTCGTCGGACGGGTGCCCGCCGGTCGACAGGTGGAGGTCTTCGCGGTGCAGGGCGGCTGGAAGAGGGTGCGCAGCGACGACGGCGTGGAGGGTTGGATCCGCTCCGACGCATCGACGGCCGATCTCGAGGCGCCGAAACGGGTCGGTGCCTACCTCGACGAGCTCGCCGGAAAGCTGCGTCCCTCCAATGGACCTCCGCGGCGGCTCTCGGAGGCGTGTCCCGTCTCGGCGGCCGAGGCCCTGCCGCAGCTGGTCTTCTCGCTCCTCCCCGACCTCCACACCGTCTACGTGACCAATCTCTGGTACACGTTGGACGAGTCCCAGCGCGATGCGTTCCACGCCTGGGTCGAAGGTTGTCACGATGTCCGCCGCATCGTGGAGATGGCGACGGGTGCGGAGCTGCGTGGCGAAGCCTGGGGCGATCGGCCTTCGCTCCCCCCGGCAAGCCTCTGACGGGCGTGGGACATCCATCGACGCGTCGGGTCGCGGCGTCGCCGCGATCCGTGTGCCACGCTCGCCCCATGGCCGAATGGTTCGAGCTCGCCTCGTCGGGTCGCGTCGTGCGGAGGGCGCTGGGCTATGCGGTCGTGGTCGGGGCCATCCTGATCACGATCAACCACGGCGATGCCCTGCTGCGCGGCGAGATCGACGGCCTGCGCTCGTTCAAGATGGGCTTGACGGTCCTCGTCCCCTACGCGGTCTCGACGCTCTCGAGCGTGTCGGCGCTGCGCCAGGTGCGCCGGGCTGCCCCTCCCACCGATCCCTCCTGAGGCCTGCACCGCCACTCGGCCGCCTGGCGGCCGGCCGGTATGCTCCCCACGCGGCGGGAACGGGACCGGACGACATCGAACCGGACCGACATGGAACCGGACCGGTTGGGGGAAGCTGGGTGATGGGGCTCCGGGCGGCGGGCCATGGTCTGCGCGGGCTGGGAACGGGCGCGCTGGTGACCTTGGCGACGGCGCTCGCCCTGCCCGGCCCGTCGGCGGGAGTCGAGCCGCCCCGCGCATCGGGCACCGTCGAAGCCGAGTGGGCCGTCGGCTTCCGGAACACCCGAGCCCAGAAGCTCGAGCTCGTCGTCCAGCCGGAGCTGGACTGGTCACCGTCACCGACCGCCCGGCTGCACGCCACCGGCCGTGTCCGGCTCGACGCCTACGATCGCCTCGAGCCGGGCCATCCCCATCCGGTCGAGGTCTCCTCGCTCTCGCGCCGCGGCTTCGCGGGCGATGCCGCCGACTTCGAGCTGCGCGAGCTCTTCGTCGAAGCCGAATGGGGTCGTACCTGGCTGACCTTCGGCAAGCAGCAGATCGTCTGGGGTCAGGCCGACGGGCTCAAGGTCCTCGACGTCGTCAATCCCCAGGATTTTCGGGAGTTCATCCTGGATGACTTCGACGATTCCCGGATTCCGCTCTGGACGCTGCGGGCAGAGGTTCCGATCGGAGAGGCCCAGCTCGAGCTCCTCTGGATTCCGGACCCGAGCTTCCACGAGCTGCCGGAACCCGGCGCGACCTACGCCCTCACGGCGCCCCGCTTCCAGCCGCCGAGCGTCCCGGGCCTCGTGACGCGGGTCGAGCCGACCCGACGTCCGCGCCGGCTGCTCGCCGACGGAGATGTGGGCGCGCGCCTCCAGCTCTTCGTCTCCGGCTTCGACCTGAGCCTGAACTACCTCTTCCACTACGACGATCGCCCCGTGCTCGAGGCCGAGCGGCGCGGCGACGGGCTGGTTCGCTTCACCCCCCGCCATCACCGGACCCACCTCCTCGGGGGCACGGCGAGCTCGGCGTTCGGCGACCTCACCGTCCGGGCCGAGCTCGGCTGGTCGAGCGACCGTCGGCTCTCGGTCGACGACCCGGGGGATCGGGATCTCGTGGGGCGCACCGGCGAGCTCGGCTACGTGTTGGGCCTCGACTGGTTCGGCTTCCGGGACAGCCTGGTCTCGTTCCAGGTCTTCCAGAGCCTGCTCCTGCGCGACCGACCCGGCTGGCTCCGAGACCGTCTCGACACGAACCTGACGCTGCTCGCACGACACGAGCTCATGAACGAGCGGCTTCGGGCAGAGGCGATCTGGATCCACAACCTGAACGACGGCGACGGTCTCGTGCGCCCGAAGCTCACCTACGAGTGGCGCACGGGGCTTTCGGTGTGGGTGGGCGCCGACATCTTCTACGGTCGCGGAGACGGGGTCTTCGGCGAGTTCGACGGCCGGGATCGTGCGACCCTGGGCTTCGAGTGGGGTTTCTGATCATGCGAAGTCGCAGGCTGCTCGGAACGCTGGCCGCGTTCGCTCTCCTCGCGGGAGCGCCGGCCACCGCAGAGCTGCCCGCCGGCGACGAGATCGCCCGTCGGATCAACGCCCGAGACGACGGCGAATCGATGAGTCGGACCCTCGAAATGGAGCTCATCGACAAGCGCGGCAGCAAGCGCGTGCGCAGCGCGCGTGTGCTGCGTCGTTGGTTCGGCGAGGAGAAGCGCCTGGCCTTCTACTACCTCTCCCCGAAGACCGTCGAGGACACGGCTTTCCTGGTTCACGACCACTCCGAGGTCGGACGGGAGGACGACCAGTGGCTCTACCTCCCCGCCCTGCGCAAGGTCCGACGCATCGCCGCGCGGGATCGCGGCAAGAACTTCCTCGGCACGGACATGAGCTACGAGGACATGAAGAACGAGACGCGGGTCACCCGCAGCGACTACACCTGGAAGACCCTGCGGGAGGAGGCCTGCGACGACACCGTCTGCCTCGTGCTCGAGGCCACTCCGCTCGACGCGGAGATCGCGCGCGCGGTCGGCTACGGTCGCATCACCTACTGGATCGATCCGGCGATGTGGATCGCCCGCAAGGTCGTGTACGACGACGTCGCGCTCCGTCACAAGAAGACGGCCCTGCTCTCGGAGTTTCGCGAGGTGAACGGCATCTGGACGGTGCACGTGCTCGAGGTGCGCAACCACCAGACCGGTCACCGCACGGTGTTCCGGTCCAGGGAGGTCGACTACCAGACGCAGCTCGACCCGGACCGGTTCACGGAGCGGGGGCTGCGTCGGGGGCTGCCCTGATCCCAGCCGCTTCGGGCACCGGAGCGGCGGCGCGCGGGGGTGCGAGACCTGGCAGCGGCTCGCCCTCCGAGGAGCCGGGCGGCGCGATCGCGAGCAGCCGGGCAACCGTGGCGGCCAGATCGATGGCGCGCACCGGGCCCCAGCGGGCCCCCGGGGCCGCGCCGCGCCCGAGCGCGAGCAGCACACCGTGCATGTCCGGGTGGTGGGCCGGGTCGTAACCGTGAGCGCCGCCGGCTCCCCCGGCGGTGAGCTTGCGCAGGAACTCCTGGGCGCGGCGGCGTCCGCCGCCCAGCCGCACCGGAGGCTCGGCCACCAACAGGATCTGCCCCACCCGGGTCGGGTGGTGGTAGCGAAGGGCCGAGGGCACGGCGGAGAGAGGCAGGGCACGGACGTGGGGCACGTCCTCGAACGCGCGCAGCGCCGCGTCGGCCTGGTCGGGGTGTTGCAGGTGCACATGGGCGAACGCCGTGCCGTGGATGACCCGGGCGCGCACCCCCGCCCGCCGCAGCACGACCCCGGCGTCGACGACCTCGTCCGCACGGGTCATGCCGTGATCGCTCGTCACGATCAAGGTCCCGTGTGCGAAGAAATCGCGCGCATCGAGCCCCTCGAGCAATCGTCCCAGCTGAAGGTCCTGGGTTTGCAGCTGCGCCAGGCTCTCCGGGGAACCGGGTCCGTGGCGGTGGCCGGCGGAGTCCGCACCATGCCACCAGCTCATGATCAGGCGCGGCCTCTCGTGCGCAGGGCGGTCCAGCCAGGCCAGGATCCGGTCGACCTTGGTCGCCTCGCCGAGCGCACCGTCGAAGGGCGTCATCCGATCGCTGGCCGCCACACCTCGCCAGGGCGTCTCGGATCCGACCCAGAAGAACGTGGCCGCGCGCACGCCCTGGCGCTCCGCCGCCGCCCAGAGCGGCTCGGCATCCAGGAAGCGCGCATCGTTGCCGTAGTCGAACAGGCCCAGCTCGGGATCGAAGAAGCGATTGCCGACGATCCCGTGCCGATCGGGATGGGTGCCGGTGGCCTGGGTGACGTGATTGACGAAGGTGCTCGACGGAAACACGGGCACGAGCGCCTGCGCAACGCCGCCCTCCCGCGCCATCCGCCCGAGTGCCGGAAGGCCGCCGGCCGCAAGCGCGTCGTGGCGCACGCCGTCGAAGGAGAGCCAGATCACTTCGGCCGCGACGGCCGGCTCCGGCGCTGCGGTCAGCCAGCCGCAGGTCAGGCAGAGCGCGACGCAGACTCCGATCCGCCTGGCCGCGCGCTCGGGCCTGGAGGCCGTTCGCGCTCGGGATCGCCGCGCCGCATCGAAGCCCACGCCCTACCCGCTCTCCGTCACGTTCTCGGCCACTACGCGTTCTCCGCCACTACGTCGGAGAACAGCGCGCCCTCGGCGATGCGGCGCCGGACGGCATGCAGCTGTCGGGGACGACCGAAGGAGACCGCGCCGCAGAGTCGATCCTCGTGTCCGAAGAGCACGAGGAAACGGCCCTCCTCGAGCGAGCCGTGGCACAGGAAGGAGTCGTCCCCGGCCGAAGGCTCGCCGGCGATGGCGATCCGCAGGTCGAACTGGTCACTCCAGACGTAGGGAACCACGTCGAGGGTACCGGCGGACTCGCCGTGAAGGATCCGGCGTGCCGCGTGCACGCCCTGCTCGACCGCGTGGGTCCAGTGTTCGTAGCGGCGCCCCGGCGTGCCGTCGGGCGCGGCCCAGCGTGCCACGTCCCCCGCCGCGAACACGCCCTCGCTGGCCGTCGCCCCCGCGCCGTCGCAGGCGACTCCGTCCCGGACGTCGAGGCCGGAGCCCGCGAGCCAATCGGTGGCGGGCCGGACTCCGATGCCGACGACGACCACGTCGGCCGGGAGCCTCTTGCCGTCCGTGAGACGCACGGCTTCGACCCGGCCCTCCCCGTCGAAGCCCTCCACTCCGGCGCCCAGACGCAGGTCGACGCCTTCGGCGCGAAAGCGATCGGCCACGTGGCGGCCCAGCGCCTCCCCCAGGCCGCGGATCAGGGGAGCGGCGAGCGGCTCGATCACCGTCACGTCGAGCCCGCGCTGGCGGCAGGATGCGGCCACCTCCATCCCGATGAAGCCCGCGCCGATCACCGCCACGCGCGGTCCGGAGCCCAGGCTCTCGCGAAGGGCGCGGGCGTCCGCCAGGCTGCGCAGCACCTGGACGCCGGCCAGGCCCGCGCCGAAGGGCAGCTCGCGGGCCATGCTGCCGGTCGCGATCAGCAGCGCGTCCCATGCGATCGTCTCTCCGGAGGCGAGCTGGACCTTGCGCTCGTCCGGCAGCAGGGCCGACGCGCGTTCGCCGAGGTGCCAGGTGACGTCGAGATCTTCCACCCCTTGTCGCCGCAGCCGGATGCGCTCCTCGTCCCAGTCCCCGGTGAGGAACTGCTTCGAGAGCGGCGGCCGGTCGTAGGGCAGCTCGGGCTCGTCCCCGATCGCGATCAGCTCGCCGTCGAAGCCCTCCGCGCGCAGCGCCTCGAGGGCCCGAAGCCCTGCGAGCGAAGCCCCTGCGACGACGATGCGCTTCAACGGAATCCCCCGGCCACGCCTCCGGCGGGACCGGAGCGCCCGCCGAGATGTAGACGACCGCGCGCGGGCCGTCCAATCGCGCGCGCGTCCCCAGCAGCCACCAGCACGCGTCCACGTCATCGCCGCGCACGGGACTGGTCCTCCACGCAGTGCGGGCCCTAGTCTACGCCCTCCGGAAAGCGGGTCCGGAAGCCCAGATCGGGGGACCCGGAAGGGGGGACGTTCGTTGCATTGCACGCCTGGGCTGCCGAACCGGCAGAGCCGTTCGGTCCCGGCCGGGCCGCGAGGGCGCGGGGCGGCGGCCTCGTCCTGGCTGATCGCCGTCGTGGTCCTCGCCCTCCAGCTTCCCTCTCTGGCCGTGCACGCCGAGCCGCGAGTCGTGCTGGTCGGCGTGGACGGCGCCTCGTGGAATGCGATCGATCCGCTCCTCCGGGACGGCCGGATGCCCCGGCTCGCGGCGCTCCTCGCCGAGGGTGTGCACGCCGACCTGGCCACGGTCGAACCGGTGATCTCGCCGGTGGTGTGGAGCTCGGTCGCGACGGGGCGTGCCCCGGCAGCCCATGGCGTCCTGAACTTCTACGCCGACGCGCGCACGGTCGCCGTACCGACGGTATTCGAGCGGATGGCTGCCCAGGGTCTGCGCGTGGGTGTGTACGACTGGCTCGTGAGCTGGCCACCCCAGAGCCTGCCGGGCGGCTTCGTGATCCCGGGGTGGCTGCGACGCGACGAGCGGGTCCATCCGACGGATGTCTTTGCGCGCGCGGGCGTGGCTCCCTACGTCTACTCGAACCGGGATCTGTCGAGTCGCCGGGCGTACTTCGAGGCGTCCCTCGCGGAGGCGGCCGAGAAGCCCGTGCGCTGGCGGGCGCTGACCGGGAGCTTCGAGCTCGACGCGGGCGCGCTGACCTTCTATCTGATCGACGCGCTCTCGCATCGCTTCTGGGCGGACACCTATCCGGAGGGCTTCGACCCCGAGGATCTGGCGGGGCGCGGGCTCGAGCCGGAGTTCCAGGGAGCCGTGGTCCGCGGCTACCGGGCGCTGGACGTGGCGCTGGGCGAGATCGCGGACTCGCTCCCCGAGGGCGCGACGATGCTGATCGCCTCGGATCACGGCTTCGAGGCCCACGACGGCTTCCAGCGCCGCTGGTCCTTCCACTGGGAGGCGGAGCTCGCCCACGCAGGTCTGGTGCCCGGGCGCGAGGCCTTCGTGCTCGCGGGACAGTTCGGCTTTCCGGTCGTGCGCGTCGAGGCGGGTGCGTTCGCCCCGCAGGAGGCGTTGCTCCAACGGCTGGTCGACTTCTACCAGGGCGCGAGCAACGAGGCCGGGGCCGCTCTCTTCAACGTCGTGACCCTCGACGCCGCCCCGCGGCCGGAAGGGGCCGAGCGCAGCTTCCTCGAGCGGGCGCGCCAGTGGGCCTACCGCAAGCTCGCCGACTGGCTGTTCTCGGCGCGCTTCGAGGGGGACGCCCACGCCTACCTCGTGCTGATCCCGGAAGACGAGGCGTGGGAGGCGGCCTGGCCCGACGGGGCGATCCAGCTGGGCACGCGGCGCGTCCCCGCGACCGAGGTCGTCTACGGCGACGGGTTCACGGGCAACCATCACCCGACGGGCGTGTTCGTCGCCGCGGGCGGGGCGATCCGGCCCGTCGCCGAGCGACAGTCCCTCTCGGTCCTGGACGTCGCACCGCTCTTCCTGCACCTCGCCGGCGCGGGCCTGCCGGACGATCTCGAGGGAGAGTTGCGCGAGGACTGGCTCGCGCCCGACTGGCACGCACGCCATCCGCTGCGTCGCCTTCGGGCGGAGGAGATCCCGCGCCTGGCCCGGCCGACCGGTCCCGCGCTGGGCGACGAGGTCTTGAAGGAGCGGCTGCGCTCGATGGGCTACATCGACTAGGGCCGCGCCGTCCGGCGATCAGGCGTTCGCGACCTCCGCGTGCCCGCGCTTTCGCAATGCATCGCGCAGGCGCTCCGCCGCCTCGTCGAGCTCCTTCGGGTCCGGGTTGGCATCGGCCCGCGAGAAGTCCAGATCCCGCAGCTCGTGGATCGGCACCAGGTGCAGGTGGACGTGCGAGACCTCGAGCCCGGCGATCATCATGCCCACTTTCAAGGGCTGGAAGGCGTCCTGCACACCCTGGCCGACCTTGTGCGCGACCTCGGTGAGGTGCTGGAGGAGATCGGGGGAGAGATCGAGCCAATGGTCGACCTCCTCGATCGGCACGACCAGGGTGTGGCCGGTGCGGAGCGGCGCGATCGTGAGGAAGGCGGCGGCGCGATCGTCGCGCCACACGAAGCGGCCCGGCAGCTCGCCTTGGAGGATCCGGGTGAAGATCGAGGGCACACAGTCTCCTTCGAGCGGTATCCTCTCGCCATGGTACACGTCCGTCCGTTCGTCGCCGTGCTCCTCGCAGCTCTCCTCTTCTCGACACCGACCCTGGCGGACGACTTCGCCAAGGTCGCCCCCGCGGAGCTCGCCGCCGCGCTCGGCGTACCAGAGCCGCCGCTGTTGCTCGACGTCCGGACCGACGAGGAGTTCGCCGGCGGCCACGTGCCGGGGGCGCTGCAGATCCCGATCCAGGAGCTGCCCGATCGCGTCGACGAGCTCGAGGCCTTCAAGTCGCGGGGTGTCATCGCCTACTGCGAGAGCGGCCGCCGCGCGACTCGCGCCCTGGAGGTCCTGCGCGACGCCGGCTTCGGGAACCTGCGCCTCCTCGAGGGCAGCATGAAGCGCTGGCGCGAGGAGCATCCCCCCGCCCCGGCAGACTGAGCCGCGGCCGCCCGAAGACCCGGTCCGCGAGCGGCGACCTCGCGTCCGAAGACTGCCGCGCCGCGATGTTGACCGAGAGACCCGACCCCTTCGTCAACATGCGCGGCGGGGGGGGCGGGGGGTCGCTATCGTCGGCGGCCTTCGTCTTTCTCTCCCTGTCGGAAGGAGCCCTCCATGGGTCGCAGAGCGTTCGTCGTCGGTGTCGGCATGACCAAGTTCGAGAAGCCCGGGTCCAAGGAATGGGACTACCCGGACATGGGCCGGGAGGCCGGGCAGAAGGCCCTGGCCGACGCCGGACTCTCGATCGACGACATCGAGCAGGCGGCCGTGGGCTACTGCGCGGGTGACTCCACCTGCGGCCAGCGCGCGTTCTACGAGCTCGGCACCACCGGCATCCCCATCTACAACGTGAACAACAACTGCTCGACGGGCTCCACGGCGCTCTTCATGGCCAAGCAGTTCATCGAGGGCGGCCTGGCCGAGTGCACGATGGCGCTGGGCTTCGAGAAGATGGAGAAGGGCTCGCTCGGCATCAAGTACACCGACCGCACGACGCCGATGGACAAGCACTTCAAGCTCATGGTCGAGGAGCGGGGCTTCGACGCAAAGGCGCCCGCGGCGCCCCAGATGTTCGGCAATGCCGGCCTCGAGCACATGGAGCGATACGGCACGACGGCCGAGCAGTTCGCCAAGATCGGCTGGAAGAACCACAAGCACTCCGTGAACAACCCGTACTCGCAGTTCCGCGACGAGTACAGCCTCGAGCAGATCCTCGAGGCCCCGAAGGTCTACGGACCGCTCACCAAGCTGCAGTGCTGCCCGACCTCGGACGGCGGCGCCGCGGCCATCGTCGCCAGCGAGGACTTCGTGCGGAAGCACGGCCTCGAGTCCCAGGCCGTCGAGATCATGGGGCAGCACATGGCGACGGACTTCGCGAGCACCTTCGACGAGAAGTCGATGATCAAGATGGTCGGCTCCGACCTCACGAAGGCCGCGGCCCAGAAGGTCTACGAGCAGTCGGGCCTCGGCCCGGAGGACGTGGACGTAGTCGAGCTGCACGACTGCTTCAGCTGCAACGAGCTGATCACCTACGAGGCCCTCGGCCTGTGCGAAGAGGGCAAGGGCGGGCAGTTCGTGGACGAGGGTGCGCAGACCTACGGCGGCAAGGTCGTCGTGAACCCGTCCGGCGGCCTGATCTCCAAGGGCCATCCGCTCGGCGCCACCGGCCTCGCGCAGTGCGCCGAGCTTTCGTGGCAGCTGCGCGGCGAGGCCGAGGCCCGCCAGGTGGACGGCGCCAAGGTCGCCCTCCAGCACAACCTGGGCCTGGGCGGCGCCGCCGTGGTCGCGATGTACCGCAAGATGCAGTGAGAGCGGCGCCGAGCTTCCTGTTCCTGATCACGGACCAGCACCGCCCGGACCACACCGGCTTCGGCGGCAGCGGGATCGTGAAGACCCCGAACCTGGACGCTCTGGCGTCCCGATCGATGCGCTTCGATCGGGCCCATGTGGCCAACCCGATCTGCATGCCGAACCGGTCCACGATCCTGACCGGCCGCCAGCCTTCGGTGCACGGCACGCGCTACAACGGCATCCCCCTCGACTGGGGCAGCGAGACCTTCGTCCGGGTGCTGCGCGACCAGGGCTTCCGCACCGCCTCGATCGGCAAGTCGCACCTGCAGAACATGGGGCAGGCGGCCGACCTGATCTCGCGCTTCTTCCCGTCGGAGCGGGATGCCAGGCGCTCCGAATGGCCGAAGGGCTGGGACGCCTACGAGGACGGCGAGCGGCACCGCCACGAGCGCGTCGAGATGCCGGCCGACTTCTACGGCTTCGAGCACGTCGATCTCACGGTGAACCACTCGGATCTGTGCAGCGGTCACTACTACCAGTGGCTGCTCGAGCAGGGTGTGGACCCGACCGCGCTGCAGGGCCCGGGGCAGGCGAAGCAGCGCTACGAAGACTGGTGGCAGGTCTATCAGACGGCGATTCCCGAGGAGCTCTACCCGACCTCCTATGTCACCGACCAGAGCATCCGCTGGCTCGAGGAGCAGGAGGGCGCGGACCAGCCCTTCTTCCTGTGGTGCTCCTACCCGGACCCGCACCACCCCTTCACCCCGCCCGGCCGCTTCTACGAGATGTATGACCCGGACGCGATGCCGGTCCCCGAGACCTTCGCGGATCCGCACACCGATTCGATGGACTTCTACCGCTACCGCCTGAAGTTCCGCGGCAGCCAGCGGGCCTTCGTCGATCCCTTTGCCCCGACGGAGGCCCAGGTGCGCCACGCCATGGCCGCCGAGTTCGGCATGATCTCGATGATCGACGAGGGCGTCGGTCGCATCCTCGCCTGTCTCGAGCGGACCGGCCGTGCCGAGGACACGGTGATCGTCTTCACCAGCGACCACGGCGACATGTTCGGCGATCACGGAATGATGCTGAAGGCCGGCATGCACTACGAGGGCTGCACCCGCGTCCCGCTCCTGATCCACCGCCCGGGCGGGCAGGCGGGCGTCTGCTCGGAGCTCGCGGGCTCGCTGGACCTCGCGCAGACGCTCCTCGAGCTCGCCGGCTGCGAGGCGTACCACGGCATGCAGGGCCACAGCCTGGTGCCGCTGCTCGAGGGGGGCGACGGCGTCCGGGACGACCTGGTGGTCGAAGAGGACGAGATCTTCGACATGGCGCGCCTCGGCCAGCCGCTGCGGATGCGGACGCTGATCACGCGGGATGCGCGCCTCACCCTCTACCGCGGATCCGACCACGGCGAGCTCTTCGATCTGGCCCGGGACCCGCACGAGATGGACAATCTCTTCGCCAAGCCCGAGGGGCGCTCCCTCCGGGCGGAGCTCAGCGAGCGACTGGCGCGGCGGCTGATGGAGACGGCAGACTCCGCTCCGATCCCCACCCATCTCGCTTGAGGTCGGCCCGGCGGGGCCGGCGGAGGTTGCCATGCAGCAGTGGAAGATCGGCGACGTCACGATCACCAAGTTCGTCGAGATCGAGATGGCCAGCTCGGCCACCTGGCTCCTGCCGAAGGCGACGAACGAGGCGCTCGAAGCGATCCCGTGGCTGCGCCCCCACTTCGTGGCGGAGACGGGTGACCCCGTGCTCAGCATCCACTCGCTGCTGGTCGAGTCCGAGGGCCGCAGGATCCTCGTCGACACCTGCGTCGGCAACGACAAGGTGCGTCCCATGAAGGCCTGGGATCGCCGCCAGGGCAGCTTCCTTCGCGACCTCGAGGAGGCCGGGCACCCGGCGCCGGCCATCGACACGGTGCTCTGCACCCATCTGCACGTCGACCACGTCGGCTGGAACACCCGGCTCGAGAACGGACGCTGGGTCCCGACCTTCGCGAATGCGCGCTACCTGTGGAACCGGGTCGAGTACGAGTACTGGTCGGCGAATCCGGAGAAGCAGCTGGGCGACGTGATGGGAGACTCGGTGGAGCCCGTTCTCGAGGCCGGTCGCGTCGACTTCGTCGACGAGCGGCACGTCGTCACCTCCGAGGTGCAGCTGGAGCCGACCCCCGGCCACACGCCCGGCCACGTCAGCGTCCACATCCGCTCGCGCGGCGAAGAGGCGCTCATCACTGGTGATCTGATGCACCACCCCGTGCAGTGTGCGCACCCGGAGTGGGGCGCGAGCGTGGACGTCGATCCCGGCCAGGCCGAGAAGACCCGACGCGAGTTCCTCGCGCGATGCGCCGACCGTCCGGTGCTCGTGATCGGAACCCATTTCGCCGGCCCGACCGCGGGCAGGATCGTTCGCGACGGGGACGCCTTCCGCCTCGCCGTATGAGGAGACCATGGAGTACATCGACCCCCAGCAGGCCCGCGACATGCCCGGACTGCGCCTGGTCCTGACAGCCGGAGTTCCCGGACCGTGGAGCGAAGCGGCCAAGGCGGTCTTCCAGGTGAAGGGCGTGGACTTCGTGCCGGTCCGGCAGGTCGGGGGCCAGGAGAACGCCGAACTGCGCGCGTGGACCGGCCGAGACAACGCGCCGATTGCGATCCAAGGCGACGAGCCGCCCCGCGACGGCTGGGCCGACATCCTGTCGCTCGCAGAGCGGCTGGCCCCGAAGCCCGGGCTGGTCCCCGAGGACTTGGTGCTGCGCGCCCAAATGTTCGGGCTGGCCCACCTGATCTGTGGGCCCGGCGGATTCGCCTGGGAGCGTCGGCACCAGCTCTTCGGCCCCATCATGGCCATGGGCCCGGCGGGTCGCGAGGCCGTGGGACGCATGGCGGGCAAGTACGCATGGAGCGAGGAGGCGTCGGCCGCCGCCCCGGCCAGGGTCGCAGCCATCCTGCGCCACCTGGCCGACCAGCTGTCGGCCCAGGCCGAGCGCGGAAGCCCGTGGTTCGTCGGCGACGAGATGACCGCAGTCGATCTGTATTGGGCCACCTTCTGCGCGATGCTCGAACCCCTTCCCGAAGAGCAGTGCCCGATGCCGACCATGCTGCGGCAGGGCTACCTGCTGGACGATCCCGCGATCCGCTCCGAGCGGGACGCGATCCTGCTCGACCATCGCGACCGGATCTACCGCGAGGTCCTGCCGCCGCCGGACTTCTGATGCGCCGGCTCGCGATCCTCCTGCTCGCCATCCTCGCCGCATCGACGGCGTCCTCCGCGGAGGCTCCGCTCGTCGGGGTGAGCTGGTCCAACTTCCAGGAAGAGCGCTGGAAGACCGACGAGGCCGCGCTCCGCGAGGCGCTCCTCGAGGGCGGAGCGCGCATGCTGTCGGCCGATGCGCAGAGCCGGGCCGAGAAGCAGCTCGCAGACGTCGAGAGCCTCCTGGCGCGCGGCATCGACGTGCTCGTGCTGGTCGCCCATGACGCCGACGCCATCGCACCCGCCTTGCGTGCCGCGCGGTCCGCCGGCGTGCCGATCATCGCGTACGACCGGCTGATCGAGAGCCCGGACGTCGTCTATCTCTCCTTCGACAACCGCGAGGTCGGGCGCCTCCAGGCTCGCGCGGTCCTCGAGCAAAGGCCGACAGGGCGCTACGTGTTCATCAAGGGCTCGCCACAGGACCCGAACGCCCACTTCGTCCACGCGGGCCAGCTCGACGTCCTGAAGGAAGCCATCGACGCGGGCCGCATCCAGATCGTCGGCGATCAGTTCGTCGACGACTGGCTGCCCGAGCTCGCGCAGCGGATCATGGAGCAGATCCTCACGGCCACCGACGACGGGGTGGACGCGGTGGTCTGCTCGAACGACGGCATGGCGGGGGGCGTGAGCGCGGCCCTGCGCGCCCAGGGCCTCGCGGGCCTGCCGCTCTCCGGCCAGGACGGCGATCGGGCCGCGCTCGCCCGGGTCGCCGACGGTCGCCAGAGCGTGAGCGTCTGGAAGGATGCGCGCTCGCTGGGCCGGGTGGCCGCGCGGGTCGCCCTGGCCCTGGCCGCGGGCCGCCCGGCGTCGGAGATCGAAGGCGTGAGACCGTGGACTGGCGGGCCGCGCGCTGTGAGCGTGCCGTCGCTGCTGCTCGAGCCGATCGCGATCACGCGCGACAACCTCGAGATCGTGCTCGAGGCGGGCTGGGTCTCGCGCGCCGCGTTGTGTGCCGACCTCGAGGACCCGCCTCCCGCCTGCTCATGAGCGGAGCCGCTGCGGGCGGCGAGCGCGGCGCTTCGACCGCGAGCGCGCAACTCGGTCTGGTGGCCGCTCTCGCGGCCCTCTGGCTCGGCTTCGCCTGGCTCTCCGACGGTGCCTTCCTCTCTCCCCGGAACCTGTCGAACCTGCTCGTGCAGACCTGCGTCGTCGGCCTGATGGCGACCGGCATGGTGCTGGTGATCGCCGCCCGGCAGATCGATCTGTCGGTGGGCTCGATCCTGGGCTTCGTGGGGATGCTCGTCGCCGTGCTGCAAGCGGACCTCTGGCCCCGGGACGCCTGGTGGAGCGGCCCGGCGGCTGCCGCGGTCGGCCTCGCGGCAGGTCTCTGCATCGGTGCGTGGCAAGGGGCATGGGTGGCCTTCCGCGCCGTGCCCTCCTTCGTCGTCACGCTGGCGGGGCTGCTGATCTTCCGGGGCGCGGCCTTCCTGCTCACCGATGGCCGCACGGTCGCGCCGTTGGCTGAGGGCTTCCATCGCCTCGGCGGCGGTCCCGACGGTCACCTGGGTCCAGCGGCGAGCCTCGCCTGTGGTGCAGGCGGCGTCGCGCTCGCCTTGCGCTCCGCCTGGCGCGCGGGTCCGGATGCAGCCGGTCGCCGGCTCCGCGGGTTGGCGCTCGCGGCGGCCCTCGCCGCCGGGGTCGCGGTGCTGTCGTGGCCGCTTCGCGAGGGTGCGCCCCTGCGCGGCATCCCCTATCCCGTGCTGCTGCTGGCCGTCGTGTCGGGAGCGGTCACGGTGCTGGCCCATCGCACGCGCTTCGGCAGGGCGGTGTTCGCCATGGGCGGGCAACCGACGGCCGCCGAGCGAGCGGGCATCCGGGTCGAGCGGATCACGGTCGGTCTGTTCGCGCTGATGGGAACGCTCGCTGCGTTGGCCGGTCTGGTCACCGTCGCGCGCCTCGAGGCCGGCGCCAGCTCGATGGGCACCTTGAGCGAGCTCAGCGTGATCGCGGCGGCCGTGATCGGCGGCGCGTCGCTTCGCGGCGGCCGCGGCAGCGTCGGAGGCGCGCTGCTCGGTGCCCTGCTGATGCAGAGCCTCGAGAACGGTCTGGTGCTCCTCGGCACCTCCAGCGCGCTCCGCCAGATCGCCATCGGGGGGGTGCTGATGCTCGCGGTCTGGGCGGACACGGCCCGCGCGCCGGAGCAGCGATGAGCGTGCCTCTGCTCGAGCTGCGCGGGCTGGGCAAGCACTTCGGCGGCGTCGAGGCCGTGGCCGAGGTCGACCTCCAGCTTCGCGCCGGCGAGATCCACGCCCTGGTCGGTGCCAACGGCGCCGGCAAGTCGACCTTGCTCCGCTGCCTCTCGGGTGCGGCCCCGGCCGACGAGGGAGAGATCCGCCTGGAGGGGGAACCGGTGCGGATCCGACACCCGCGCGATGCGCAGCGCCTCGGGCTCGAGACCGTCTACCAGGACCTGGCCCTCGCGGATCACCTCGACGCCGTTGCGAACCTTTTCCTGGGCCGCGAACGGACCCGCCTCGGGCTGCTCGACGAGCCTCGGATGGAGCGTGAGACCGAGGCGGCCCTCGCACGCATCCGCGGAGAGCGGATCGCCTTGCGGCGGCCGGTGCGCGAGCTGTCGGGCGGACAGCGCCAGGCCGTCGCGATGGCGCGGGCGCTGCACTTCCGCGCCCGGGTCCTGCTCCTCGACGAGCCGACCGCGGCACTCGGACCGGGGGAGAGGCGCAACCTGCTGGGCGTCCTGCGCGACCTGCGCGACCAGGGCATGGCCCTGCTGCTGGTCAGCCACGACCTGGCGAGCCTGCCGGGTCTGGCCGACCGGGTGAGCGTGATGCGGGGCGGTCGAAGGGTCGCATCCCACGCGGGCCCGGGGCTGGAGACGGAAGTGCTCCTCGCCCAGATGCTCGGCGTCGACGACGCATGAGCGGACCCGACGCTCGGGCCGAGGACACCCGGAAGGAAGTCAGCCCCCCGGAGACGCCCGACCCACGCGGGTCAGCCCCCCGGAGACGCCCGACCCACGAAGCGGGTCAGCCGTTCGAGGAGCTGGTCGAGCTCGCGTCGCAGGCCCTCGGGGGCGGCGTCGTCGACGACCTCTCGCACGGACTCGTAGTACCAGCGGGTCTGGGCCGGCGAGCCGGTGAAGCGTTCGAGCACGTCGACCCCGTGGCTTTCGAGATCCCGCACCAGCGAGCGCAGGTTGTCGAGCTTGTCGCAGGCGGCGACCAGGCGGGTTCCCGGGTCCGCGTCGGCCAACGAGACGAGATAGCTGCGCTTGCGATCGATCCAGGGACCCTTGCGGCGGGGCGTATCGCCCTCCAGCAGATCCGTCAGGGCCAGGACACGCCGGGTGATCGACACCTCGAAGGCGGCATGCAATCGCTCGGGTGTCACCTCCGGGCAATCCTCGACGGTGTCGTGCAACAGCGCCACCGCCGCCAGCTCGGAGCCCCCACCGAACTCCAGCACCAGACCCGCGACGCTCAGCGGGTGCCCCAGGTACGGAACGTCCGAGCCCTTCCGGGTCTGGCCCGCATGCGCCTCGGCGGCCAGCGCCAGCGCCCTGGCGAGGAGCTCCTGTTCGCTGGCCCGCACGGTGG
Source organism: Deltaproteobacteria bacterium (assembly GCA_029261775.1). Taxonomy (GTDB): domain Bacteria; phylum Myxococcota_A; class UBA9160; order UBA9160; family UBA6930. Next base: position 26,147 of record JAJDAR010000038.1, on the reverse strand, counting down.
CTCGCCCGGCTAGAGGCCGGGCACCTCCTCGACCGTGCCGAGCAGAGCCTGCGCGCAGTCCGCCCAGACCCGCTCGCTGATGAACGCGTGCTGCGAGCCCGTGTGCATGTCGCGGAAGCAGCGCTGCAGGACCGTACCGTCACGGATCGCGACCGTACCCGCCTTGTCGTGCGCAAACGCACACGCCTCCCGCGCCGCATCCGTGGCCAGGTTGGTCGCGGCTCGCAGGAGGGCCCGCTGCCCGAGGCTGACCTCGCCCCCGGATCGCACGGTCTGGTACGCATCGTCGAAGCTGTCGAGCACGAGCAGGCGCGCGGCCCGCAGCCTGGCCTCGGCCTGCATGAAGCCCACCTGGAAGGTCTGCTTGCCGGAGAGCGGCGTCGCGTCGCCCATCCGCTGGCGGCTGGTCGCCATGTCGCGCAGCTCGTCGAGCGCACGGCGGCCCACCCCGAGCGCGAAGGACGCGTGGCCGGCCGCGGTCATCGGCATCATGCCCATGCGGAACAGCGGGTTGCCGCGCCTCGGCTCGGCTCCGAAGAGCCGGAAGTGGAAGCCGTCGGGGATCAGCACCTGCCGCACTTCGTAGTCGTAGGAGCCGGTGCCTTGCAGACCCATGACGTGCCAGCCGTCGGTGAACTCGATCTGCTCGCGGGGGATGAACCCGACGCGCATGTCCGGGAGGCCACTCTCGGCCATCACGGGCTGACCCGCCTCGAGCGGGATGAAGCCGGCCGACACGTAGCCGGCGTGACCGCTGCCGCTGCCGAAGCTGAAGCTGCCCGTGACGCGATAGCCGTCGCCCTCGCGCTCGCCGGTCCCACGCGGCGCGAACTGTCCGCCGACGGTGGCGGCCGGGTCGTTGCCGAAGATCTTCGCGACGGCATCGTCGGAGAGATACGCGCCCGCTGCCGCGGCGGCCGAGCCGTTGGCCATGGCCGTCCAACCGGTGGACCCGTCGGCGCGTGCGAGCTCCTCCCAGACCTCGATGGCCTGCCGGAAGTCGGCCTCGTCCCCCCCGAGCTCCCGCGGCAGCGCGAAGCGGAACAGACCTGCGTCGGCCAGGCCGGTCACGAGCTCGGCGGGCAGCGTACGCTCGCGCTCCGCCTGGAGTGCGAGTCGTTCGATGGTGGGCGCCAGGGCGCGAGCGCGATCGAGAGCAGCGGACATGCGGTTCCTCTGGAGCTGGCCGACGCGGATCGGCGGCCGACGAGGGGCCGCACGCGCGAACCGGGGAGGCTAGCCGATGGGTCCTCCCCCTGCGGCCTCGACCCGCGGAGGTGCGGAAACCCGCGTCGGCTCGCTACCAGACCTCCATCCCGCCGGCGACGTTGAGGGAGACGCCCGTCACGTTCGGTGCCAGCGCGAGGTATCGGACCGCGTCGGCGATGTCTTCGGGGGTCTGCGCCCGGCCGAGCGGGATCGATGCCGCGACGGCGCCCTCGTAGGCCGCGGAGCCGCCTCGCTCCTCCGAAGCCAGGTGGTGGGTCCACATGTGGGTCGCCAGGATGCCGGGGCAGATCGCGTTGACGCGGACGCCCTGGGGACCGAGCTCGGCGGCCAGCGATTGGGTGAGGCCGACCACCGCGAACTTGCTCGCGCAGTAGAGGCTGCCGAGCGGGTAGCCGCGCTTGCCGGCCACCGACGCGATGTTGACGATGCAGCCCTGCCGCTCGACGAGGCTCGGGATCGCGGCGCGACACACCAGGTAGGCGCCCTTGACGTTCACCGCGAAGACCTGATCCCAACGCTCCTCCTCGATCTCGACCAGGGGCGCGAAGTGGACGACGCCGGCGTTGTTCACCAGCACGTCGATGCCGCCGAGCCGCTCGCACACGGATCGCACCAGGCTCTCGACCTGGTCGGCACGGGTCACGTCGCAGCCGATCCCCAGGGCTTGTCCCGGGCCTCGCGCGGCGACCTCGGCGGTGGTGGCATCGAGCTGCGTTTTTCCGGAGAGCTCGTAGCTCAGGGCACCCGGATCGTGGTCGAGGTCCGCGAGCACCACGTCGGCGCCCGCATCGGCCAGGCCCAACGCGATGCCCCGCCCGATGCCGCGGGCTGCGCCCGTCACGAGGGCCACGCGTCCTTCGAGGGGCAGGTCGGAACGAGGTGCGGACATCATCGCCTCCGTGCGGCCGTTGCCCGAGACGAGTAGCATGGCGCCCCCCCTGCGAGGAGTCTCGATGCAGCGCCCGTCTCTCGTCCTGTTGTTCCTGGCCCTCGGGATGCTCGGTTGTCCCGAGACCGAGACCGTGGGCGACCCGCCGCAGTCGCAGTCGGCAAGCCAGGCCGCGGCCAGCATGGAGATCGAGGTTCTGCAGGAGGGCAGCGGCCGCTCACCGCTCGCGACGGACGTGGTGAAGGTCCACTACCACGGAACGTTCCCGGATGGGAAGGTCTTCGACAGCAGCATCCAGCGCGGCGAGCCTGCCGCCTTTCCGCTGAACCGGGTCATCCCGTGCTGGACCCAGGCGGTCCAGACAATGAAGGAAGGCGGGAAGATCCGGGTGACCTGTCCCCCGCATCTCGCCTACGGCGTGAACGGCGCCGGCCCGATCCCGCCGAACGCCACGCTCATCTTCGAGGTGGAGCTGCTCGGGATCCAGTGAACCGGAGCCCGGGCCGGGCCGCGGCGCGCGCTACTTCTTGCGCTTCTTCTTCTTCTTCTTGCGCTTCTTCTTCTTCTTTTTCTTCTTTTTCTTCTTCTTCTTCTTCTTGTCGACGGTCGGCGGGGCAGTCGCCTGATCGACGACGGCGACCTCACTGAGGTCGGACACCAGGACCGTGCCGCTCGTATCGAAGCCGTCCGCCAGGACGCGGATCGAGAGGCCTGCCAGGCTCGCCGGAATCGTCCAGGTGTACCGGGTGCCGGTCACGTCCTGGGCGATGGGTTGGAAGACCGAATCTCCTTCGACTCGGTAGGACAGATCCACGCTCGCCAGGCCGCTCTGGCTCCAGGAGATCGGATAGGTGCCGGCCGGAGCCAGCTGCGAGTTCCGGTTGGGGCCGAGGATGTCGAGGCTCGGCGCGCCGCTCTCGGGGACGACCGTGGGCCGATAGGACGCCACCTGGGACACCACCGCCCTCAGGCTGTCGCCGGCATCCGCGCCGTTCGTGGCATCGCTCTTGGCGATGCCGCAGGGCACGCCGGCGCAGAGGAGGTTCGGCGTCGAAAAGACGTGGGCCTTGGGAGCGCCGGAGAACGAAGAGCCGTAGGCCATCATCGTGACGAAGGTGCCGTTCACACCGTGGCCCAGGGACCAGGGGTAGGTACCGCCCTGCCCGTCCTGGCGTCGCGAGTGGGTCAGCCCGAGGTTGTGCCCGAGCTCGTGGCCGAGCACGTAGTCCGAGCAGTCGGCGGACACGTGGCTGTAGGCATAGCGTCTGGACCCGCTCAGGTTGCCGCCCGAGTGGTACCCACCCACCCACGCAATGCCGCAGACGCCGTCGCCGACGTAGGGTCGGAGCAGCACGGCCATGTCGGCACCGACCTGGTCGCGAAGCGTCTCGATCCCCGCGAACACGCCGCGGTTGTAGGTGAGGTCGTCGAGCGCCGTCATGGAGTCAGGTCCGGTCCCGTAGCTCACCTCCTCGCTGTGGACGGCCCGGAGGCGCGCGCCGCCCTCGGAACGGGCGAAGGCATCGTTCGCGACCGCCACGATCTGGTCGATGCGCGCGTCCACGCCACTGCCGTAGCGGGCCGTGACGGCGGGCGTGTAGAGGAACAGCACGTCGATGGTGACCGGCGTCGGCTCGACCGCTTGCGCGCGCTCGGAGGGCGCGAGACCCAGCATCAGGGCCAGGGCCGCGGCCGCCGTGCAGGCCAGCTTCGTCCATCGGGAGATCATGGAGCGCTCCTACGCCGGCTCTTCGCCGGCCTCGGGGGGAATCCGTTCGTCGGTCCGATCGGGATCGATCAACTGATCCAGATCGTCCAGGTGGATGGCGGCCGCGCCGCCCATGCCCTCGAGCAGGTAGTTGCCGTAGGGCGTGGTGATGCGGCCGAACAGGGACATGTGTCCCTGGGTCAACGTCACGGCGTAGGCCGGGTCGAGGCCGTCGAGCGAACCGGTGAGGGAGCGGTTGCCGAGCGCGGTGGTCTCGACGTGCTCGATCGTGGCGACGAGGGTGCCCATGCCGGGAAGCGGAAGCTCGATGCGGTCGCCCACGGCCAGGCCTCGGGTCCGGTCGGAATCGACGCGCAGGGCATGGCGCTCCGGTCGGTAGTCGCCGATCGGGTGATCGAAGGGATGCACGGAATCGCCGGACAGCTCCCAGAGGGCCGCGGGGCGCGCGCCGGTTGCGGCATCGGCCCATCGGGCGGGGGCGGTGCGGGGCGTCGCCGCGAAGTCCGATTCGGCGGCGCTCTGGGCGTCGGCCTGACGCGGCTCGTCGGATTCGAAGCCGCCCTGAGACCCCGCCTCGGGCTCGGGCGGCCCCGGCGCTCGGGCGCTCCACAGGACCGGGCTCCCCGAGAGGCTCGTTGCTGCGCCGAGGGCGCAGACGCCTCCGAGCCCGAGCAGCCAGGCTCGGGCCCGGAATCGGCCCTTGGACGGTCGGATCCGGGTCATTGGGTCCTTTTCGACACGTTTTCCTTTCCTCCACGAAGATTCTGTCCAGGAACCGGGGTATTTTGGGCCCCTCGCGCAGGACGACCGCAGGGCGCCGGCAGGTGGCTTCCGCCGAGCGGCAACTTCCTGACGGCCCAGCTGAGACCAGGAGGCGGAACATGAGCGGTTCGAGAAGGTGCAGGCTCTTGGCGGTCGGGCTGCTGGCGGTCTTTGCGGCAGCGAGCGGGACGCAGGCCAGCGAAGCTCCGGCCGTGCGGGAGCGCGACCGCAGCTGCGCCCGCATGGCGCGTGGGATCGCGAAGTGGGAGAGGATCCGCGACATCAACGTGATCGCGGGCCGTGAGATCCCGGCAGCGCGCGCCGCCCGGGTCCTCTTTGGCGTTCGTCTCCGTTACGCCGATCGCTGCCTCGACCTCAGCCAGCTGCAGTCCCTCGGCAGCCACAACAGCTATCACATCATGCCCCGCCCCTCGCTCTTCGCGGTGCTCTCCCAGCTCGGTCCGCAGTTCCTGGCCTGGGAGTACACTCACCTCCCGCTCGACGAGCAGTTCGAGTTCGAGGGTGTCCGCCAGATCGAGCTCGACGTCTTCGTCGATCCCGTGGGCGGGCACTACGGCATGCGGCCGGTGCTCGGGCTGCTCGGCGAAGATCCGGTCGCCCCTCCGGAGCTGTTCGATCCGGGTCTCAAGGTGCTCCACGTGCAGGACCTCGACTTCGAGACCACCTGCTCTTCCCTCGTGAGCTGCCTCCTCGTCGTCAAGCAGTGGTCCGACGAGCACCCGCGACACGTTCCGCTCGCGGTGCTCCTCGAGCTGAAGCAGGACCCGATCCCCGACCCGCTGGTCCTCGGGTTCGTGACCCCGCTTCCCTTCGGCGCGGCCGAGCTCGACTCCGTCGACGACGAGATCCGCTCGGTCTTTCCGCCCGACCAGTTGCTCACCCCCGACGACGTGCGCGTCCCGGGATCGACCCTCGAGGAGTCGGTGCTCCAGAACGGCTGGCCGACTCTCGGGGAGACTCGTGGGCGGGTCCTGTTCCTGATGGACAACGGGGCCTTCCGTGCGGCGTACTCCGCGGGCCGACCGAACCTCGAGGGGCGGGTGCTGTTCACCAACAGCGCGCCGGGGCTTCCCGACGCGGCGTTCATCAAGATGAACGACCCCATCGGCGACTTCGACGAGATCCAGGACCTGGTTCGCGCGGGCTACCTCGTGCGCACGCGGGCCGATGCGGACACCCAGCAGGCCCGGACCGGCGACACCACGCGCCGCGACGCAGCGCTCGCCAGCGGGGCCCACTTCGTCAGCACGGACTACGCGTCCCCGGACCCGGTCTTCGGGACCGGCTACCAGGTGGCCATCCCGGGTGGAGCGCCTTCGGGCTGCAACCCCCTCACCGCACCCCCGGGCTGCCGTGCCCAGGGTCTCGAGCCGGACGGGGGCCTCCCGCGACGCTGAACGGCCGGGCCCCGACCCCCAGATCGGACGGCCTGAACGGAAGATCGGACGGCAAGCCGCTCGGGTAAGGAAACGGTCAGCACCGGCTCAGGAAAGCGGTCGGTTTTCGAGGCATGCTTCGCGTGGCATCCCCGAAGGAGAACCGCCATGAACCGATCGACCGCTCCCGCCCTGGCCCTCGCCCTGGGCTTGCTCACCGCTTCCTGCGCTCTGTTCAGCGGAGACGAGCCGGGCGAGGACACGTCGCCCAAGCTCTGGGAGGGGCTCGGCTCGCACAGCCACCCGATCACGACGTCGTCGCCGCGGGCCCAGGAGTACTTCGACCAGGGTCTGGCGCTGTCCTACGGCTTCAATCACGACGCCGCCGTGCTGGCCTTCCGCGAAGCCGCTCGGATCGACCCCCGCTGCGCGATGTGCGCATGGGGAGAGGGGCTGGCACTGGGCCCGAACATCAACGCGCCCATGGGCCCCGAAGCGGCTCGGGCTGCCTACGCCGCCGTGCAGCGCGCCGTGTCCATGGCCGGGTCCGTGACGGAGCCTGAGCGCGACTACATCCAGGCACTCGCGACCCGCTACGCCCCGGAGCCCGCGGAGGACCGCAGCAGCCTGGACGTGGCGTACGCCGAAGCCATGCGCCGCGTGCGAACGAAGTACCCGCAAGACCAGGACGCCGCGGTGCTCGCCGCCGAGGCCTGGATGGACACCATGCCCTGGAACTACTGGACGCCCGAGCGCGAGCCCCGCGAGAACACCGCGGAGGTGCTGCAGCTCCTCGAGCGGGTGCTTGCCACCCAGCCCGATCATCTCGGGGCCAACCACTACCTGATCCACGCCGTCGAGGAGTACTTTCCCGAGCGAGCCGAGGCTGCGGCCGACCGTCTGGCCACGCTGGCTCCGGACGCGGGACACCTCGTCCACATGCCGTCCCACATCTACTGGCGCGTCGGGCGGTACGGAGACGCGATCCGCGTCAACCAGCAGGCGTCGGCCGCGGACGAGAACTTCTTCGCCAACTGCAGGCCGGGGGCCTTCTATCGCGCCCTCTACTACCCGCACAACATCCACTTCCTGTGGGCGGCGGCCTCGGCCCAGGGCAGCAGCCAGGTCGCGCTGACCGCCGCGCGAAAGCTCCAGGCCAAGACCACGCCGTTCCTGGAGGAGTTTCCGTTCATGTCGGAGTTCATGGTGGTTCCGAGCCTGACCCTCGCGCGCTTCGGGCGCTGGGATGCGCTGCTCGGCCAGGCCCGCCCCGATCCGGCGCGGCCCTACCTGACGGGGATCTGGCACTACACCCGCGGCGTCGCCCACGTCCGCACCGGAGACTTCGACGCCGCCGACGAGGATCTGGCCGGCATCGAGGCGGAGGCGGCGCGACCGGAGAGCGAGGCATTGATCCTGGCCGGTGGTACCTCCAACGCAAAGGCTCTGCTCCGCATCGGCGCCGACCATCTGCGCGGCGAGCTGGCGGCGGCGCGAGGCGAGGTCGACGCCGCGGTCTCGGCGCTCGAGAGTGCCGTCGCCCAGCAGGACGCGCTCATCTACATGGAGCCGCCGCCCTGGTACTTCCCCACCCGCCAGGCGCTGGGCGCCGTGCTGCTCGATGCGGGCCGCGCGGCCGAGGCGGAGCGGGTCTATCGCGACGACCTCGAGCAGCATCCGCAGAACGGCTGGTCGACCTTCGGTCTGGCTCGGAGTCTGGAGGCACAGGGCAAGGATGCGGCGGGCCCGGCCGAGGCCTTCGCCAAGGCCTGGACCGACGCGGACGTCACGCTGACCTCGTCGAGGTTCTAGGACACCGGGTCGCGGAGCCGGCCGACCGCTGCTGCGGGGCTCAGGCCTGGGGCCGCGATACCGGGCGGCGTTGCTGGCCGACGAGGGGCTTGAGCTCGGTCCAGATCCGCTGGGCCAGCTCGGGCGCGAGACTGCGCAGGCGTTCCAGCACGAGATCCCGCACGGAGCGCCTGCAGCTCTCGCGCCCCTCCTGCACCAGACGGTCGAAGCGCTTGGCCGAGAGCACCCCGCGGACCACCACGGCCGGCAGGGAGACCGAGCGCAGCGCGCCCGCCGCCCGCTCGCGTCCGAGAAGGTAGGCGCCTCCGGCGCCGACCAGGCCGGCGACCGCGCCGATCACGAACCCGACGGGCCCGGTCGTGTGGAGCAGCGTCACGACGATCGCGGTGCCGAGCGCCTTGCCGAAGCCGCCACTCAGGGCGCCGATCCCCAGGGCCACACCCGTCGACACGGCCGAGCCCACCACGTCGGCCAGCCGCAGCCCGACCTGCTGACCCACCTGCTGTGCGGTGCTTCCGGACTCGCGCACGACCTCGCCGCTGGTCAGGGCAGGGGAGGCGTGGACGGGTGCGGCCAGGTCGAGCCGCACGCGAACCGCGTCGGCGAGCTGCTCCTCGAAGTCGCGGCGCGCCTCGTCCAGGAAGCGCTCGATGTCCTCCTGCGAGCTGCGCGCCAGCTCGCCGACGTCCTGCTCGAGCGCTTCGAGGCTGCCGCCTTCCTGCCGGAACCGCTCCAGCCGGGGCACGATGCTGCGGTCGTACACGGCTTCGGCGACATGGGCCCCGACGCGCTCGGCGAAGCGCATGCTCTGGCTCTCGACGTCCTCCTGGATCCGGTCGGTGATGCGGACGAGCTGATGGGAGCGGGCCTGCTCGAGCAGCGAGCGGGTGTACGGATCTCCGGTCCCCAGGTCGACCTCGGGGCCCAGCCGGCGCAGCCGCCGCGACGCCCGGAGGGCCAGGGCCGCGCGCGGGATGCCGATCCACAGCGCCGCGGCCAGCGCGTAGAGAATCATCCAGGGGCCCGCTTCGACCCCACCGGCGGACATCATCGACTCGAGATCGGCGGCCGTCGGGGGGGCCCGGCCGAGCAGCCGTGCGGCGGGGCCGAGCAGCAGATCGAGCAGGTGGGCAGCGGTCTCCGGCTCGCGAACGAAGGTGCTGCGCCAGACGAGGTGGTAGTCGAAGAACAGCCCGCGAAGAAAGGTGCCGGCGACGGCACCGGCGCCCATGGACAGTGCCGCGAGATGCAGCGCGCGGCGCGTGCTCCACTCGAACACCGGCATCGCGCGACGGGTCCAGTGCCGCCAGAAAGCGCGCGCCACCCGCTGCAGCACCCGGCCCTGCTCTTCCGCCTCGAAGCGGCCCTTCTGCCAACGCAGCCACAACCACGGGACGGCTCGGCCGAGGATGCGTACCCGCCACGAAGGCGGCGCGGGCCGGTTGCGCGGCGCGGCCGCGCTGTCGGACCTCGAGGGCGGCAGCACAGTCGCCGCGACCTCGCCGGCGGGATTCACCAGCCGGAGCAAGGCCCCCGCGGCCAGAAACCCATAGGCGATCAGGTTCCAGCCGATCAGGATCGCGATCGGATTCGCAACGACGTGGATCTGCTCGACCGGCCCCAGCGAGTGCGACGCGATGCCGAACAGGAACGCCCCGGCGGTCAGCACGCCCAGACCGGACCAGCCTGCGCGGGGCATCGCCAGCAGGGGGCGGAAGCGGACCAGGGCGGTATCGCACAGGAAGCGTGCCCGCCTCGCGAGCCAGGCCCCCGAGTCGTCCGGCGAGCCCGCGGCCTCGAGGGCATCCACGAGCAGGGCCGGCTCGATCGCCTCCGGGTGCTCCTCTTCCACGGCCCGCACCAGCAGGAGCTCGGCAACGTCGGCGGGCCTCATGCGCTGAGGATAGGCAGCCGGCCGGAACCCCGCGCACCGCCACCTGCCGACCCGGCAGGTGGTCTACCCTGAGCGGTCTTCGAGGAGGCACCCGTGACGTATCGCGTGATTCAATGGGCAACCGGCAACGTCGGTCGGCAGGGCATCGAGGGCATCCTGGCCCACCCCGATCTCGAGCTGGTGGGGTGCTGGGTGCACAGCCGCAGCAAGGTCGGCATGGACGTCGGTGAGCTCTGCGGGCTCGAGGCGATCGGTGTGGAGGCCACGAACGACGTAGATGCGCTGATGGCGATGGACGCGGACTGCGTGATGTACAGCCCGGTGATGGCTCGTCCGGACGAGGTCGTCCGGCTGCTCGCCTCGGGCAAGAACGTCGTGACGCCCCTCGACTGGTTCTTCCCTGCGGTCTCGGAAGGCACGGCCGAGCTCGAGGCGGCGTGCCAGGAGGGCGGCACGACCTTGCATGGGACGGGCATCCACCCAGGCGGCATCACCGAGCGCTTCCCGCTGATGATCTCCGCCATGAGCCGCGACATCCGGCACGTCCGCGCAGAGGAGTTCTCGGATCTCCGCACCTACCAGACCGAGTTCGTGGTGCGTGAGATGATGCTCTTCGGCAAGCCGCCCGAGGAGGCCGCCAAGAGCCGGATGCTCGGGATCCTGAGCCATGGCTTCAAGCAGTCGATCCGCATGGTCGCCCACGCCCTCGAGATGGATCTCGACGAGGAGACCCGAACCGAGCACGAGATCTCGGTCGCGACCCAGCCGATCGACACCCCGGTCGGTGTGATCGAGACGGGCACCGTCGCCGCGCAGCGTTTCGCGTGGATCGGCACCGTTCGCGAGCAACCGGTGATCACCGTCCGGACCAACTGGTTCATGGGGGAGGAGAATCTCGACCCTGCGTGGACCTTCGGCGCGGAGGGCGAGCGCTTCGAGATCGAGATCGAGGGCACGCCGACCTTGCGGACCGTCTTCCACGGCATGCATCCCCCGAACCTGCAGCAGATCGACCCCAACAACGGGATCATCGCCACCGCGATGCACGGCGTGAGCGCGATCCCCTACGTCTGCCGCGCCGAGCCGGGCATCCGCACCTACCTCGACCTCCCGCTCATCAGCGGACGCGCCGCCCCCGAGCTCCGCTGACCCCCCAACAACGCAAGGCAAGGGCCGGGCCACGTTCTCGAGTTGTTGGACGGCGCGAGATGGACCGGGTTCGTTGGCGGGCGGCTGATGTGGAGAGTGTTGACTGAGAGGCCCGACCCCTTTGTCAACATGTTGACTGAGAGGCCCGACCCCTTTGTCAACATCGTGGGGATGTGGAAAGGGCCGGCGCTCGGGGAGTGCCGGCCCTTTCGGGTTCTTGCGTTTTTGGGTGGGATCAGTCTGCGGCGAGGGCCAGGGCGCCGAGTTCGGCGCCCGAATCCCCCTCTCGCAACCGCGCCAGGGCCCGGGCTTCGAGCTGCCGCGCCCGCTCCCGGGACAAACCCAGCTTGTCGCCGATCTCCTGGAGCGTGTGCTCCCGACCGCCGTCCAGACCGAAACGCCAGGTGAGGATCTGCCGCTCGCGGTCGGGCAGGCGCTCCACCGCCGACAGGGCGGTGTGCTCCAGCCGCGTGCGATCCAGCTCGTCCATCGGCGAGCCCGCGTTCGGATCCGCGACCAGCTGCTCGAGGCGACGCGGTCGGCTCGAGTCCTTGCCCGCGACCTCGGCATCGAGGCTCACCGGCTCCGCCGCCATCATTTCGAGCTCTTCCACGCGATCCACCGGGATGTCCATCTCCTGGGCCACCTCGGCATGGGTCGGATCGCGCTGCAGCTCCTTCGCCAGCCGCGCCTTCGTCTGGTCGAACCAGCGCAGCGTGTCGTAGTGATGACTCGGGATCCGGATCGTCCGCGAGTGGTTCTGGATGGCGCGGATCAGCGCCTGTCGGATCCACCAGACCGCATAGGTCGAGAACCGGAATCCGCGCCGCCAGTCGAACTTCTCGACGGCTCGGATCAGGCCGGTGTTTCCTTCCTGGATCAGGTCCGGGAAGGACAGCCCCAGGTTGCGGAAGTCCTTCGCGACCACCACGACCAGCTTCAGATTGTGCTGGACGAAGCGGTTCTTCGCATCACTCATGCGATCGAAGGCGTCGTCCAGTGCGGCCACACGCCGCTTGTACTCGGCCGGCTCGAGCTCGACGGCGGCGGCGAGCTTGGCGATCTGCCCGCGGTGCCGGCGGCGCAGCTTCTCGAAGCCTCCGAGCACGCGGCGCAGCAGCTCGATCGACAGATCGGCCTCGTGCAGCAGCTTGGCCGCGCGCTTGTCCGAGCGGGCGAGTCCGGCCGCATCCTTGTCCGCCACGAGCTTCTCGCGGCGGCCGAGCAGGCGCTCGAGCTTCACCATGGCGGCGTCGAGCCGCTCGCCGGCTTCGGCGGCGCGGTCTCCGAACGACTCGGACAGCCGGCTGGTCGTGCGGCCGCCGCTGCGAGTGTCCGTCCAGATCTTGATCAGCTCCCGCGCCGTCCACGGCAGCCCGTACAGGCCCTCGCGGAAGGCATGGGTCGCCGCTTCGAGCTCCTTCGCGAGAAGGACCTGCTCTTCGCGACTCAGCGTCGGGATGTGTGCGATGTCGGCCAGGTAGGCGGCGAGCGGCTCGCGCCGCGCGTCCGTCCGGTCGTCTCGCGCGGGTGCACGCGGCTCGGCCCGCGTGGGGCGCGCCGGGGCTTCCCGCGGGGCCGCCCGATCCTCCCGGCGCAGCGAGCGCCGTGCGGGTCGCGAGCGACGCAGCTCCTTGGCCTGATTCGGCTTCTGGCTCATGGGTCCTCATTCCCTCCTGAGGGGCGCATGACGGGAGCACCCTCGCGGGCCTCCCCCCGGCTCGGCGTCGACCTCAAAGGTCGGGCGCCCGCCGTACCGGGCGTCACGTGGACCTCGGGACGCGAATCCCTCGATCACCGGCAACGACCGGCGCAACCTTTCGACTTTCTTGCCTGTGCTCGAAACTCGGTACTCTCGACGCTGGAGGCGGCTCGCGGAGGGGCGCTCGAGCCGTTCTACGGGCAACTTCCTGCACAGGTGCAGTGGGTTGCCCTCCACGGGTCCGGGGACCCGAGAGCCCGGAATGTCCATTGGATGCTGGAGGGGCTCCCGTGGTTCACGGGCGCCGAAAAACGCTCGCAGCACGGAAGCTTGGGCGGTCCATCTGCCGCCCGCGCATCTCTGGGAGTTCCGTGGCCCTGGTCTCACCCGATGTCCATCCTCTCTTTTCCCCCATCTCCATCGGCTGATCTTGGAAGATCAGCCGCCCCCGGGGACAGCGTCCGCCCGCGGGGTTGGCGATGGGAGCATCATCACCCAGATCGAAAAAGAAAGCGACCCCCGAGGGAGGGGGCGGACGAACTTCTTGGGGGCGGCTAGGCTGCCGTTTCCCAGGGGGCCCGACGCTCGCAGCGCGGGTCGCCCGGCCCGGCCGGCCCCGCCCGGCCCCACGGTCTTCGGCACCAGGCCGCCGGCCTCGCAGGGTCGCTCCCGAGGCACGGACGGTGGTCAAGTCCCACGTCGAGGAGAGCCTGGGGGCCAATCCCGGCGATGCGGCGCTGAACCCCGCCGACTCCGTGGCGATGGGCGTCCCCGCGGCGCGCGCCCCCCGACTGCTCGAGACACCCCGGGCCCGGGCGTTCCGGGCCCTCCTCCACCCACCGTTCCGGCTGCTCTTCGCCGCGTTCCTGGTCAATCAGACCGGCTTCTGGATCTCACACGTCTCGCTCCAGGGCCTGATGGCCTTCCTCTCGGACAGCGACGCGACCCAGCAGGGTCGGCTCTTCTTCGCGATGTTCATTCCGGCCTTCGTGCTGGCGCCCCTGGCCGGCGTGGCAGCCGATCGCTTCGACCGCAAACGCATCGTGCTGGGCTGCCACCTCGGGGTCGCCGTCGTGACGGGCGGACTGGCCGGGGTCGTGGTCGCGGGCGAGGCCACCCCGCTCCTGCTCCAGGCCTTCGGCTTCGGGCTCGGCGTCTGCTTTGCGTTCGCAGGCCCGGCGAACATGGCCCTGGCCGCGAATGCCGTGCCGGAAGGCGACCTGTCGAGCGCGGTCTCGCTGCAGTCCACCGCCAACAACCTGACCCGGGTCCTCGGGCCGGCCTTCGCCGCGCCCCTGCTCGCCACCGGGCGCTACGAGATCGCCTTCGTCGTCTTCGCGGTCGCGGCGTTGATCGCGGCGGGCCTCACGGCCCGCATGCGCCCCCGGCCCTTCGAGCCCGACGCCGAGGAGGGCGGCATCTTCGCCAGGCTGCGTGCGGGCCTTCAACACGCGCGCGAACGCCGCCCCGCCCTGCCGGCCTTGCTCACCGTGGCTTGGGTCAGCCTGTTCGGGGTATCGCACGTCGCGCTGACGCCGATCTTCGCCCTGGAGATCCTGGGCGATGCCAACTGGTTCGCCTGGATCGTCGTCGCGACGGGGATCGGCGCGATGGCCGGCGCCCTGACCAGCGGCTACCAACTGGCCACGCCCACGCTGCGCAGGGCGGCCATGCAGTCGATCGCCTTCGGCTCGCTGCTGGTGGGCTTCGCCCTTTCCGAAACACCCGCCATCGCGTTGGGACTGCAGGTGCTGGTCGGATACTTCTACTTCGCCGTCATGACGGATCTGCAGCGACTGATCCAGGAGATCGTCGGCGAGCAGCAACGCGGAAGGGTGATGAGCCTCTTCCCGGTCGCATGGGGCGGAATCGTACCCTTCGGCGGACTCGGCATGGGCTATGCCGCGGCTGCGTTTGGAACCCCCCGCACCATTGCGGGCGGCGGACTCCTGGTGGTGCTGTTCGCGATCGCCCTGGCGTGGCTGGCGCCGCGTTTCGGCGGCCTCCCCGCGGAAGGACCCGGCGAACAGGCATGACCGGTCGGCCGGCGCGGCTCAGCGACCCGACAGATCGACCTGGATCCGCGTGCCGCCGCCCTCGCGGCCGAGGGCCCGGGCCTCGCCGCCGTGGTGATGGGCGACCTGCCGGACGATCGCGAGGCCCAGCCCCAGCCCCCCCTTGGCCCGCGCTCCGCGCGCGAAGGGGGCGAACAGCCGTTCGCGATCCTCGTCCGGGAGCCCGGGGCCGCGGTCGGCCACCTCCAGCCGCACCCCGTCCGCGTCGACCCTTCGGGTCACGGTCACTTCGACCGACGCCCCGCCTGCGTGACGACCCGCGTTGGCGATCAGGTTGCGCAGCAGATGTCGAAGGCTTCGCGCGTCACCTTGCAACGTGGACGCCTCGCCGCGCACCTCGACCTCGAAGTCGGCGCGCGCGGCCTCCTCGGCCGCCAGTGCCAGCAGATCGACGCTCTCGTGCCCCTCGCTCTCGTCGAGCAGATCGAGGCGGCTCACGACGAGCAGCTCCTCGACCCCTGCGTCGAGCTCGGCGACGTCGCGGGTCAGCTGGGCGCGGAGCTCGTGCGCGCGCTCGGGCGGCAGCGCTTCTTCGCCGCTCAGCAGCTCCGCCGCCATGCGCAGACGCGCGAGAGGTGAGCGAAGCTCGTGGCTGGCGCTGGCGAGCAGGGTGCGCTGTCCGCCGACGAGGTTCTCGACCCGCGCCGCGGTCTGGTTGAAGCGGTCCGCAAGGCGGGCGACCTCGTCCCCGCCCTCGACCGGCGCACGAGCCGCCAGGTCGCCCGCGCCGAAGGCTTCGACGCTCTCGGACAGTCTCTCGAGACGGCGGGTGATGCCTCGCGCGACCGGGTATGCGCCGACGGCCAGCGCGAAGGCGAACAGTCCGAGGGCGGCCAGCGCATGGCCCGGGCGCCCCGGGCCTCGATGGACGCCGGCCACCAGCCAGCGGCCGTCGGGCAGGTGGATCGCCGCGGCGGCGGTCTCGCGACCGCCGATCCAATGATTGGTGCCGCGCTCCCAGTCGGGGAGCGGCACGAAGGTGCCGGCTTCGGCCAGCCGTCGGCCGTCGGCCGAGAACACGGCCAGGCCGGTCTCCGCTGCTTCGGCGATCTCCGCGACGGCAGCCTGCAGCACCTCCTCCGGGGCTTCCTTCGGCGGAAGCACGAGGGTGGCGATCCGACCCGCCGCAGCGACCGGGTCGCGATCGTGCCCCCGCGACTCCTCGTGGAAGAGCCGCAGCCAGACCGCGCTCATGACGAAGAACAGGACCAGCACCGTCACGAACGCGGCATAGATGCGAAGCGAGAGGCGATTCAAGGCTCGGGCTCGTCCTGGCGGGCGGCGAAGACGTAGCCCGCGCCGCGCACGGTCAGGATGCGACGCGGCTTGCGGGG
Source organism: Deltaproteobacteria bacterium (assembly GCA_029261775.1). Lineage (GTDB taxonomy): Bacteria > Myxococcota_A > UBA9160 > UBA9160 > UBA6930. The sequence goes on along the minus strand of JAJDAR010000038.1, from coordinate 10,174 downwards.
ATCGTCCTCGATCGCGGCCCGGATGCGCGATACATGGACGTCGATGCTCCGATCGAAGGCCATCGCCTCGTGGCCACGCAAGCGCTGCATGAGCGCGTCGCGGCTGAGAACCCGGCCCGGCCGCTCGGCGAGCAGCCGCAGCAGCTCGAACTGATGCGCCGTGAGCTCGCACGACCGACCGTCGATGCGTACCCGACGTTCGCCGAGGTCGATCTCGAGCCGGCCGAAGCGGAGTCGCTCCGACCCACCCTCGTGGGGCCCGCGACGCAGCACCGCCCGGATGCGGGCCAGGAGCTCTCGCGGATTGAAGGGCTTGGGGAGGTAGTCGTCCGCGCCCAGCTCGAGTCCGAGGATGCGGTCGGTCTCGTCGCCGCGAGCCGTCAGCATCACGATCGGCAGCGTGCGGACGCCGTCGCCCGCCGCCCCGGAACGGATCCGGCGGCAGAACTCGAGCCCGTCGCCATCGGGCAGCATGACGTCCAGCAGCAGCAGCTCGTGAGCACCCGGGTCCCTCCGCAGCTCGGCGAGCCCGGCCGCCAGGTCGTGTCGGGTCGTGACCTCGAGCCCCGCTGCGCGCAGGTACTCCTCGAGCATCGCGGCGAGCTCGGTGTCGTCGTCGATCAGCAGGACGGGCGAAGCCACCCGGGAACCGTGCGCCTGGAGGCTCTCCGGCACAAGCCCCCTCTCCGGCACGAGCCCCGGGTGGAAACCGGCCTCAGTGCCAGCGTCCGTGGCCGCGATGCTCCGCATGCTCCTCGATCAGGGTCGCGCGCTGTTCGGGGGTCAGCACTTCGGCGGCTTCGGCGATGGCCGCGGTCGCGCGGCGGCTCATCTCGTCGAGCCGGGCGAGAGCCGCGACCCGCGTCTGCTCGAGAGCGGCGCGATCGACGCGCTCCGCCGACAGCGCGGCGATCATGGCCTCGTGGGGTCGCTCGGCCTCGCCGTGCAGGGCCCGGAGATCCCGCAGCGCCGATTCGGCGATTGCCGCAACGCGGTCGACCTGCTCGTCGCTCGGATCGACGCTGCGCAGCATCCAGTCGGCGGCGTGGCGGATGCGATCGGCGTCGATCTCTCCCTCGCCGTGGAACATCCCGTGGCGAGCCCGGTGATGACCGCAGGCCAGCGGGCCGGCCAGGGCCGTCGCCGCGACGAGGGCGGATGCTGCGAGGGCAGTGAACAGGATTCTTCGATTCATCGGATGCCTCCGGGCGCGTCTCCCAGAACCTGCGGCACCCGGATTGCCTCGCCATGTCTGGCGCGTGAAGAAGTGTGAAGCCGGAGGACGGCGGCGTTCAGGGCTCGGAGATCGGTCGCGGCTCGAGTCCGGCGGCGCGGTAGACCCGATCGATCAGCTCCATGTTCGCCAGCGCGTCGGTGCGTCCACCGAACGCGGGCTCGAAGGGCGGCCCCCCCGCAGCCAGGGCCAGGAAGGCCTCGAGCTGGAAGTCGAAGGTCGAGCGGGTGGTGAGGGAGGTGGTCTCGGCCTCGCCACCGTGGGGATGCCAGGTGATCTCGTGCCCGATCATCGGCACCTGGAAGCGGGTGATCTCGAGGGTCGCTGCACTGCCACGGGCACGAAAGACCGTCTCGAAGGGTCGTCCACGCCCCATCCCGACCCGCATGCGGCCCCGTGTCCCGCCGTCGAAGCTGAGCTCGGCCTCCATTGCCGCGTCGATCCCGGCCGGGCCGAGCTCGGCCGTGGCCCGGACCTCCCGGGGCTCGGCGCCGGCGGCCATGCGCAGGACGTGAAGCGTGTAGCTGCCGAGATCCATCGTCGCCCCGCCGGCCAGCTGGAGATCGAATCGGATGTCGGACTCGGGAATGGGCGCGGTGAAGATCGCCTCGAGCGTCTCGAGCCGACCCAGCGTCTCGAGCTCGCCGCCGCCCCGGCAGCGAGCCCGCAAGTGGGCCGCCACGGGATGGAAGGGATAGTGGATGGCTTCCATCAACAGCAGTCCGCGCTCCTCCGCGAGGTCGAAGAGCCCGCGAGCCTCGTCCGCGTTCGACGCCAGCGGCTTCTCGCAGAGGACGTGCTTGCCGGCCTCGAGCGCCGCGCGAGTCCAAGGACCGTGCAGGCCGTTCGGGAGCGCGACGTAGATGGCATCCACGTCCGGGCTCTCGATCACCTGCCGGTAGCCGCTCGCGAGGGGGATGCCGTGCTCGTCGGCAAAGTCCCGCGCCCGTTTCGGGTCGCGTGCGCCGATCGCCTGGATCCGCGCACCCGGGTTCCCTTCCGCAGGAGCGATCAATGCCTTCGGCGCGATGCGGCCGGCGCCGAGGATTCCGAAGCGAAGCGGCATCGGCGAAGGCTAGCCCTGCGCTCCCCATCAGCGAAGGCTAGCCCTGCGCTCCCCATCGGCGGACGCTAACCCTGCGCTCCGCATCGGCGAAGGCTAACCCTGCGCTCCCGGGAGGTCGCTACCGCCCTCCCCCTCCAGCGTCGCCAGCTGGGCCTGGAGGAATCGGCGCTCGGCGCTGCCCTCTGCCAGCTCGATCGCCCGGCGATAGGCCCGGGCCGCCTCGGACCGCTGCCCCGCACGGCGCAACAGATCGGCGCGTGCCGCGTGGAAGGGCTGGTAGTCCTCCAGCAGTCGCGCGGATCGCTCCTCCCCCAGCTGGGCCTCGAGGAGCGCCAGGCCGGCCTCGGGGCCGGCGGCGCGACCGAGCGCGACCGCGCGGTTGAGCACGACGACCGGCGTCGGATGCATCTCCTGCAGCACCTCGTAGAGCCGCGCGATCCTCGCCCAGCGCCAGCTCGCCTCGCGACCGCGCTCGGCCGCCTCGGCGTGCACCGCCGAGATCGCAGCCTGTACCTGGTAGGGCCCGGTCCGGCCCAGGGCCGCGGCTGCGTCGAGCGCGTGCCGGCCCTCCGCGATCTGCAGCCAATCCCAGCAGCTCGCGTCCTGCTCTTCGAGAGGGACCATCGTGCCGTCTTCGCCGACCCGCGCTTCCCGGCGCGCGTCGTGCAGCAGCAGAAGCGCCAGCAGACCCTGGACCTCGGGCTCGTCGGGCAGCAGCGAGGCGAGCACCCTGGCCAATCGTATCGCCTCCCGGCACAGCGCCCGTCGCTCGCCCGAGGCGCTCTGCGCAGCGGTGTAGCCCTGGTTGAAGATCAGATAGATCACCCCGAGCAGCGCCTGGATCCGCTCCGGCAGCTCGCGGGCGGACGGCACCTCGTAGGGGATCGCCGCGTCGCGGATCTTCCTCTTCGCCCGCGACAAGCGCCGCGTCATCGTGTCCTCGGTGGCGAGGAAGGCGCGGGCCACCTCGAGCGTGGAGAGGCCGCCGAGCGTCTTGAGGGTGAGCGCGACCCGGGCGTCAGGTGAGAGCGCCGGGTGGCAGCAGGTGAACAGGAGTCGCAAGCGCTCGTCGGGCACATGGGCCACGTCCACGGCCTCCTCCGCACTTCCGCCGCTCTCGCGACGCGAGAGCTCTGCCTCGAGCAACCCGTCGCGTTTGTCGACGCGAACCCGCCGGTGCCGCAGGCGGTCGATGGCGCGGCGTTGGGCGGTGGTGGTGAGCCAGGCCGCCGGGTTGTCGGGCAGCCCCTCGCGGGGCCAGCGCTCCATCGCGGTGGCCATCGCGTCGGCGAAGGCCTCCTCCGCCAGGTCGAAGTCCCGGAGGCGTGCGATCAACGCGGCCAGGACCGTGCCCGACTCCTCCCGGAACACACGTTCCAGCGCTGCCCGGCTCTCCGAGGCTCGGCTCGCCATGCCGGCAGCATACAAGGCCGGAGCTCAGCCCCCGTACCGGTGGATCGGGCGAACCTCGACCGAGCCGATGCGTGCGCCGGGGATGCGTCGCGCCCAGGCCAGCGCCGCATCCAGATCCGGAGCCTCGATGAGATAGAAGCCGCCGAGTGCCTCCTTCGTCTCGGCGAAGGGCCCGTCCGTGACGGTCACCTCGTCCTCGCGCACGCGGATCGTCGTGGCCGTCTCCGTCGTGGCGAGACGGCGCGCCGTCAAGAGGGCGCTGCTGGCCTCGAGGTCCCGGTTGACGGCGCCGTAGTCCTCGTAGAACGCCTTGCGCCGGTCGTCGTCGGCCCATCGCTCGGGCAAGCCCTCTTCCTCGCAGTAGATCAGGATCGCGTACTCCATGCCTAACCCTTCATCACGTGCGTCTCGACCCAGGCGGGGATCGGGAGCAGCTCCTTCATGCGATCGATGCAGAAGGCGACGGCCTCGGGGCCGAACAACGCCTTCGGTGGACGGGTCTCGGCATGCAGGGAGATCCCCTGGTGGCGCAGCAGATCGGCATTCGGGTGCTCGGGATCGAAGCCCCTGGGCACTCGCTTGTAGTGCGGCTCGGGAAGCTCATAGGGGCCCGCCTTGCGCACCTTCTCGATCGCCTGCCGGAGGGCCTTGCCGGCCTTCGGGTCCGCGACCGCCTTCCGGTACGCGGCCAGGCGGGGGCCATCGAATCCGAAGTGGCCTGCGGCCCAGCCGAAGGTCTCCGGGGCGATGCGGAAGTAGAATCCGGCGTGCTCGGTGCGGTGTCCCGCGCCGAGCGGCAGGATGAAGTGCAGGGCGTCCTTGTAGGGACGCTTGTCCTTGGCGAAGCGGGTGTCGCGGTTGATGCGCATGATCGAGCCGCCGACGCGGGGCTCCGGCTGGACCGCGGCCAGGCTCTTGGGCAACGCCGCGGCCAGGGCGTTCACGAAGGCCTTGGCCGGCTCGAGGTAGAGCTCCTCGTACTGCGCGCGGTGAGCGTCGAACCACGCCTTCTCGTTGTGCTTCTGGAGCTGGCCCAGGAACTTCGGCAGATCCCGGGAGAAGCCCTCGAAGCGCGGTTTCGTGTTCGTGGCCATGAATCCTCCTCGGACGCGCCGCGCTGCCCCGGGGCAGGACGACGGTGGCAGGACGAAGACGAAAGGACGACGATCGGGCGCCCCGAAACCGGACGGCCTCATCTCCCTCGGCTGCTGCCCCCTCCCTGGGGGCTGCGCTCACTCCAGCTCGGCCAGGACCGGCGCGTGGTCCGAAGCCGTGAGCCCGTCCTGCTTCTTGCGGTAGTCGCGATCGATCCACACCTCACGGGTGCGGCTGCGCACGGCCTCGGTCCCCAGCAGGAAGTCGATGCGCAGTCCGTGGCCGCGGTGGAAGGCTCCGCCGCGGTAGTCCCACCAGGAGAAGGCCTGCTCCTCCGGATGCAGCGAGCGGAACAGATCCCGGAAGCCCGCCTCGTGGAGCGTCTGCATGCGGGCGCGCTCCTCGTCCGTGTGGAAGATCTGGCCTGCCAGTCGTTCTTCGTTCCAGCTGTCGATGGCTTCGGGGCAGATGTTGAAGTCCCCGCCGACGATCGCCGGTCCGTCGGCGTGCTCCCGAAGGTGGGCCGCCAGCGCGTCGAACCACGCCAGCTTGCGCGGGTAGTCCTCGTGGGAGGTGCTCTTGCCGTTCGGGCAGTAGACCGTCGTGAACGTGAGGCCCTCGACCTTCGCCGTCACCAGCCGCGAGCCGAGCGCGTCCTGGCCGGGCAGCCCCAGCTGGGTGACCTCGAGGGGCTTGCGGCTCAGGATGGCCACGCCGTTCCAGGCCTTCTGGCCGTGGGTGACGGCGCGGTAGCCCGCCTGCTCGAAGTCGTCGTGGGGAAACTGCTCGTCCGTGAGCTTCAGCTCCTGGAGACCCACGACGTCCGGCTCACGCGCAGCGAGCCAGTGCATGACGAAATCGAGCCGGGCCCGCAGCCCGTTCACGTTCCAGGTCGCGATCCGCATGGGCGGAGGATAACAGCGACCGGCGAGGTTATTCTCAGGGGACCCCCCTCGGAGGTTCCCCATGGCGCTGTTCTCCAAGAAGGCCGTTCTCCCGGATGCGGACCGCGCCCTTCCGGGCCGCGACACCAAGATGCCGGTCACGAACCGTCACACGGTGCTGGGCAACCCGATCCTTCCGCCCTTCCCCGACAGCCTCGAAGCGGCGCTCTTCGGGCTGGGCTGCTTCTGGGGGGCCGAGCGCAAGTTCTGGCAGGCGCCGGGCGTCTGGACCACCGCCGTCGGTTATGCCGCGGGCCACACCCCCAACCCGACCTACGAGGAAGTCTGCAGCGGCCTGACCGGTCACAACGAGGTCGTGCGGGTGGTCTTCGATCCGGCGCAGACCTCCTACGACGCGCTCCTGCGGACCTTCTGGGAGACCCACGATCCCACCCAGGGCATGCGCCAGGGAAACGATGCGGGCACGCAGTACCGCTCGGGCATCTACGTCGCGAACGACGACCAACGCAAGGCCGCCGAGCTGTCGAAGGAGGCCTACGGCAAGGAGCTGGCCAGGCGAGGCCGCGGTCCGATCACGACCGAGATCCTCGATGCGCCGCGCTTCTACTACGCCGAGGACTACCACCAGCAGTACCTCGACAAGGTGCCCGGTGGATACTGTGGGCTCGGCGGAACCGGGGTGCCCTTCCCGGACTGAGATCATCCGGGCGCCGCTGCATCGTCGCCATCAGGGCCGGGGACCCGGCGGAGCGAGGCCGGGGATCCGCATTCCGCGGGGCTCCGGGCTGCCGGACTCGCGCCCCTCCTGCTCGGTGCGCCGCAGGTACTCCTGCAGGCTGGGTCCTTCGCTCGGGTCGAAGAGCCGGCCCGTCGCCTCCACGCTCTCCATGCGGTCGGGGCGGAAGCTCCGATAGTCGCGACGGAGCTCGCACCAGGCAGCGAGGGTCCACTTGTTGCCCCAGAAGTAGAGGCCGAGGGGCCGCACGTCGCGATCGCTGGCCTCGCCGTCCTCGCGCTCGTAGCGCAGTCGAACGACCGCGCGGGTTCCGATCGCGCGACGCAAGGCATCGAGGTGCCGGGCCATCCACGCCGCCCGTTCGAAGCCGGGCGCGAAGAGCGGCGCATCCATCAGGGTCTCGCGCAGGCCCGGCGGAATCACGGCTTCGATCTTCGAGATCGCCGCGCCCACGGCCTTGGCCAGCTCCGGATCCCCCCACGCTGCGACGATCCTCGCACCGAGTGCGAGGCCCTCCAGCTCCTCGCCGGTGAAGGTGAGGGGCGGCAGCTCGAAGCCCCTCTCCAGGCGGTACCCGACTCCGGCCTCGCCCCGGATCGGCACGCCGGAGCGCTGCAGATCCTGTACGTCCCGATAGAGGGTGCGCTTGGAGATGCCGAGGGTGTCGGCGAGCTCCTGGCCGGTCGCAAAGCGCCTGCTGCGCAGGCTCTGGATCAGCTGGAAGAGTCGGTCCGCACGTCGCATGAGCTCGGTTCAACCTCCTGGGGACAGGACGCTTCGAAGGCCGGACCGACGCCACCCGGCGATCGCAGCCCGGGGGCCAGCGGGTGGCCGTCCTCGCTCGTGGAGGCGAATCGCCATCCCTGCTCGAACCGGTCGCCCGGGCCCCGGGTCGTCGGTCTCACCCGCTGTCGTCTCCACTTCGCTTCGCCCATCCCCTTGGCCCTCCTCGGTGCCAGTGCACTCTACGGAAGGCCTCCTGCCATCTTCATGGCAGCAAGTCCAAATGAGAAGCCCGAAGTGAGCCCTTTGATGACAGCCTGATGGCAGCAAGTGTCCCCCGCGGGGATTATAGAGCGTAGGTCGTGGCAGGGTTCCGGGCTGCTGCCATATTCCGCCGCTCCTACCCCGAGGAGACCCCATGGCCAGCGTGCTGCGAGACGGAGCGTTCGAAGGAGAGACCCATCTGGTGACCGGAGCGGCCCAGGGCATCGGCCACGCGGTCGCGACGATGCTGGCCGAGCACGGCGCGCAGGTGGTGCTGATCGACCTCGACCCGGCCCGCCTCGAAGAGGCCCGCGATTCGATCGCCGGCGTAGCGCCCGTCACCCCGATCGTCTGCGCCGCCAACGTCACGGACGAGGCACAGGTCCAGGCGGCCGTCGCCACGGCGCTGGAGGCGACCGGCAGCATCAACGGTGTCGTCAACGTCGCGGGCATCACCAAGGACGCGCGCATCCCGAAGAAGTCCTACGAAGACTTCAAGGCGGTGATGGCCGTGCATCTCCACGGCACCTTCCTCTTCACGCGCGAGGTCGCCGCGCAGCACTGGCACCCGCTCTTCAAGAGCAACGGCAACCAGCCTCTCGAGGATGGCGTCAACCGCTTCATCCTCAACTTCTCCTCGGTCAGCGCGCGAAACGGCAACATCGGCCAGGTCGACTACACGGCGGCCAAGGGCGCGATCGAGTCGGTCACGAAGACGACGGCGCGGGAGTTCTCGAGCTATCGGGCGCGGGTGAACGCGATCGCGCCCGGACCCGTGAACACGCCGATGCTCGCTTCGGTCGGCGAAGCGGGCATCGCCGCCATGGGCCGCGCCACCCTGACCGGCAGGATCGCCGAGCCCGAACAGATGGCCGCGGTGATCTGCGCGCTCGCCGACCCGATGATCTCGGGCTTCATCACGGGCGAGATCGTCCAGGTCAACGGTGGGATGTACCTGGACTAGGGCTCGCTCCGGGGGTCGCGCGGGCCGCACGCCTGGACTTCGCCCGGCACCCGGTAGAAGTCGGCCGAGAGACGGGGACGGCCGCTTCGATCCGGCCACAGCTCGAACCGCTCGAGCTGCTCCAGGCGCTCGACCGGTGCGCGCAGCGGCGGCGCCCAGGGACGCCCGTCCGGCCGGCGCCCGGCCACGAAGAAGCGGGGCCGATGGCGTCGGAAGCCGTCCTGATCGAGCACGCTCCAGCCCTTCCACTCCCGGACATGGAAGGCCCGCGCGTCGCTCGCCAGGGCCAGGGTGTCCGCGAGCTTGCCCTGCACGATGCGGCATCCTGGCGGCTCCTCCGACACCTCCAGGGCCACGTGTCGCGTGGCGTCGCGGAACGTCATGGTCGGGGTGAGGAGAGCCCGAGACACCGGGCCCAGCTCGAACGCGAGCAACGGAACGAGGATCCACGCCGGGCGAATCGCCTCGAACCAGGAGCGGGGAAGCCGTGCGGCTGCCAGGTGCAATCCCGTGACGGCCGCCAGGGCGGTCGTCCACACCAGCAGCGGGGTCAGCTCGGAAGAGAGGCCGGGCTGCTCGCCCAGGGGGAGAGCTCGTGTGGCCTCCCGCCAGAATGCGTTCAGTGGGTCGAAAGCCAGGACCGCCACAGCGGCCCCGGTCATCAGGATGGCGGGCACGCCCTTGCGGAATGCGTCCACGACGCCGGCCGAGGTCTCGGAAGCGACGCTGCCGTCGGTCCGCGCCCCGGGACGGGCCAGCTCGGCGAGCTGCAGCACGAGAAGGATCGCGAGCGGCGGCACGACGAGCAGCAGCCGGCGCTCCGGCTGATACCACTGGAGGGCCACGAGCAGGAGACCCGACAGCAGCCACAGCCACGACAGTTGCGCGAGCGGACCCCGTGCCGGGGGCCGACCCCGCTGCGCGGAGACGACGAGAGCCGCCGACAGAGCCCACCATGAGGGCGCGAGGAATGCCTGCAGGTGGGATCCCTCGGGTCTGGGAGTGTTGGCGAACGAGAGCAGCATGCGCAGAAGACTCCCGTCGCGCGAGGTGCCCTCGAACTGGTACCCGAGCTCCGTCGCGATCCCTTCGCTGTGGGGGAGCACCCAGAAGACCCCCAGGATCAGCGCGGCCAGCCCGGCTCCCGCCGCAAAGGCCAGCAGCTTGGCGGGGCGCCGCTGCTCCCAGCTGATCGCAGCGAGGAAGAGCGCGCACGCGAGCCCCACCGCCACCCCGCTCGGCTTCGCCAGCAGCGACACCATCACCAGCGCACCGGACGCCGCCGCCCACCCCGTCCGGGTCGCCCCGATCAGCGCCGCCAGCGCCGCTGCGGTGAGCACCGCCAGCTGCAACGACTCGACCATCGCGATGCGCGCATAGCAGAAGAGGAAGAAGCTCGAGCCGAGCAGGGCGAAGGCGAGCAGGCCCGAGCGGCGGCCCCGCTCCGAATGGGCCATCGCCGCCCCGAACAGGCACACGAGGATCCCGGCCAGGGCGCCCGGCAACCGGGTAGAAGCCAGCGAGGGTCCGAGGGATTCGTAGCTGAGCCGGACGAGCGCGGTGTGCAGGGGCGCCAGGTAGAAGGCCGTGTTGTGCTCGTCCAGGACGAATCGACCGGCGTGGAGGTGGTTCTTAGCGGCGTGTGCCCACCACCCCTCGTCCGTCGCGAAATTGGGATGGACGAGACCCGGAGGGTCCGCGTCCAGGAACAGGAGGCGCGAGAGCACGACGGCAAGGAGAAGCAGAGGACCCACGGCAAGCCTCATGGAGCCGC
>JAJDAR010000037.1 GCA_029261775.1 Deltaproteobacteria bacterium | reverse complement strand
CCCTCGGGCACGTCGAGCTCGACCGGATGGGAGAAGCCGAGCAGGAGCTTCAGCTTCTTGCCGGCGGCCTCGGCCCGGTAGCCGACGCCGATGATCTCGAGGTTCTTCGCGAACCCCTCGCTGACGCCGACCACCATGTTGTTCACGAGCGCCCGCGCGAGCCCGTGAAGGGCGCGACTGCGCTTGCTGTCGTCGGGGCGGTTGAGCTTGACGATCCCATCCGTCACGTCGACGCCGATCTCCGAGGGCAGCCGCTCCGAGAGGCTGCCCTTGGGGCCCTTGGCTTCGACCACGTCACCCTGACGTGCGACGCTCACGCCGTCCGGCAGGGTGATGGGGCTGTTTCCGATGCGGGACATCTCTACCAGACCTCACACATGAGCTCGCCGCCGACCAGGGCCTCGCGCGCAGCCTTGTCCGAGAGCACGCCCTTCGGCGTCGAGAGCACGGCGATTCCGAGGCCGTTGCGGACCTCCCGGATCTCCCTGGCGCCGACATAGACGCGGCAGCTCGGCTTCGAGACCCGGCGCAGTCCGTCGATGATCATGCGGCCATCGTGGGTGTAGCGGAGGGTGAGGCGCAGGATGGGCTTGCCTTCGTTGGCCTCGACCGCGACCTCCTCGAGGAAGCCGGCTTCGCGGAGCACCTGGGCCACCGCGAGCTTGAGCCTCGACGAAGGGCAGGTCGTCTCCGAGTGGCGAGCCACACCCGCGTTCCGGATGCGGGCCAGCATGTCTGCAATGGGGTCGGTCATCATGGCGGTTCTCTCTTCGACCTAGTTCCGGAAGGGCATGCCGAGGTGCGCCAGAAGCGACTTCGCCTCTGCGTCGGTCCGGGCCGTGGTCACGACCGTGACGTTCATGCCCGTGATCTTCTCGACCTTGTCGTAATCGACCTCCGGGAAGATGATCTGCTCCCGGATGCCGAGGGTGTAGTTGCCGCGGCCGTCGAAGGCCTTGGGGGAGGTGCCTCGGAAGTCACGCACGCGCGGAAGGGCCACGTTCGTGAGCCGATCGAAGAACTCCCACATGCGGATGCCACGCAAGGTGACCATCGCCCCGATGGGCTGGCCCTGGCGCAGCTTGAAGTTCGCCACCGATTTGCGGGCCTTCCGGATCAGCGCCTTCTGGCCGGTGATCTGTCCCAGCTCCTCGGCCGCCCGCTCGAGGAGCTTCGGGTTCTGGGTGGCCTCGCCGAGCCCCACGTTCACCACGATCTTCTGCAGCTTCGGGATCTGATGGGGGTTCGTGTAGGAGAACTCCTCGCGGAGCTTCTCCTGGACCTCGGAGCGATACCGCTCGAGCAGACGCGGTGCGGACATCACAGCACCTCCGGAGCCAGCGAGATGATCTTCATGAAGCGGCGTGCGCGCAGCTCGCGGGCCACAGGCCCGAAGATGCGGGTGCCCACCGGCTCCTTCTGCTGGTCGAGGAGCACGGCCGCGTTGTCGTCGAACTTGATGTAGGAGCCGTCGGGGCGCGCGATTCCCTTGCGCGTGCGCACCACGACGGCGCGGCGCACCTCGCCCTTCTTCACGCGGGCATTGGGAATGGCATCCTTGACCGCAACGACGATGATGTCGCCGATCGAGGCGTACTTGCGCCGGGTGCCACCGAGGACGCGGATGCAGGCCACCTTCCGCGCGCCCGAGTTGTCGGCGACTTCCAGCGTCGATTCCGGCTGGATCATGGTTTCTCTCCGCCCGCCCTAGACCTGGGTCGACTTCTGGAGGGTCGACTGGACCTTCCAGCGCTTCTTCTTCGACAGCGGCCGATGCTCGATGATCTGGACTCGATCGCCGATGCCGCAGGTGTTCTCTTCGTCGTGCGCCATGAACCTGGCGTGGCGCCTCACGTACTTCTGGTATCGGGGATCCTTCACGAGGCGCTCGACGCGAACGACGACGGTCTTGTCCATCTTGTCGCTCACGACCACGCCCTCGAGGGTCCGCTTGTTTCCGCGTTCCTTCACTGATCCGCTCCACGCTTCTCGCGCAAGATGGTCTCGACCCGCGCAACGGTCCGTCGCAGGGTGCGCAACTTCGCCGTGTCCTCGAGCTGGCCGGTGGCCTTCGAGAGGCGGGCCGTCACCAGCTCCGTTCGCAGCTCGTCACCCTTGGCGCCGAGTTCCTCGGGAGACAGCTCCCGCAGTTCGCTCGCCTTCATCTAGAACTCCTCCCGCACCCGGAACCGGGTCGCGATGGGGAGCTTGTGGGCCGCCAGGCGGAAGGCCTCGCGGGCCACCGTCTCGGGCACCCCCTCCATCTCGTAGAGGACGCGTCCGGGCTTCACGACGGCCACCCACTCCTCGGGATTGCCCTTGCCCTTGCCCATGCGGGTCTCGGCGGGCTTCTTCGTGATCGGCTTGTCCGGGAAGATCCGGATCCAGATCTTCCCGCCACGCTTCACGTGGCGGGTCATCGCGATCCGGGCCGCCTCGATCTGCCGAGCGCTGACCCTGCCCATCTCCATGGCCTGGAGCCCGTACTCGCCGAAGTCGATGTTGCTGCCGCGATACGCCTTCCCGCGCATGCGACCCTTCATCACCTTGCGGTGCTTGACCTTCTTGGGTTGCAGCATGGCCCCTACCTCACCCCGTCTTCGGCGATGCGCGAGGTCAGCGTGCCCTGCCGCATCTCCGCGGGCGAAATGTCACCCTTGAAGATCCAGACCTTGACCCCGATGACGCCGTAGGTCGTCTTGGCCTCCGCCGTGCCGAACTCGATGTCCGCACGAAGGGTGTGGAGCGGCACGCGGCCCTCCGCATAGCGCTCGCGCCGGCCCATCTCGGCACCGCCCAGACGACCGCCGCATTCGATCCGGATCCCCTTGGCCCCGAACTTCATCGTGGAAGTCATGGCCTTCTTCATGGCCCGCCGGAAGGCCACCCGTCGCTCCAGCTGCAGTGCGATGTTCTCCGCGACCAGCTGGGCGTCGAGCTCCGCCTTCCGGATCTCCTTGATGTTGATGAAGATCTCGTGCTTGGTGTGCTCGCCGAGCTCGGCCCGCAGCACCTCCACCTCCGCACCACGCTTGCCGATCAGGATGCCGGGCCGCGCAGTGTGGATGTTCACGACGCACTTCTCGCCCGTGCGGTCGATGACCACCTTGGAGATGCCCGCGTGATAGAGCTTCTTCTTGATGTGTTTGCGGATGGCGTGGTCTTCGAGGACCTGGTCGGCGTACCGACGCTCCTCGAACCAGTTCGACTTCCATCCATACAGGATCCCCAGGCGGAAGCCATAGGGATGTACTTTTTGACCCACCTCAGCGCTCCTTCAGCTCGACGGTGATGTGGCTCGTGCGGTGCGCGATCCAGTTCGCCCGCCCCTGAGCACGAGGGCGGATCCGCCACATGCGAGATCCTTCGTCGACGGTGATCGTGGAGACCACCAGGTTGTCGACGTCGATGCCCGCCTTGTCGCGGTTGTTCTTCTCTTCCGCGTTCGCAACCGCCGACCGCACGAGCTTGGCGAGCGGCAGCGCGAAGCGCTTCGGAGAGAGATCGAGCAGATTCAATGCGTCCTCGACCTGGCGCCCGCGAATCGCGTCCGCCACCAGCCGTGCCTTGCGAGGGCTGACCCGGAAGTTCTGCAGCTTCGCTCGGACCGGCATCAGCGCTTGACCTTCCGATCCGTTGCGTGGCCGGTGAACTTGCGGGTCGGCGCGAACTCGCCCAGGCGATGTCCGACCATGTTCTCGGTCACGTACACGGGCATGAAGAGCTTGCCGTTGTGAACGTGGAAGGTGAGCCCGATCATCTCCGGCGTGATCATGGAGCGCCGCGACCAGGTCTTGATGACCTGCTTCGAATCGGTCGCGACGGCCTGATCCACCTTCTTCTGGAGGCTGGGCTCGACGTAGGGACCCTTCTTGAGGGAGCGCGCCATCGGCTACTTCTTTCCTCGTCGCTTGACGATGTACTTGTCCGAGCGTCGGTTCTTGCGGGTCTTGTGACCCTTGGTGGGCTTGCCCCAGGGCGTGCAGGGGTGTCGACCTCCCGAGCTCTTGCCCTCGCCACCGCCCATCGGGTGGTCGACGGGATTCATGGCGACGCCCCGCACGTTCGGGCGGATGCCCTTCCAGCGACTCCGCCCCGCCTTGCCGATGCGCTGGTTCTCGTGCTCGAGGTTGCCGACCTGCCCGACCGTCGCCTGGCAGTCCACGTGGATCATGCGGTTCTCACCGCTCGGCATCCGGAGAGTCGCGTAGCGGCCCTCGCGGGCCATCAGCTGGGCGCCGGTGCCGGCCGCACGGACCAGCTGGGCGCCCTTGCCGGGCTTCATCTCGATCGCGTGCACCACCGTGCCGAGGGGGATGTTCGCGAGCGGCAGCGCGTTGCCCGGGCGGATCTCCGCCGAAGCCCCGGTGACCAGCTCGTCTCCCACCCGCAGGCCCGCCGGCGCGAGGATGTATCGCTTCTCGCCGTCGCGGTAGTGCAGCAGGGCGATCCGCGCCGAGCGGTTCGGATCGTACTCGACCGATGCGACCTTGGCGGGCACGCCGGTCTTTTCGCGGCGGAAGTCGACGATCCGGTAGCGGCGCTTGTGGCCGCCACCGCGATGCCACGACGTGACGCGACCGTGGACATTGCGGCCGCCGCTCTTGTTCACCCTGCCCGTCACGAGGGAGCGCTCGGGCCTCGCCTTCGTCACGTCGGCGAAGTCGGAGACGCTCATCTTGCGGCGACCGGGTGAGGTCGGCTTGTAGATTCGGACCGGCACGGTTCTAGACTCCTTCGAAGAACTCGATGGACTGACCCTCGGCCAGGGTCACCATCGCCTTCTTCCATTCCGGCTTGCGCCCGACGAAGCGCCCCACCCTGCGCGACTTGCGCGGCATGCGGATGGTGCGGACGTCGAGCACGTCCACCTTCCAGATCTGCTCGACTGCGTGCTTGATCTGCTGCTTGTTGGCGTTGGGGTTGACCGCAAGGGTCACGATGTTCGAGAGCTCCCGGGCGACGGTGCTCTTCTCCGTGACGACCGGACGCAGGATCACTTCGTGGTGATTCATGCCTGTGCTCCTCCCGAGAAGCGGGCGTGGATCCCGTCGATCGCGCCCTGCACGATCAGCAGCCTCTGGTGGCGGAGGACGTCGTGGACGTTGAGCCCGATCACGGGCAGGACGTTCACACCGCGCAGGTTCCGCGCTGCCAGCTCGAGCCGGGTGTCCCGCTCCGGCACGACGATCAGCACCGATCCCTCGAGCCCGAGACCGGCCAGGGCCTGGGCGACCTGCCGGGTCTTGATCTCCTCCACCTCGAAGGCGTCCACAACGGTGACGGCGCCCTCCTGCTGCCGCAGGGAAAGCGCGCTCTTGAGCGCGGCGCGGCGGGTCCCCTTGTTGAGCCGATGCTCGTAGCTGCGGGGGACGGGCCCGAAGACCGAGCCGCCGCCTGCGTACTGGGGCGCCCGGATCGTGCCCTGACGGGCCCGGCCGGTGCCCTTCTGGCGGTAGGGCTTGGCGCCGCCGCCGGACACGGCCGAGCGGTTCTTCGTGGCATGGGTGCCGGCTCGCCGCCGGGAGAGCTGGCGGCGCACTTCGGCGTGCAACAGGTGGGGCTTGACGGTGGTCTCGAAGACCTCCGGCGCCAGCTCGACCGAGCCGGCGCTGCCTCCTCCCAACTTCGCGACGTCCAGGGTGGCCATGGCTAGAGCTTGATCTCCACGTCAACGCCGGCGGCCAGCTCGAGCTTCATCAGCGCATCCACGGTCTGCGGTGTCGGATCGAGGATGTCGATCAGCCGCTTGTGGGTGCGCATCTCGAACTGCTCCCGCGACTTCTTGTCGATGTGCGGGCCGCGCAGCACGGTGTACTTGTTGATCGAAGTGGGCAGCGGAATCGGCCCGGCCACGCGCGCACCGGTCCGGAT
>JAJDAR010000036.1 GCA_029261775.1 Deltaproteobacteria bacterium | reverse complement strand
TCCTCCTTCCTGGGCGGCAAGGTCCCGGAGCTGCGCGAGCTGCTCTCGGATCGGTTCTCGCTGGATCCCGACGACCCGATCGCTGCGTTCAAGACGATCAACGCAGAGGTGCGGGCGCGCAACGAAGAGGAGATCCGCACGATCGTCGCGCGGGCGAAGCCGGAGCAGGCCTTCGCAGGGCGCTTCCTCCAGATGCGGAACTCGGCGGTCACGAGCCGCTTCGCGGAGCACCGCACGTATCTGGTCGAGGACGAGAAGGTCTCAGAGGCGATCCACTACGGCTACGACCTCGCATCGAACGCGGGGGCCCTCGTCGAGGCCGCGAACGCCGGACGCGTGTTGTTCGCCGACGCACTCGGAATCTACGGCAACTGCGTGGTCCTCGATCACGGGCTCGGAATCACCTCGCTCTACGCCCATCTGTCGCGCATCGACGTGGGCGTGGACGACGAGGTGAAGAAGGGCCAGACCCTGGGCACGTCGGGCGCTACGGGCCTGGCTGGCGGAGACCACCTGCACTTCGCGATCCTCGTCGGCGACACGTACGTGGACCCGAAGGAATGGTGGGACGGGAAGTGGGTGCGCGAGCACATCGAGGCGAAGCTCGCGCTGGCGCAGTGACCTCCCGGGCTGCCGACGCCTCGCCGCGAGCCGCTCGCGTCGTCCTCGAAGCGGACGTCGAGGGGTTCCTGCTGCGACGCTACAAGCGCTTCTTCGCCGACGTGGAGACGGTCGACGGACGCAAGCTGACGGTGCACTGTCCGAACCCCGGCAGCATGAAGGGCCTGCTCGTGCCGGGCGCGCCCGTCCGCTGCTCGACCAGCGACAATCCCAGGCGCAAGCTCCGTCACACCCTCGAGATGATCCGGATCGGCCGCAGCTGGGTCGGCCTGCATACCGGCCGCGCGAATGCCCTCGCGGAGGCGGCGCTCGCTTCCGGACGGCCGGAAGCGCTCGCGGGCTATGCCCACCGCCGGGCGGAGGTGCGTGTCGAGCACGGAGCCGAGACCAGCCGCCTCGACTTTCATCTCTCGGGTCATGAAGAGCGACCCGACGCCTGGCTCGAGATCAAGAGCGTGACCCTGGCTGAGGGCAGGACCGGCCGTTTCCCGGACAGCGTGACGGCCCGCGGTCGGAAGCATGCCGAGCTGCTCGGCAGTCTCGCCGCTGGCGGCGAGCGAGCCGTGCTGCTCTTCGTCGTCCAACGCGGCGACGTGCGGGTCGTGGAGCCCGCCGACGACCTCGACCCCGCCTACGGCCAGGCCCTGCGCGCTGCCGTCGACCAGGGCGTCGAGGTCCTGGCCCTCGGAGCCCGCGTGACCCCCCGAGCCCTCCTCATCACCCACGAGCTCCCCGTCTCCCTATGACCCCCCAAGTTGACAAAGGGGTCGGGTCTCTCAGTCAACATCGCGCCGTGCGTGGGGCCCTGCTCCGCTGGTATCGCCGCGAGAAGCGGGACCTTCCCTGGCGTCGGACCCGGGATCCCTACGCGATCTGGGTCTCCGAGACCATGCTGCAGCAGACCCGTGTCGAGACGGTGATCCCCTACTACGAGCGCTTCCTGGCCCGGTTCCCGACGGTCGAAGCGCTGGCCGACGCCGACGGCGACGACCTGATGGAGCATTGGGCGGGCCTCGGCTACTACCGGCGCGCACGCAACCTGCAGGCGGCCGCGCGCAAGCTCGTCGAAGAGTACGGGGGCGAGCTGCCCGACGACGTCGAAGCGCTGCTCGCGTTGCCCGGAGTCGGTCGTTACACCGCCGGTGCGGTCGCCTCGATCGCGTTCGACCGGGACGCACCGATCGTCGATGGGAACGTCGCGCGGGTGCTGGCCCGGCTGCTCGACCTTCGGGAGGAGATCTCGAGCCCCGCCGTCCAGAAGCGGCTGTGGGAGGAGGCGGCGGTGCTCGCCAAGGGGCCCCATCCGGGCGACCTGAACCAGGCCCTGATGGAGCTCGGTGCGCGCGTCTGCACACCGCGCTCGCCCGGATGCCTGCTGTGTCCGATCCGACGGCACTGCGCGGCCCTGCAGCACGGGGATCCGGAGAGCCTTCCACGCAAGAAGCCCAAGAAGGCGCCGCTCCGGGTCGAGGGCGTGGCGGTCTGGGTGCCTCGCCAGCACCGCTGGCTGGCGGCCCGCCGCCCACCGGAAGGGCTGCTCGGCGGTCTCTGGGAGCTGCCGGGCGGCGAGCTTGCGAGCGGCGAGACGCCGGAGGCGGGCGCGGCGCGCTGTCTCCGCGAACGCCTGGGGCTCGAGCTCGACGAGCTGCGGGGCATCGGCGTCGTGGAGCACGTGTTCACGCACCGGATCCTGAGCCTTCACGTGCTCGGGGCGACGGCTCGCGGCGGTCGCGTGCGCCGCAGTGGCTACGACGCGCACCGCTGGGCGCCACTCGCGGCTCTGCACGAGCTCCCGCTCTCGGCGGTCGCTCGCAAGGCCCTGGCGCTCGGCGCGCCGGCGCGCCAGGCCCCCAGCTCGGGGTCCCGAGGCGCGTGAGCTTCGAGATCGAGCGGCAGGGCGAGCGTGTTCGCGGGCTCGCGCCAGGTGTGGACCGCGCGCACCTCCAGCGCCTGGCGCGAGGCGAGACCGAGGTCGACCTGGAGCTCGATCTCCACGGACTCGTGGCCGCGGAGGCCCGCACGCTCGTGCGCGCGACCCTCCGCGAGGCGTACGAGGACGGGGATCGCTGCGTGCTCCTGATCCACGGGCGCGGCAAGCACTCGCCGCTCGGGCCGGTGCTGCGGGACGCCCTGCTGACCTGGCTCGCAGAGCCGCCTACGGACCGCCTGGTGATGGCTTTCGCGACGGCTCGGCCCGACGACGGAGGGGCGGGCGCGACCTACGTCCTCCTGCGACGGCGCCGGCGCTGAGGGGCGGCCGCTGCGACGCCCGGCCGGCGGCCGGCTATCCTGACCGGCCATCATGTCGAGCCAGGCCGGCCAGCTCTTCCGCATCTCCACCTTCGGGGAGTCCCACGGCGGCGCCGTGGGCGTGGTCGTCGACGGCTGCCCGCCGCGTCTCGAGCTGTCGTCCGAGGACGTCCAACGCGAGCTGGACCGGCGGAAGCCGGGGCAGAACCGCTTCACCACGCCTCGGCAGGAAGAGGACCGGGTCGAGATCGTCTCCGGGGTCTTCGAGGGGCGCACGCTCGGGACGCCGATCGCGATGATCGTGCGCAACCAGGACGCGCGGCCCTCGGCCTACGAGGACATGAAGGACCTGTACCGGCCCTCCCACGCCGACTACACGTACGAAGCCAAGTTCGGCATCCGGAACTGGCAGGGCGGTGGCCGGGCCAGTGCGCGCGAGACGATCGGTCGGGTCGCCGCGGGGGCGCTGGCGCGGAAGATCCTGCGGGAGCGATGCGGCACCGAGGTCGTGGCCTGGGTGGAGCGCGTCCACGACGTCGAGGCCAAGGTCGACACGGATACGATCACCGAGGCTCGGGTCGACGAGAGCGCCGTGCGCTGCCCCGACCCGGCCGCCTCGGCCGAGATCGAATCGCGCATCGATGCCGCCCGCGAGCGCGGCGACTCACTCGGGGGCGTGGTCGGCTGCGTGGCGCGCGGCGTCCCTCCGGGCCTGGGCGAGCCCGTCTTCGACAAGCTCGAGGCCGACCTCGCGCGCGCCTTGATGTCGCTTCCCGCCTCGAAGGGCTTCGAGATCGGCAGCGGCTTCGCCGGGACCCGCCTGACCGGCATCCAGCACAACGACGCCTTCGTGCCCGGTGACGACGGACGCCCGCACACCCGCACCAACTACTCGGGCGGCGTGCAGGGCGGTATCAGCAACGGCGAGCCGATCCTGCTCCGGGTGGCCTTCAAGCCCACCGCCACCATCCGGCTCGAGCAGGACACCGTCGACCGCGACAACCAGGCCCGCACCCTCGCCGCCAAGGGTCGCCACGACCCCTGCGTGCTCCCCCGCGCCGTCCCGATGGTCGAGGCGATGGTCTGCCTCACCCTCGTCGACCACTACCTCCGCCACCGCGCCATCTCGACAACTTAAGAAACAAGCCGGGCCATTTTCTTGAGTTCCACCTCAACAACTCAAGAACAAAGCCGGGCCTTTTTCTTGAGTTCTTTGAGGCTTGCGCGGTTCGTCCTATGGCAGGAGGACGAAGCCTGTGAAGAACGCGGCGACGGCGAGGCCGACCGATACGAGTGCGGCGACGGCGTGGGCCTCCACCGGGCGGCCGCGGCCCTTCTCGAGCCGGCGTCCCAGCCAGCCGGTGACGAGGAAGCCCACGAGCGCAGCGGAGCTGACCAGGCTGTGGGCGGTGGTGAAGACGCCCCAGCCGCGCAGCCAGGCCGCACTGACCAGGCCCGCGGCGAAGCCGGCCAGGATCATCAGCAGCACAGGCTTGGCGAGTCGCAGGTGGCGCTGCAGAGCTCCGGGTGAGCGGCGGAGCTTGCGGATGCGCAGGCGGCGCAGGCCCAGGCCGATCCGCAGGGTCCAGAGGGCCAGGCCGATCGACACCACCATCCACGCCGGATGGAGGTGGGCGAGCCAGAAGCCGAGCCGATCCTGGCCCGTGAGGTCCAGCTACTCGACCTTGTGGATCGAGCCGTCGGGCAGCTTCTCCAGCAGGCGATCGAGTGCCTTCTGGAGGTAGCCGGCGTCGCGCGACTCGAGCGTGAGGAGCACGTGGAAGGACTCCTCGCCGATCTTCGGATAGGAGCCGAGCATCAGCTCGGGAAAGTCCTCGAGCAGCTCGTGCAGCGAGTGGGCGATGTCGCTCTCCCGTTGCTTGATGAACACGCGCTTCAAGAGGAAGGGAACACCGCGGAAGCGGTCGCGGATCGACTCGAACTTCTTGCGCAGGAGCTCCGGGATGCCCGGGAAGACGTGGACGTTCTCGACGACGACCACCGGAAACCAGAGATCGCCCGCATCGATGAGGCGCGCATCCTCCGGGATCATCGCCATCTTGAGCTGGCTCTCGTTGGGCGGCTTGCCCTGGGCGCGCTCGATGCGCCCCGCGATCGACTCGTTGCGCTCGATCTTGCGCCCGAAGGCGAGCGCGACGCCGTCCATCGTCAGGTCGTCATGGGTGGGGCCGATGCCGCCGGAGGTGAAGACGTGGTCGTAGGCGTCGCTCATGCCGCGCACCTCGCGGGCGATCACATCGATCTCGTCCGGGATCGTCAGGATCCGATCCACGTCGACGCCGAGCGCGCGCAGCTCCCGACACAGGTAGGGCGAGTTGGTGTCGGTGACCTTCCCCGAGAGGATCTCGTTGCCGATGATCAGGATCCCGGCGGACGGCATGGCGGCAGGATATCGGATCCCCCGAAGGGCTGCCCAGCGGTATGCTGTTCCGATGCAGCATCGGATCCGCCTGCGGCGCCGTGCGGCGGGGGAGGTCGTGTCCACCTGGCTCGCCGACGGCGGCACCCTGATGGACGCCGTGCGCGCGGCCGGGCTTCCGATCGCGAGCGCCTGCGACGGGGATCAGCTCTGCGCCCGCTGCGGGCTCGAGGTCCTGACGGGCGGCGACAACCTGGCGCCGGAGACCGCCGCGGAGCGGGAGGTGAAAGCCCGGAACCGCATCGACCCCAGCCTGCGGCTCGCCTGCCAGGTGCGCCCGACCGGCCCGGTCGAGGCGACCGCCCGCTACTGGTGACGGGATGCTCGGGATCGTCGTGATCGATCATGGCAGCCGCCAGCCCGAGGCGAACGCCCAGCTCGACGCCCTGGCTGCGGCGCTTGCCGCCGCCCGCCCGGATGCCCGCGTGGAGGTCGCGCACATGGAGCTCGCGGCACCGAACCTGGACGACGCCGTCGATGCCTGTGTGGCTGCAGGTGCCACCGAGATTCGCGTCCATCCGTTCTTCGTGGCGCCCGGACGCCACGTTCGCGAGGACGTGCCCCGGCTGGTGGCCGCCGCAGCGGCACGCCACCCCGAGGTCCCGATCCGGCTCACCGCACCCCTGGGTCTCCACCCATCGGTGGTCGACGCCGTGAACGCGCGGCTCGACGAGCTCGACGAGTGAGCCGCGCGCAGGCCTGACGGCTGCGCTGCTCAGCGAAGCTGGAACACGCCCGCGTACGGGACCAATCCGAGCTTGTCCGCGACGGCTCGCGAAGCCCGGTTCGAGAGCTCGGTGCTGTACAGGGGGATGCCGCCGCGCCGGCGCACCTCGGCCGCGAACCGGGTCACGACGACGCGGGCGTACCCGCGACCACGGTGCCCCGGCAGCGTCACGACCCCGGCCTCGAGCGCGCCGCCCGGGCCCGGCCCCGTCGCGGCATGGCAGGCACTCGCGATCGCACCGGCGGATCGCAGCACCGCGCAGGGTGCGCGTCCCGCGAGTGTGCCTGCGAGGGACGGGAACACTTCGGCGAGCTCGTCCAGCGCATCGTCGGGAAGGACTTCGGCCTCGCCCCGATCCACGGACGGACCGCTGGCTTCGCGAAAGCGGAAGGCCAGCCCGCTCCAACGCTCTGCGATCGCGACGTGCTCTTGCACGCGCTCCTCGATCGACGCCCATCGCTCGGGGGGCTGGGCGAGCGCTTCGACCGGGCTCGGATTGCGTGCAGCTCGGGGCGCCGCGGTGCGCTCCGCGCCGCACAGCCGTGCGAGCTCGCGCAGAAGTGGATCCGGCAGCCCGGCGCGAAATCTCCAGAGATTCCCGTGCAACGTGCGCGCGAACAGCAGGATGGGCGCCGGCGCCGCCACGCCCGGCGTGGCGTTCGCGCGGACCATGTGCCCGACTGCGTCGTGCACGCAGAGCGTGCGGGCATGCAGATCGGCCCAGTGCAGGTCCGTCGCGAGACGCTCGCGGCTCAAGGCTCGCGGTGCCCCCCGACGCAGGTCATCCAGATTCGGGGTGACGCCGCTCGTGGACCATCCAGTTCGCATGGGCTGCCAGCGAACCGCTCAGGGTGAAGACACTGACGCAGAAGGCCACGAGGCCGTAGAACGCCGCGGTCTGGAGGGCCGCCGGGAACCCGTTGCCCTGATAGACGGAGATCGCGAGGGCCGTCACGACCCCGAGCGGCAGGCCGCGCCCGAGGAAGCCGTAGCGCAGCAGGAAGGGCAGCTTGCCCGCCTCCCTCACCTGCCTCCATTCGTCGGGGCCGAAGCTTCGCACCACCCGAGGATGCCGTGGCGGAGCGCGGGTGTCATCACCGAAGGTGCGTCGGCCCCAGCGGGTCCCATCGCCCAGGGTACGTCGCACCTGCCGGGACCTCCAGCGGTGACGCCGCGGGGCCCCGGTGTCATCCTGCCGCCGTGCCCAGGGTCGCCACCTTCTGGTTCCTCTACATGGCCGGGGTGGGCCTGATCTTTCCGTTCCAGGCGCTGTGGTTCCGGGAGAACGCCGGGCTCACGGGCGCGCAGCTGGGCCTCGTGCTGGCGGTGCGACCTCTGGTCGGGATGCTGTTCCAGCCGGCCTGGGCGCAGCTCGCCGACCGCACCGGGTCGCGACGCCGCGTGCTGATCGGGCTCGTGCTCGGCACGGCGCTCGCGTATCTGTGGCTTCCCGTGGCCGGCTCGTTTCCCGCGCTGCTGCTGGCGATGGCGGTCCTCTCGCTGTTCGGCACCTCCGTCTTTCCGATGGGGACGGCGGTGAGCATGGCGGCGATCGGCGAGCGCGCTGCCGAGCGCTTCGGCAAGGCGCGGGCCTTCGGCACCTTCGGGTTCATGATCCTCGCGATCGGTTTCCCCTTCGCTCTCGACGCCTGGCAGGCCCACCGCGGTCTCGTGGCCGAGCCGGGAGGTCCCTCGGAGCCGGGTCTCGAGGTCATCTTCTTCGCCGCGGCCTTCCTGACCGCGATGTCGGCCTTCGGGGCCGTCGGCTTGCCGGACACGGCGGCGATGAAGGTGCGCGCGGTTCGCGGAGACCTGCGGGCCTTGCTGGCCCACCGTCCCTACCGGCGACTGCTGCTCTTCACGTTCCTCGCCTTCCTCGCGCTGCAGGGCCCGATCCTGATGCTCCCCCTGCTGGTCCGCGCGCACGGCGGCACGATCGACACCCTCTCGCAGATGTGGATCCCGATGCTGCTGCTCGAGATTCCGCTGGTCTACGCCTCGGGCCGCTTCCTGCGCCGCTTCGGACCGCGCGCCCTCGTGGCCACCGGCGTGGCGGCGGACGGTGTGCGCTGGCTCGGCTGCTTCCTGGCCGACGATCTCCGCGTCATTTTCGTCCTGATGCTGCTCCACGGAGTCGTCGTCGCTGGCCTGACGATCGGGACGGCCCTGTACGCCGAGACCGTGGTCCCCGAGCGGCTCCGGGCCAGCGCCCAGGGCTTCGTGGCGACCTTCGGCTACAGCATGGCGGGCGCGCTCTCGAGCCTCTGGTCGGGCTGGGTGGTCGACGCCTACGGGGTGGAGCTGGTCGCGGGTCTGGGCGGTGGGGCCGCCCTTTTGCTGGCGGCCGCCTCACCCTGGATCCTGGGTCGATGGGAGGCCCCCGAAAACCTCCAAACTTGACGAATTATGGTCAATTCGTACAATTCGTCTATGTCGCAGCCTGCCCCCCAGACCGCGACTCCGCGCATCGATCGCGCGGAGCGCACCCGTCAGCGCATCCTCGATGCCGCCGGCCTCTGCTTCGCCTCCTCCGGCTTTGCCCGGACCACGGTCGAAGCGATCGCCTCCCGCGCCGGTGTCTCGAAGGGCATCGTCTACCACCACTATCGCGGCAAGGAGCAGCTGCTCGAGCGGGTCCTCGAGCGGACCCTCCAGGAGTGGGCCGATGTGGCCAGCCTGGAGCTGGCCCTCGCCCGCGGCGGCTCGGTGCTCGAGGCGATCGCCCACGTGCACCGCCAATCGCTGGCCTTCGCGCGCGGCAACCCGCTCGTCGGCTCCCTGTTCCAGCTCGACAGCGACGTGCTGCTCAACCTCGCCGACAGTCAGGCGGTTCGGGAGTCGGTGCAGCGTCATCGCGCGAGCCTCGTCGAAGCGATGCGGCTCGGCCTCGAGCGCGGCGAGCTGCGGAGCGGGCTCGACCCGGAGCGGGCCGCCGACGTGGTCCGGATCCACTACATGGGCATGATCGACCACGTCTTCAATCCCGAGTGGGTGGACGTGACGGACGAGCTGGTCGAGACGGGACTGCAGATCCTGTTCGGCGGGCTCGCCTCCGAGGGAGCCCGCGCCGAGGGAGCGGGCCGATGAGGAGACTGGGCTTCACGCTCTCCCTTCTGGTCCTGCTCTCTCCGGCGTTCGCGCTCGCTGAGGACGACGCACCCACGCGGATCCAGCTCGAGCGCGCGCGGGCCGAGCAGCTCGGTGCGACGCTCTCGGCCTCGGGGTCGGTGCGCGCACGACGCGTCACCCCGATCGGCTCGGAGGTGGGTGGCCGCATCATCGAAGTCCACGTCGACGTCGGTGACATCGTCGCCGAGGGCGACGCGTTGTTCCAGATCGATCCCGAGCCGTATCGGATGGCGCTGGCCGAGGCCCAGGCGGGGCTCGCGCTGGCAAAGGCCGAGAGCGACAACGCTGCTGCCGAGGCGGCACGAATCGCGAAGCTGGTCGAGCTCTCCGCCGCCTCCGAGCAGCGCCACGACAAGCTGCGCACCCAGGCGGAGGTGGCGCGCGCACGCGTTGCGCAGCTGCGCGCGGGCCTCGACCGCACCCGCCGGGAGCTCGCGCGTGCAACGGTGGTGGCGCCCTACGCGGCCAACGTGGTCGAGCGAGCCGCCCATGAGGGGAGCATGTCGACCGGCGAGCCGGTGATCGTGCTGCAGGAGCGAGGGATCCTCGAGTTCGTGGTGAACGTGCCGGAGGCATCGTCGGCTCCCGTTCGGAAGGGCGATCCGGTCCGGCTCTTCGTCGAAGGCGTCGCCGACCCGATCGAGACCCGGGTCGAGCGGGTCAATGCGCGTGTCGATTCGGAGACGCGCACGTACCAGGTGCGGGGCCTCGTCCCGGATCCGGCGGGTGAGCTCAAGGCCGGCTCGTACCTGCGCGCCGAGCTCCGCGTGAGCCGGGACGAGGCGCGCCCCGCGGTCCACCGCTCGGCCGTCCTCACCCGGGACGGGCGAACCTTCGTCATGCGCGTCGCAGACGGCGTCGTCTCCCGCACGCCGGTCCGGGTCGGGATCCGCGGTGGAGATCGGGTCGAGATCCTCCAGGGTCTCGAGGCCGGCGACCTCGTCGTCCGCGGTCCGGGTGCGTCGCGCATCGCCGACGGAACCCGCGTTCGCGTGAAGCAGCCCCTGCAGGCGGCCCAGGCCGAGGACGCACCGTGACCCTCTCCGAGGTCTCGATCCGGCGTCCCGTCTTCGCCGCGATGCTGATCCTCGCACTCGTCGTGATCGGCCTGATCTCCATGTCCCGGCTCCAGCTGAAGCTCGAGCCCGACATCGACTTCCCCTTCGTGTCGGTCAGTGCGGAGCTGCGCGGTGCCTCGCCCGAGACGGTGGAGCGCGAGGTGACCGACCTGCTCGAGGAGGCGGTCAACTCCATCGAAGGCATCCATTCGATGAGCTCCACCTCGTCGCAGGGTCTCTCGAGCGTCTTCGTCCAGTTCAAGCTCGGCTACGACGTGGACGTGAAGGCCCAGGAGGTGCGGGACAAGGTGGCCCTGATCCGTCCTCAGCTGCCCGTCGATCTCGAGGATCCGCTGGTCCAGAAGTTCGACCTGAACGCGATCGCCTTCATGACGATCGTGCTGGGTGGGCCGGTGGACATCCGGGAGATCTCGGACATCGCCGAGTACGAGGTGAAGGAGCGGCTCGAGCGGGTCGCCGGGGTCGGCTCGGTCAACGTGCTGGGCGCGCGCGAGCGCGAGGTGCGGATCTGG
Source organism: Deltaproteobacteria bacterium (assembly GCA_029261775.1). Lineage (GTDB taxonomy): Bacteria > Myxococcota_A > UBA9160 > UBA9160 > UBA6930. The sequence continues at coordinate 1,535 of JAJDAR010000036.1, read as the reverse complement.
CTCGATCCGCTCCGGCTCAGCGGCTACGGCCTGGCGATCGAGGACGTCGCCGACACCCTGCGGCGCGAGAACGCCGAGCTGGCCAGCGGCCGCATCGAGGGCGCGAAGCGGGAATGGTCGGTCACGACGCAGGGCAAGGCTCGGACCGTGCAGGACTTCGGCGACATCATCGTCGCCGAGCGCTCCGGCCGGCTCGTCCACCTCCGCGACGTGGCGGTGGTCGAGGACGGCATGGCCGAGGCCCGCAGCATCGCACGCCTCAACGGCAACCCGGGCGTCGCGATCGAGCTGGTCCAGCAGAGCGGCTCCGATCTGGTCGCCGCAGCGCGGGAGGTGCGGAAGGAAGTCGACAGCATCCAGACCTCGCTGCCCGCCAACGTCGAGATCAAGGTCGCCCGGGACTACGCGAGGATCGTCGAGGAGCAGGTGTCCTCGGTCCTCTTCGACATGGTGCTCGCGGCGGGGCTGGTGGTCGCTGTGGTCCTGATCTTCCTGCGCAACTTCCGTTCCACCTTCATCTCCGCGATGGCCATCCCCGCCAGCGTGATCGCGACCTTCACCTTCTTCCTGCTCGCCGGCCTCTCGATGAACAACATGACCCTGATGGCGCTCTCGCTCTCCATCGGGCTCGTGATCGACGATGCGATCGTCGTGCTCGAGAGCATCTTCCGCCGCGTCGAGGAAGGTGAGGCGCCCATGGAGGCGGCTCTGAACGGCTCGCGGGAGGTGACCCTGGCGGTCCTCTCGACGACCCTCGCGGTCTGCGGGGTCTTCGTTCCGGTCTTCTTCATGACCAGCACCATGGGGCGCTACTTCTACGAGTTCGGCGTCACGGTCGTGGTCGCGGTCAGCGTCTCCACGCTGGTCGCCTTCACCCTGACGCCGATGCTGGCGAGTCGCATGCTGAGCCGCGACGTCTCGAAGGAAGGCGCCGTCTTCCGCTTCTTCGAGCGGGGCCTGGTGGCGATGGAGTCCGGCTACCGGGCGCTGCTCTCCTGGTCCCTGCGCTTCCAATCCGTCACGGTGGTGCTCGCCTGCGTCGTCGTCGCCGGTGGCTGCGCGATCATGACCACCGTTCCGGTCAACTACTTCACCAAGGACGATCTGGGCGAGGCGATGGTCAAGGCGCGCCTGCCCATCGGTACGCCGCTCTCCGTCAGCGAGCGCACCGTGCGCCGGATGGAAGAGGCGATTCGAAGCCATCCCGAAGTGATCGACACCCTGGCGATCGCCGGCGATCACGTGCGGCACGAGCCGCACCGCAGCCGGGTCAATGTGTTCCTGACGGGCAAGAACGATCGGGACAAGGACATCAGGACGATCTTCGAGGAGCTCCGCGCGCGCGTGGACGAGGCCGTGCCCGGGCTGCTGGACCTCGCGGTCAGCCATCCGGAGTACGCCAGCGGCAGCGGCGAGTTCGCTGAGATCGAGTACGGCATCAAGGGCCCGGACCTGGCGAAGCTCGAGCTGTACTCGTCCACGCTCGTCGAACGGATGCGGGCGGATCCCCGCTTCAAGGACGTGCGCAGCTCCCA
>JAJDAR010000035.1 GCA_029261775.1 Deltaproteobacteria bacterium | reverse complement strand
CTCGAACTGGGAGCTGGCCGGAGCCCGCGCCGCCGCCGTGCTGCGCCTGCTCGAGCGCTACGGCGTCCCTCCGGATCGCATGACGGCGGTCTCCTTCGGGCCGCATCGCCCCGTCGCGCCCAACGCGGACGCCGAGAGCCGTGCGCGCAACCGCCGCATCGAGATCCGGCTGGTTCCGAAGGGAGACGAGAGCCCCGCGTCCGGAGACGACGGCGGGATGCTACCGCGCGACGAGGTCGCTTCCGAACCGAGCCCGTGACGGGAGCCGGCACCGCCCCTGCGGCTGCCGCACCCCCGCCGTCTCGAGCGGCCCGCGCCCGTCTGGAGCGGATCTTCCGCGCTGCACTCGCCGCGGTCGAGCCGGCGCGGCTCGTGCGCGACGCCTGTTCCGTCCGTGCCATCGCCGGGCCGCTGCGAGTCGTGGCGGCCGGGAAGGGCGCGGCGCCGATGGCGAAGGGCCTGCTCGAGATGGCCGGCGACGGCGTGCTCGAGCTGCTCGTCGTCACCAAGGAGGGGCACGGGCTCGAGCTCGCTGCCGGCCGCGATGCCGCCGCGTCCAGGTTGCCGTCAGGAATCGATCTGCGCGAAGCCGGCCATCCACTTCCCGACGTGCGCAGCGCTGCCGCCGGCCGCGCAGCCCGCGCGCTCGCGGCTCGCTGCCAGGCTGGAGAGAGCCTGGTCGTGCTGCTCTCCGGCGGAGCGTCGGCGCTGCTGACCGAGCCACAGCCCGGGCTTTCCCAGGACGATCTGATCGAGACGACCCGGGTCCTGCTCGAGGCCGGCGCCGACATCCACGTTCTCAACAGCGTCCGCAAGCACCTGACCCGGGTGTCGGGTGGGCGGCTCGCACGGGCCGCCCACGGGGCGGATCGGATCGTGGTCCTGGGCCTGTCGGACGTGCCCGGCGACGACCCGAGCACGTTGGCGTCGGGACCCTGCTCGCCCGACCCGACCCGCTTCGTCGATGCCGTCGAGGGGGCCCGGGCCTGCGCGGCCTGGCCGCGGCTCCCTGCGGCGGTGCGTGCCCATCTCGAAGCCGGCGTTCGGGGTGAGGTGGAGGAGACGCCGAAGCCCGACCCGGCGGTCGGAGGCTCCTCCCCGTCCTCTTCATCCAACGCGTCGAGCTCGTCTGGCTGGGATCGAGTCGAGCTGCAGCTGCTCGGGTCGAACGCGACCGCGCTGCGCGGAGCGGAGGAGGAGGCCCGGCGGTTGGGCCTGCAGACCCTGCGCGACCCGATCGGTCTCACGGGGGAGGCGCGCGAGGCCGGGCACAGGCTGGCCTGCGCACGTCCACCCGGTTCTGGCGCTCCTGCACTGGTTCTCGCCGGAGGCGAGACGACGGTGCACGTCCGCGGCCCGGGTCGGGGCGGCCGGTCGCAGGAGGTCGCCCTGGCGGCCGCGCTGCGCTGGGCCGCGGCCCCTCCCGACGGCCCGGTGACGCTCCTCGCGGCCGGCACCGACGGAACCGATGGCCCGACGGATGCCGCCGGGGCCTTCGCAGACGCAGGGACGGTCCGCCGAGGGATCGGCGCCGGCCGATCCGCCGCGGAGGCCCTCGCGGACAACGACGCCTACGGCTTCTTTCGCGCCGAGGGGGGCCTCTTCGTCACCGGCCCGACCCGGACGAACGTGATGGATCTGGTGCTGATCGAGTGGGGTGGGGCGGCCGTCGTCCGGGAGCCGGTCGCGTGACCGCGCGCCCTGCGGACGGTTAAGCTCCCGCGCTCCGAAACCGGGTGGCCGGCGCCCGTCTCCCGGGGGTGCGCGTGCAGGTCGGCGGCCTCACCGAGGTTCCGTGACGTCTCCTTCTCCGCACGATCGAAGCGCACCCGCGGCATCGCTGCGGCAGCGCGGCTCCGGCCTCCAGCCCCTGGCGTCCGCCTGGCGTTTCGCGGTGCTGCTCGGGCTGATCCTGCGCGCGGCGGGCATCTGGCTGGCGATCGTCCTCGACGGTCGGGGCTGGTGGCGAGCCCCCCCCGGGCGGCTCGTCGCGCGACAGCAGCGTTTCGCGGGGCGCTTCGTCGCCGTCGCGAACCGCTACAAGGGCGGGCTCATCAAGCTCGGTCAGGTCGCGAGCCTGCGCGTGGACGTGTTCCCGGAGGAGGTGAGCGTCGAGCTCGAGCGGCTCCAGGATCGGGTGCCTCCCCATGACTTCGAGGAGATCCGCGGTCAGGTGGAGGTCGACCTGGGGCGATCGATCCAGGACGCCTTCGCGTCGTTCGACCCGGAGCCCCTCGCCGCGGCCAGTCTGGGGCAGGTGCACCGGGCCGTGCTGACGAGCGGAGAGGAGGTCGCCGTCAAGGTGCTCTACCCGGGTGTCGAGCGCTCCGTGGCCGTCGATCTGCTGGCGGCGCGGCTGGCGCTCTGGCTCTTCGACTTCGTCACGGTCGCCGATCTGCGTCAGGTGCACCGCGAGCTCGAGGCCTCGCTGCGGGGCGAGATGGACTACGTCGCCGAGGGCCGTGCGGCCGAGGAGATGGCAGCGAATCTGGCCCGTGACCCCGCCGTCTTCGCACACGTCCGGATCCCGGCCATCCACTGGGAGACGAGCGGTCCGCGGGTGCTCACCATGGAGTACCTGTCGGGCTGCAAGATCAACGATGCGGAAGGTGTCGCCGCTCGCGGTGCCGATCCCCAGGAGCTGGTGACCTGGGCGACGCGCGCCTTCCTCCACATGATGTTCCGCGACGGGTTCTTCCACTGCGATCCGCACCCGGGCAACCTGCTGGTGTGCGATGACGGCTTGCTCGGGATCATCGACTTCGGGATGAACAAGCGCATCGCACCCGG
>JAJDAR010000034.1 GCA_029261775.1 Deltaproteobacteria bacterium | reverse complement strand
TCGAGGTGCTGCCCGCGGCCCGTCCTCTGCCGGAGGTGGAGCGCGGCGAGCAGTCCGACCAGGCCGGACAGGGCGGCGATCGAGTCGGCGGCGCTGACGCCCGGATCGACCGGGGGGGTGCCCTGGAGATCCGCCACCCGGGACAGCCAACCCGCCTCGGCATGGATGACCGGCGCGAAGGCCGGCCGACCTGCATCCCGCCCCTGCTGCCCGAAGCCGGTCACGGAGAGGAGCAGCAGCCGCGGATTGCGCGCCGAGAGCGTCTCGAAGGACAAACCGAGCCGCGCGAGCACGCCCGGTCGGAAGTTCTCGATCGCGAGATCGGCGCGCTCCGCCAGGCGTAGCACCAGCTCGGGCCCGCCCGGGCGCTTGAGGTCGACGTAGACGCTCCGCTTGCCCGCATTCTGGCTGAAGTAGAGCCCGCCGATCCCATCGCGTCGCTGGCCGAAGGCGTGGGCGACGTCCTCCTCCGGACCCTCCACCTTGACGACGTCGGCGCCGAGGTCGGAGAGCATCCGACCCGCGAAGGGGCCGGCGACGGCGCGCGAGAGGTCGAGGACCCGCAGGCCCTCGAGCGGTCGCGGCGGGGAGACCGTCAACCCGCGCGCCACGGGCCGCGCCGGGGCCCGGTCGAGGCTTTTCCGAGCCGGGAGCAGAACATGCTTCACCTCCTCGCCTCGGCTGTATACCCTCCCGGCGCGATGGGGGACAAGGGATGAGCGACGACCACGAAGCGGTCGCCGAAGGGGGTGGCTCGGCGCGGCCGATGCGGATCTTCCTCGGCAGCGTGTTGCTGGTGCTGGTCGCCCATCTGCTGTTCGGAGATCAGCCCTGGGAAGAGGGTGTCGCCAGGCGCGAGGCGGAAGGCAATCCGATCCGGCCCGTCGATCTGTGGGTGACCTACGGGTACTGGGTCGCCGCCGCGAACGCCGTCATCGTCGCCCTCGCGCTGCTCGCCCTTCGCCACTGGTTCGATCGCCGGACCGCACCGGTGCGCGAGGACCTCGCAGCGCCTCCCCGTCCGTCGCGCGCCGTCCTGTGGCTCTCCGCCGCAGCCGTCCTGGCGGGCGTGGGGATCGCCGTGCCGCGCCTCGACCAGAGCCTGTGGGACGACGAGGTCTACAACGTGAAGCGCTCCATCGCGGGCGGGTACTTCCACGGCCCGGACGGCGAGCTCGAGTACCGGAAGGTCAAGCTGCGGAGCTCCTTCTGGTACTACCGGAAGCCGAACAACCACGTGCCCCACACGCTGCTCGCCCGGCTCTCCGTCGGGGTGCATCGCCTGCTCTTCCAACCCGAGCTCCGGTTCGTGAACGAGGTGGCGCTGCGGATCCCCGCCTTGCTCGCCGGGGCGGGCTCGATCGCCGCCGTGGCCTGGCTCGCCTGGAGGCTCGGCTTTCCCTGGGCGGGCGTGCTGGCGGCGTGGCTCCTTGCCTTGCACCCATGGCACTCGCGGTACCTGTCCGAGGCGCGCGGGTACTCGATGGTGATGCTGCTCGTCTCCCTGACGATCGGCCTGCTCGTGCTGGCACTCCACCGCGGGACCTGGCGGCGTTGGATCGGCTACGGCAGCGCCCAGATGCTGCTGATCTGGACCTATCCGGCGACCGTGGACCACCTGCTCGTGCTGAACGCGGTGGCCGTGGGCTTCCTCGTCGTCCGCGATCGCGGGCAGCCCTCCCTCCGCTCGCAGCTGACCCGATGGCTCTTCGTGTCCAGCGTCGGGGCGCTGACCTTCGTCCAGCTGATGACGCCGAACGCGATCCAGTTCGTCGAGTATGAGAAACGGATCCGATCGATCGGCGACGTCGGCCTGCGCTGGCTCCAGGAGTTTGGCAGCCACCTGATCGTTGGCGCGCAGTTCAAGATCGCACCGGGCGATCACCCGGCCGCGCTCTACCCCGAGCTGTTGGACCTACCGGTCTGGCTCGTCGCCGCCTTCGTCGCGCTCGCCGCGGTCGGGCTCGCATCGGGCGTCGTCCGGCTCCTCCGCGCGGGCGGCCTGCGCGCCGCGCTGGTCGCCACCCTGCTCCTTCCGGGCCTGCTGACCTGGCTGCAGGCCCTGCTCCGGGAAGACCATCTGTATGTCTGGTATCTGATCTTCGTCCTGCCGGCGCTCGCGCTGCTGATCTCGATCGGCTTCCTTGGAGGCGCCGCGTCCGGACCGCGCCGCGCGCTGGGCGGCCTGGCTGCCGCCGCCTTCGTCGGGCTGCTCGTCGTGCTCGGTGCGCCGACGCACCAGGCGCAGTGGGAGCGTCCCTTCTACCCGCGTCGCGATGCGGTCGAGCGGACGCGACCGACGCTCGACCCCTTTGCACCCGAGAACCGACGCATCGTCACCGTCGGCTGGGTGTCCGAACCCTCCTACTACGATCCGAACATCCGGGTCGTCAAACGCTTGTCCGACCTCGAATGGCTCGCCAAGCAGGCGCGCCGGGGCCGGATCGACCTGTTCGTGAATCTCGGCCGTCTGGCGATGTGTCGAGACCGCCGCCCGGAACTGACCGAGCGCGTGGAGTCGGGTCGCGACTTCGAGAAGATCGCCGTGCTGCCGGGCTTCTCCGGCGATCGTACCTACCACGTCTGGCGCCACAGGGGGAAGGGATTCCGGCCGGACCGGAAGGCCAGGGCTGGGCCCAGGTAGACGACGGGCCGGTCCCCAAGCGTCGGCATCCGGCCTACCCTCGGCGCATGAGTCGGGAGACCCGTCGCTCCTTCTGCCGCGTCTGCCACGCCTACTGCGCCCTGGAGGTGGACGTCGAGGGCGGCAGGGTGCTCGCCGTACGGGGCGATGCCTCCGACCCGGTCTATGGCGGATACACCTGTATCAAGGGCCGTCAGCTCCCCGAGATGCTCCGGCATCCGGAACGGCTGACCCGCTCGATGGCTCGCAACGGCGACGGTGAGCTCGAAGAGATCGCCAGCCAGGAGGCTCTCGATCGGATCGCCGAGCAGGTCGGACGCATCGTGGAGACCCACGGACCCCGCTCCGTCGCGACCTACTGCGGGACCCATGCGTTCCAGAACTCGGTCGCACTGGCCGTGGCCCAGGCCTGGCACCGCGGCATGGCATCGCCCTCGTTCTACTCGAGCATCACCATCGACCAGCCGGGGAAGTTCATCGCGGCCTCGCGCACCGGCTTCTGGAGCGCCGGAACCCACGGCTTCGAGGGCTCCGACGTGGCGATGATCATCGGCTGCAACACCCTCGTCTCCCAGTACGCGCCCGTCGGTGGGATCCCCGCCTTCAATCCGGCCAAGCGCCTTCGCGACGCACAGAGGGCCGGGATGCGGGTGATCTGCGTCGACCCCAGGCGCACCGAGGTGGCGCGCCGCGCCGACCTCCACCTGCAGGTGCGACCCGGAGAGGATCCGACCCTGCTCGCGGGCATGATCCGTCTCGTGCTCGAGCAAGGGCTGCAGGATGCGGCCTTCTGCGACAGCCATGTGAACGGCATCGAAGAGCTGCGGCACGCGGTCGCGCCCTTCACGCCCGCGCTCGTCGAGAGCCGTGCGGGCATCGCGCCCGACCTGCTGCAGCGCGCGGTCCGGATCTTCGCCTCCGCTACGCGCGGCATCGCGAGCACCGGCACCGGTCCGGACATGGCGCCCCGGCCCAACCTGACCGAGCACCTGGTGATCGCGCTGAACCTCCTGTGCGGGCGCGTGAACCGGGAGGGCGAGGCGGTGCGGAACCCCGGCGTTCTCACGCCGCCCTTGCCTCGGCGCGCCCAGGTCGTGGGACCGCGCCCGGCCTTCGGTCACGGCCCACGCAGCCGGGTTCGGGGCCTGGGCCAGGTGATCGGAGAGATGCCGACGGCTGCGCTCTCCGACGAGATCCTCGAGCCCGGCGAGGGGCAGGTCCGGGCGCTGCTGTGCATCGGCGGCAATCCGCTGGTCGCCTTCCCCGACCAGGCGAAGACGGCCCGAGCGCTCGGCGCCCTCGAGCTGCTGGTGTGTGTGGACGCCTACCTGTCCGCGACCGCCCGACGGGCCGACTTCGTGCTCGCGCCGAAGCTCTGCCTCGAGCGCCCCGACGTCACCTGGCTCACGGATACCTGGTACGAGACGCCGTACGCCCACTACACACCGGCCGTCGCCGAAGCGCCTGACGATGTCATCGAGGAGTGGGAGCTGTTCACCGGCCTCGCCCGGCGGCTCGGCTCGACGATCGAGCTTCCGGGCGGCGTGCTTCCCCTGGAGCCCCCGCCGAGCAAGGACGAGGTGCTGGCCCTCGCCACGGCCGGCGGGAGGGTGCCCCTGGATCGGGTGCGCGAGCACGCGGGGGGGCACGTCTACGAGGACATCCACGTCACGGTCGAGGCTCCCCGTCCCGGTGCGCAGAAGCGGTTCGAGCTGGCGCCTCCCGGGGTCCTGGAGGAGCTGGACGACGTCGTCGAAGAGTCGCCCGACGCGGACTTCAGTCACCGTCTGATCAGTCGCCGCCTGCGACACGTCTACAACTCGTCGGGGAGGCACCTCGAAGCGATCCGTGCGAAGGGCACCACCAATCCGGCTTTCATGAATCCCGTGGACCTGGAGGCGATCGGCGTGGGAAGCGGTGATCTCGTGGAGATCCGTTCCGCCCACGGCGCGATCCTCGGGGTGGCGGAGGCGGCCGACGACGTGCCGAGCGGGGTCGTGTCGATGGCGCACGCCTGGGGCGATCCGGACGTGGGCGGCAAGGAAGTGCTGGAGATCGGCAGCAGCACGAACGCGCTCGTCAGCAACGAGCACGACTTCGATCCCATCAGCGGAATGGCGCGGCAGAGCGCGATCCCGGTCAACGTCGCACCCTTGGTCGAGGGCCCCTGACGGTCAATGCGCGCAGCCGCGGTCGAGGGCCCCTGACGGTCAACGCGCGCAGCCGCGGTCGAGGGTCCCTGAGGCTCAGCTCCCCACGAAGTCCCGAACCCAGCCGAGCATGATCCCGTACATCTGCTCGATGGCCTTGCCCGCATCCTCCTCGCTCGCGCCGTCGGGCTCGAACTCGCAGGCCCAGGTGAGGTCGCTCCCGTCGGGCGTCTCGTCCACCGTCATCGTCGCGCGGTAGCCCGTCACGGGGAAGGGCACGCCCTCGGGAATGGTGTAGACGAGCCGTCGTCGCCCAGGGTCGAGGGATTCGAGCTGCTCACGGATCTTCTTGCCGGGCCCGGCCTGGAGGATCCGCGCCATCCCCGGCCCCTGGCCTTCGACGAGGACGTTGCCTCCGCCGCCCGGCATCCAGCTCGTGTCGCCGAAATCGGAGATCGCACGCCACACGGTCTCTGCCGGTGCGTTCATCGCCTGCGTCACGCTGGCCTGGCCCATGGGTCCTCCTCGGGATCCGGCAGTCTATCGGATTCCGTGCCTGCCGATCCCGCCGTCAGGGGTTCGTCGCGCAGGCGCGGTCGAGCTCGGCCAGGGCCTCGCAGACCGTGGGGAGGACACCGACCCGGCGAGTCGCCCTGGGATGACGCCGGGCGCTGCGGAACAAGGCCTGGCGGGCGAGGGTCAGGTCCCCGGACGCCGACGCGAGCAAGGCCAGCACGCCGGAGACGTGCACGGTCGCGAGGCTCGTTCCGTCCGCGAACGCGAAGCCGTCTCGGGGTGCCGTGGACACGACGTCGACACCCGGCGCGGTCAGCTCGGTGCCCGGCCCCCGATTGCCGCGCGAGTAGGCATCGCCCTGGCGCCCGGTCGCGCCGACTCCGATCACGCTCGGATAGGCAGCGGGGTAGAGCGGTTCCTCGCTGGCGTCGTTGCCCGCGGCGGCGACGAGGCTCACGCCCAGGGCGGCGAGCCGATCGGCGGCGCCCTGGAGAAGGGGATTGGGGGGGCCTGCGAGGGAGAGGTTGACGATGTGGGCGCGCACCTCCCAGGCCGCATCGAGACCCTGCAGGACGTCGAAGAGAGCGCACTCGTCCCCACCCTCCGCCGCGTCGGTCGCCGCCCGGCAGACGGGAACCGGAAGCACCGTAGCCTCGGGGACCAGGCCGGCGATGCCGAACCCGTTCCCCGCGCGCGCTGCGAGCACACCGACGACCAGGGTGCCGTGGCGGGAGGCCTCGTCCGGGACGAAGCGCGCCGGGACGGACAGTGCGGGAAGGTCCGGGTGGTCCGATTGGGGCGTCGAGTCGAGCACTGCGATGCGCGTGCCGGCGCCGCGGGTGATCGCGCGCGAGGCGTCGACCCCGAGCTCGTCGAGGGCGTACTGTAGCGGGCGGTAGGGGTCGGGTGTGTCCGCGACGGGCACGGCTCCTGCCGGCGCTCGCGAGGCACTCGTGTGGTAGCGGTCGTCCGGGACCAGCAGTCCGCCTTCGGGGAGGTCGGGTGCCCAGCGCCCTGTGGGCAGCTCGGCGGGGCCTCGCAGCCGTGTGATCGAGGCGCACAGCAAGGGGCTCCAGAACGAAGACACGACTTCGACGCCGTCGGCGAGCAGGCCCTGGGCCTCGCTCGGGTCGCCCAGCGCCGGGCCCGACAGGACCAGCAAGGCCCCCGGCGCCGCCCCTGCCGAATCCGCCAGGGCCTGCGCGATCCGGGCGTCGGACTCGGGGAGCGCCGCGCAGCTCCCGGCGTCGGCCGGTCCTTCCGATGCTGCGGCGGGGCCCTGCTCGGCAATCGCCACGGGGCGACCTCCGCCCGTCGCCGGGCTGTCGGCAAGGGACGCGACCGGCGCCAGACCAAGGGCCAGCGCCAGGAGCAGGCGGTGGAGATGAAGCAGCATGGGAGCTTGGAGGGTGGGCCGGAGGTGGGTCCGGCGTCAACGGAGCGCCGGCTCGGCGAACAGCGTCAGTCCGCTGGCGCGCAGCGCCTGCAAGGCGAGGGCTGGATCCCCCGCTTTCGCGAGCTGGAGCCGCACGCGACCTGCCGTTGCCGGGGCGGAACCCTCCGCCAGCGAGGCGTCGAGCTCCCCCAGGATCCCCCGGACCTGGGCCCAGGATGCATCGTCGCGGAACACCACGTCGAGGGTGCGGCCGCTGTGCGCGGCAGCCGCAGCGCCCGCCGCCGTGCGAAGCGGCTCGGGACCGGTGCCGACGCCGACGAGCCAGGCTCCGCCGACCAGCAAGGTGAGCCCGGCCGCGGCCGCCAGGGCAGGTCGCAGCAGAGCGCGAGGGCCACGCCGCGTGGGCGGGGCAGGCACCTCGGCGCGGACGCGAGCGAGCACCCGCTCCAGCACGGCCTCGCCGTCCGGGACGTCGTCCGTCACGTCCTCTCCCGTATGGAGGAGGACCATTTCCCGACGGCACGCCAGGCACTCGGCGGCGTGCCGGTCGATCGTGCTGCGGACCTCGGGCGGGAGCTCGGGCTCGCCGTACCAGGCGATCCAGTCGAGCACCTCGCTGGGACATCGAGCGGTGCGGTGCAGAACGGCCATGATCAGACTTCCTTTTCCGGGCGCGGCGGGGGCCGAAGCTGGCGCCGCGCTCGCGAGAGGCGGGACTTCACGGTCCCGCTCGAAACGTTGAGTTGTCGGGCGACGACCTCGGCTCCCTCGCCCTCGATGGCAGCCAGCTCGACGACCTTGCGGTGGCCCTCCGGCAGCGCGTCGATCCGGTGCTTGGTCCAGCGCAGCTCGTCGCGGGCCACGAGTCGGGCCTCGGGATCGCGCTCGTCCGCCACGGCCGCCAGCTGGTCCGCCGGGGTCGCCACCATCGAGGCCCGCTTGAGTCGGCTACGCGAGCGGTGCGCCTCGCGGCACTTGAACGTGGCGATCCCCAGCACCCAGGTCGAGACGCGGGACTTCCCCTCGAAGCCGGATGCGCCGCGCCAGACTTCGAAGAACACGTCGGCCACCACCTCTTCGGCCGTCTCGGGGTCGCGGAGCCGGCGGTTGACGAAGGAGAAGAGGCGCGGGTAGTAGGCCTTGAAGAGGTCGCGAAAGGCCGACTCGTCGCGGCCCGCGATCCGAGAGAGAAGGATGCGATCCCCGCGGTCGCCGCGATCCCCGGTCACGGCGTCCCCCTCGAGCACTCGAAGCCCGGCCCCCCGCAGCTGCCGTCCGGATCCGGGTCGACGACGATCACGGGGGTCGGAGGGCGGCGCCTGGGCCGCCGCGGCGACGGCGCCGTCTGGGGCGGCAGCGGGTTCGCCTGGGCGACGCCTCCGCAGACGCTGCCCGGCGTGTTGCAGGCCCCGGGGTGGGTCGGGCTGCCCGCAGCAGGCGGGGCCACCGACGGACCGCTCGGGCTCGCAGCGACCGGAGTCGGCTGGAACCGGTGCCGGGCCGGTCCGAGCGAGCGGGCGCTGACGCCAGGGCTGGCGGAGGGGTCGTCGCCTTGGGGAGCCCCCTGGCCGATCGCGAGCCCGATCGGATCCTCCTCCGCGCACGGGCCCGCGCCAGCGATCCCCGATGCCATCGACACCTCGCCGAGACAGATCGAGAGCAGGCCCGCTGCGGCCAGCGCGCCGGTCCGCCTCCACGGGCTCCGGGAATCGAGCCTGCGCGGACCCCGCGAAGGGTCGAGCTGGGTCATGGGATCTCCTTTCAGGAATCGGCGCCGAGGCTGCCGAGGGCGACGATCAGGTAGCCGCCGACCTGGTGGCGGCGGTAGTCGAACACGCCGGCGGTGGAGCGCACGCGCTCGCGACTGACACGCGCTTCCACACGGAAGCGGCGGCCGAGCGGACGGCCCAGGACGAGCTGGGTGCGCAGGTCGCGCTCGCGGCGATCGGTCGAGCGCAGTCCGTACTGCACGCCGGCGAAGACCTCGTCCGGCTCGGGAAAGGTCGTCGGGTGGCGATAGTCGCGCCGGGTGTAGCGGCCCGTCAGCTCCAGATCGAAGGAGGCGGGGAGCAGGAGCTGGACCCCGGCCTCCCACTCGTGGGCGGCGAAGGAGTACTCGGCTCCCCGGGCGGAGAAGCGCCGGAATCGGTACCCGCCGAACAGCGCCAGGCTCGGGTGCAGGTCCACGCGATGGGCGGCCCCGATCCAGAGTCCGTTGCCGTCGCGATTGCGGGCGCGGCTCTCGTCGACGCCAGGTGGGCCGCACACCAGATCTCCGGGTCGCAGACAGCGGGCACCGACCACGCCCGGGCCATCCGGGATGTCCTCGTCCCCGAAGCGGTCGTCCCGCCGGCTGAAGCCGGCGCTGAGCGTGCTGACGTGGTGTTCGCTCCATCGCTGGTGCAGGGCGAGAGAGATGCTGTGGGCGAGCTGGAAGGGCTCGCTCTCGACCCACGCGTAGCGGCTGCGGAGCTCGAGCCGGGCCAGGGTGTCGGGTGACAAGGTGCGGTCCAGCCAGACGGCCACGCTCGGCTGCGTGACGTCGAACTCGGGGAGGTCATCGTGCACGCTGCCGTCGAGCTGGGCGAGCGCTCCCAGCGTCCACGGTCCTTCCTGCCACAGCGGCGCGCCGGTCTGGAGCCGGTAGCTGAGGCGGGTGTCCCGCTGGCCCGGAATCTCCTCGGGCAAGCGGACGTCGCTGCCGCGCAGCACCGCGTTGTCGTCGTACTCGCCTCCGAGCTCCATCCAGAACCAGGGGCCGCTCCCGGTCGGCTCGGCGGCGGCCAACGCCCGCTCGGCCTCGGCGGCCCAGGGGGTCCCGGGCCACTCGTCGCGCACGCGCTCGAGCGCGCGCCGCGCAGCGTCGGCCTGGCCCAACTCGGTGTGCGCGAGCCCGAGGTAGTAGGACGCCACGGGCTCGACGTGGTCGCGGTCGAGTCGGCGCGCGGCGTCGAATGCGGCCGAAGCGGTCTCGGCGCGTCGCAGGCTCAACGCCACCAGACCCTGGTAGAGCCAGCGCTCCGGTGGATGCGCGCCTCCGGCCTCCGCCCTGGCGAGCGCACGGTCGGCTCCCTCTGCATCCCCCAGCTGGAATCGGGCGATGCCTTCCTGGAGATCCAGGTCCGGATCCGTCCCGCCTGCCGCACGGGCGGCGAGCACGGCCTCCAGGGCCGCATCGGCCCGCCCGACCGCGTTCTCGCACACGGCTCTCGCCGAGAGGACGGCCACGTCTTCGCCGGCCTCGAGCCCGCGCAGGCCGGGCAGGGCGGCTTCGCAACGCCCCTCCGCGGCGAGCGCCAGAGCGCCCGCGCGGGCGGGATCCGGCGCAGCGCTGGCGCCCGGCGGCCCCAGCGCGAGACCGGCCGCGAGCAGGACGCCCCGACTGGCGAACGAGAACTGAATGCGAGCCTCCCCTCGTGCGGACCGTACCACCCCTGGGACCGATCGAGACCGCGAGCCTGCCCCCCTGGGGCACCGGCGAAGGCCTCGAAGAGTAGGTGGCTCGAAACGCCAGGAAGGGTCCTGGGGAAAGCTGAGTCCAATGCGGAACCGTCGCGGTGGCCGCGATCACCTACGCAATGCCGCAACGCAGCATTCCAGGGGGAACCATGCGTCAGGCCCTACTTCGCACAGGAGATCTGCGTGTTGGCTACCCACTCCCACCGCTACCTGCGGAAGCAGCCCCTCCAGGCCCGCTCTCGCCGCACCGTCGAATCCATCCTGGAGGCGGCCGATCGCGTGCTGCGCCGAGAGGGCTACGGGCCTGCCTCGACCAACCGGATCGCGCAGGTGGCTGGCTACAGCGTCGGATCCCTTTACCAGTACTTCGCGGACAAGGAGTCCGTGGTCCGGACCTTGATCGATCGCAGTCTCCAGGCGGAGGACGAGCTGCTGGGCGAGCGCCTGGAGCAGGCCGTCGGAGAGCCCCTGGAGGTCGCGGTCGGCGATCTCCTCGAGACGCAGCTGCGAGGTCGCTGGGCCGAAGCCCATGTCGCCACCGCGCTGCTCGAGGAGGGCTCTCACCTCTACGCGCAGCCGCCGCTGGAGCGGGTCCAGTCGCTGCAGACCGCGATCGCGAGCCGCCTCCAGCAGGTGGCCGTTGCGCACTGGAACCGGCTGCGCCGCGACGACACGGCCGCGATGCTGTGGACCTTCTGCACTGGAGCCAATGCCATCAGCCTGGGCTTCGCCGCGGTCTCTCCGTCGGACATCGCACTGGATGACCTCGCTGCGGTACTTCGCGAGGGCTTCGCCTCGGCCTTGATCTCTCCGCCGTCGACGTTCGCTTTGGCGGAGGAGCTCGTCGCAGGATGGCGCAGCGAGGGCGGGACGCGACCGATCGTGGATCGGCTTCCAGGCCTCCGAAGTCGGCTGCTCGGAGGCGATTCGCCGGTCGATCCCGCACGCATGGCCCCTGCCGCGTTCGCCCTGGCCTGTCTGCCGGCGCTCCTCGCCCTTCCGGCCGACGCGCGCCCCGGCGTCTCGGACGCCGCGCTCGATTGCGAGCTCGCCGTCTTCAGCACCGCCCTGTTGCGGGCCGCCGAGACGCGAACCTGAAGCACGTCTCGCGGCTCCGCTCCTCCGTCGACCCCGCGAGAAACCGATACGAGGTTCTGCATTGATCCCACCGGGCGCGAAGGGCATCCTCTGCCCGATGTCCCAGCCCGGCCGCTTTCGCATTCCCAGTCGCAACCGCGCCTACGAGACGCATCTGCACCCCGCGATGCGCGCCGCACGCCGCGTGGAGCGGATCCTCGACTCGTTGCGCGCGGAGATCGAGGGAGGCGAAGTGCGGGTCCGGGTGCGACAGATCTTCGAGCGCCCCCGCGAGATCTTTCGTCTCGAGATCGATCAGCCCGCCTGGGGCTACCAACGTACGACGTTGCTGGATCGTGAGGCGCTCGAGGAGCTGCTGGCGCAGGACGGCGTGCGGGACCGGATCGAGGAGCCGTTCCTCCGCGCGGTCTGCGCGGAGACGCCGGCTCTCGCATCGGTGTGCGCAGAGGCGCCGGCCCTCGCATCGGTCGGCAACGAGGAATCCGGCGTCTAGCCGGGACCGCTCGCCCGGGTGGCGAAACTGGCAAACGCGGACGACTTAAAATCGTCTGGCCTTCGGGCCATGCAGGTTCGAACCCTGCCCCGGGCACCCCGCGCCGTCGAGCCCGGCTAGGCGTCCTCCCCGGGCAGGTCCAG
>JAJDAR010000033.1 GCA_029261775.1 Deltaproteobacteria bacterium | reverse complement strand
AGGCGACTCGTCCTGGGACGCTGCGGCGGCGCGTTCGGCTCGGAGGTCGACCCCCTCGTCGTCGGTCGCGCGTGCCTGCCGCTCGGACGCCCGCTCGCGGGCCCGCTGTGCCATACGGTCGACCACGTCGGCGAAACGCTCAGCGGCCCGACCGACCTGCTCGCCAGCGCGCTCCATCTGGTCGCGAAAGCGTTCCTCGCGGCCCTGACGGCCCTCCCGGAAGCGGTGGATGCGGTGGCTGGCGCGCTCGGCCTCGCTCATCACCCCGTCGAGGATGTCCCCGACGTCGTCCGTGACCCGCTCGGCCGCGCTGAACGCCTCTTCGAGCACGTTGCGGACCAGGTTCGAGACGGGCACCCGAAGCTCGTCGGCGATGCCTCGGATGTCCTCCGAGAGCTGCTCGCTGATCCGTGTGTGGAGGATCCGCTCCTTGCGAGCCCGACGGCGATGGGATCTGTGGCTGCGGTCCCGATGACTGCGATCGCGCCCGCTGGAACCGCAACTGCCCGATCCGCCTGATGTTTCCGATCCCGTGCCGGGTTCGGCGTCGTTTCGATCTTCGCTCATGGAGCCACTGTATTACGATGTCACACGTTGTCAATGCAAGTGTGACACTGCATTCCTCGGCTCGAAACCCGGGTGCCCCGTGCGGCATCTCCCCGGCCGGCTACACCCAGGCCACGGGAGGTGCGATGCGATCCGAGAACGGTGACGTCGAGAAGTTCATGGCCGGCCTGCGCAAGCGGAATCCGGGAGAGCCCGAGTTCCACCAGGCGGTGCACGAGGTCGTCGAGACCCTGATGCCCTACGTCCGCGATCGGCCGGCGTACCAGGAGGCCCAGATCCTGGAGCGGCTCACCGAGCCCGACCGGGTCGTGATCTTCCGGGTGTGCTGGGAGGACGACGAGCATCGGGTCCGGACGAACCGGGCGTGGCGCGTGCAGTTCAACAACTCGATCGGCCCCTACAAGGGCGGCATGCGGTTCCACCCTTCGGTGACCCTCGGCGTGCTCAAGTTCCTGGGCTTCGAGCAGATCTTCAAGAACAGCCTGACCGGCCTGCCGATGGGCGGCGCCAAGGGCGGATCGAACTTCAACCCCAAGGGCAAGAGCGACTTCGAGGTGATGCGATTCTGCCAGTCGCTGATGGTCGAGCTGCACCGACACATCGGCGAGGACACGGACGTTCCCGCCGGTGACATCGGCGTGGGCGCCCGCGAGATCAGCTACCTCTTCGGCCACTACAAGCGACTCGCCAACCGCTTCACCGGCACCCTCACGGGCAAGGGGCTGGCCTTCGGCGGCAGCCTCGTGCGCATGGAAGCGACGGGCTACGGCTGCGTCTACTTCTGCGAGAACATGCTGAACCACCGCGACGACTCGATCAAGGGCAAGACCTGCGCGGTGTCCGGCTCCGGCAACGTGGCCCTGTATGCCGTGGAGAAGGCGATCGAGCTCGGCGCCAAGGTGCTCACGCTGTCCGATTCCGGTGGGACCATCGTCGACAAGGAAGGCATCGACACCGAGAAGCTCGCCTGGGTGAAGGACCTCAAGGAGAAGCGCCGCGGGCGCATCTCGGAGTACGTCGAGAAGTTCGGCGGCGAGTATCTCGAGGACCAGCGACCCTGGTCGGTCCCCTGCGACGTCGCCTTCCCCTGCGCGACGCAGAACGAGATCGAGCTCGAGGATGCGAAGAAGCTCCTCGCCAACGGCGTCCAGATCGTGTGCGAAGGCGCCAACATGCCGACCGACCTCGAATCGATGCATGCGCTGCGCGACGGCGGCGTGCTCTTCGGGCCGGCGAAGGCCGCCAACGCGGGAGGGGTCGCCGTCTCCGGCCTCGAGCAGAGCCAGAACGCCCTGCGGCTGTCCTGGAGCCACCAGGAGGTGGATCAGCGCCTGCAGGTGATCATGCGGGACATCCATGCCAAGTGCGTCCAGTACTCGAACCACGGCGGCGATGATCCGGTCGACTACGTGACCGGCGCGAACGTCGGTGGCTTCGTGAAGGTCGCGGACGCGATGGTCGCCTACGGAATCGTCTAGGCAGCCACTCGAAGCCAGCCTACGGCAGCGGTCAGGCTGCGACTCCGAGCCAGGAGAGATCGTTGAAGCCGCTCTCCGAGTGCACGACCCGCTCGGCACCGAGGATCCGCCGGAAGACGTCCAGCCGATCAGCTGCGACGCCAGGCTGCGCCCACTCGGCGTAGCCCTCCGCAGCGAGGCGTTTCAAGGCAACCGCGCTGCGGCGCCCACCGGCGCCATCCCCGGCGAAGAAGTCATCGACGACGACCCGATCCACATGCGGGGCGAGCGCACGGGCCAGTCGCGCTGGATCGCAGGGCAGCAGCGGTGCGAGCGCGGCCTGGACCAGGACCCCCGAGGCACGCAGGCTCGCGAGCACCTCGAGCCTGCGGCGGAACCGCGGGGAGTCCGGCTCGAGCCAGCGCCGCACCCGCTCGTCGTCCGTCGTGATGGTGAAGCTCACACCGGCACCGGGAATCCGGGCGATGACGCCGCGATCGCGGACGACCAGGGGACTCCGGGTCTGTACGACGAGCGCTTCCGGAGCGTGCTCCGCCATGATCGCCAGACAGGCCGCCGTCAGGCCGAGCTTTCGCTCGAGCGGGGTGTAGGGGTCGGTCGAGGACGAGCAGAAGATCCGACGGCCCCCGAACGAGGGTCGGACGGCCGCCTTCGCGAGCAGGTCTGCGGCGTTGGTCTTGGGCGAGATCCAGGCGGACCAGGGCAACCGGTACGGGTTGGCCTTCTGGACCGCCATCTCGCGGACGTAGCAGTAGACACACGAGAACTGGCATCCCACGTAGGGCTGCAGCGAGTGGGTGAAGCCACTCAGATAACCCCCGGTTCGGGTCAGGATCTGACGGGCCTCGCGCGGAAGGATGCGGGCGTGTGCCATGGGGCGAAGGTAGCCTCGGCGCCATGGCCCCCCCGGAGCCCGCCGACGCCTCATCGCGGGCCCTCGAACTCGATGCCGTCACCAAGCGCTACGGCCGGCGCACCGCCCTGTCCGGCGTCAGCCTGACGGTCTCGACCGGCCAGACTGTGGGCCTGCTGGGCCCGAACGGCGCCGGCAAGACTACGGCCCTGCGGCTGCTGCTGGGCATGGCGCGGGCCACCGACGGCCGCGTGCTGCTGCGCGGCCGGCCGCCCAGCCAGCCGTCCGCCCGCACGGGCCTCGGCTATCTGCCCGAACGGCTGGTCGTACCCGGCCGTATGAGCGTGCGTGGATTCCTGCGGTTGCACGCTTCCCTGGCCGGCCTGCGCGGGGCCGACCGGGACCAGGACGTGAACGACCAGATGGAGCGCGTGGGCGTGGCGGACCGGGCCGACGACCGGCTGGCCAGCCTCTCGAAGGGTCTGCGGCAGCGGGTCGGGTTCGCCCAGGCCTTTCTCGCCTCGCCGGAGCTGCTGCTCCTCGACGAGCCCACGAGCGGCCTCGATCCCCTCGGCATCCGCGATGCCCGGGAGTGGATCGCGGCAGAGAAGCAACGGGGCTGCACCGTGCTCGTCAGCTCACACGTGCTCTCCGAGGTGGAGCGCGTGTGCGACGAGGTCATCATCCTGAACGAGGGCCGGGTCGTCGGCAGCGGCCCGACCCGGGACATGGTCGGCGACGGCGAGACCCTGGAGGACGCCTTCGTGCGACTGGTCCGGGGGGGCAGCGAGTGAACGCCTTCCACGGGTTCGGCACCCTCACGCTCGAGGCGGTCCGGGACGCCGTGCGCCGCCGCATCGTCGCGGCGATCGCCGTTCTCTCCCTCCTCTCGCTCATGGTCGTCGACAGCTGCTCCGGGTGCAGCGAAGCGTCGATCACCGTCAACGAACAGGCTCGCGACATGATCGACGTGGCGGGCTACAGCGCTTCGATCATGTTCACGCTGCTCGGCCTCTGGGTGGTGACCCTCGCAGGGGTGCTGGGCGCCGACCACCTGACCCAGACCCTCGAGGACGGCTCCGCGCCCCTCGGGCTGGCCCGCCCGGTCGGCCGCGAGGTGTTCGCCTTCGCACGGCTGCTCGGCAGCCTCGCGATCGTCGCCGTCGCCGGCGTGGTCCTGCTCGGCGGCACGGCTTTCCTGTTCTCGACCCGCAACGGGCTGCCGGTCGGGCCCGCCGTCCTGGCAGGGGCCGCCTGCGCGCTCGGCTGCGTCGTGATGGGATCCCTCGCCATGACGACATCGCTCTACCTGCCGCGCTTGGCCACCTGGCTGCTCGTCGCCGGGGGCGTGTTCCTGCTCGCCGTGGCGGGTGGCTTCAGCGCGGCGCCGGGTGGCGGGGAGGGCTGGCTGTCCTGGCTCGCCGACTACGGGCCGCCCGTTGCCACCAGCATGGCCGCTGCTCTCGGCCCGTGGATGAGCGAGGTCGAGCTGCCTTGGACGCCCTTCGAGCTCCTGCCACGCCTCGCGGTCTGGGCCGCGGTCGGCCTGGTCGCTCTCGCCCTGGCGTTCCGGCGCCGGGAGATCGTCACCTGATCCAGCGCCCTCGGAGAAACCTCATGGTTCGAAACCTCGCCCTTCTCTCCCTCTTGATTCCGCTGGTCGCCTGCGGGGGACCGATCGGCCCGCTCTCGGGCGGGCGGCTGAGCGGCGCAGCGGGGCCGGCCCAGGTCGACGACTGGAGCGTCAGCCAGGCGCACGAGGCGGTCCAGCTCGAGGTGCGTCCCGCGGACCCGCACTCGGTCAACGTCTGGTGCGTCGGAATCGGCGACAGGCTCTACGTCCCCACGTCGATGATCCTCGGCCCGACCGACCCCGAGGAGCGCGAATGGGTCGCCCTGGTGGGTGAGGATCCGCGGGTCCGCATCCGCATCGGTGACCTGGTCTACGCGCGCACCGCCATGCGGGTCGACGACGCTGACGAGTTCGAGCGGGCCCGTGCCGCCCTCGAGGCGAAGTACGAGATCGAGCCGGCCGATCGCGATCCCGAGCGCACGATCTGGATCTTCCGGCTCGACCCGCGCGCGACCTGAGGGGCGTTCGGCCTAGCAGGGCTCGAGGGCGCGCGAGATCAGCACCGCCAGCTCGGCAAGCCGCGCCGGGTCCCCCTCGGTGCGACCGTGCAGCGCGATCGGATCGCCCTGGTTCCTGGGGATGAGATGCATGTGGTAGTGGAAGACCGTCTGTCCCGCTGCTGCACCGTTGAGCTGGTGGACCCCGATCCCATCCGGAGCCAGGGCTCGCCGCAGCGCATGGGCCATGCGCTTGGACACCTCCATCACCGCCAGCAGATCCTCGACCTCGACCTCGAAGAGGTTCTCGCCGTGCTTCTTGGGCACGACCAGCAGGTGGCCCTCGCCGACCGGGAAGAGATCCATGAAGGTCAGCGTCCGCTCGTCCTCATGGACGCGATGGGCGGGCGCATCGCCGGCGACGATCCGACAGAAGATGCAATCGGCGACCATCGTGGGCTCAGACGTGGGTCAGCCAGTGGTCGTACTTGGCGTTGCGACCGGCCACCACGTCGAAGAAGGCCTCTTGCAGCATCTGCGCGACGGGGCCCCGGTGCCCTTCGCCGATGCGCCGGTGGTCGATCTCGCGGATCGGGGTCACCTCGGCGGCGGTTCCGGTCAGGAACACCTCGTCGGCCACGTAGAGCTCGTCGCGGGTGATCGATCCTTCGATCACCTCGAGCCCCTTGTCCTTCGCGAGCCGGATCACCGAGTCGCGCGTGATGCCCTCGAGAATGGTCTGCAGCGGCGGGGTGCGCAGGATGCCTCCCCGGACCATGAAGAGGTTCTCGCCGCTCGCCTCCGAGACCAGGCCCTGCGTGTCGAGCAGGATCGCCTCGTCGTAGCCGTCGAGCAGCGCCTCGCGCTTGGCCAGGATCGAGTTGACGTAGTCACCGCAGGTCTTGCCCTTGGTCATCTTGGCGTTCACGTGATGTCGACTGAAGGTCGAGACCTTGGCGCGGATGCCCCGCTCCATGCCGTCCTCGCCCAGGTACTTGCCCCAGGGCCAGACGATGACGGCGGCGCGAATCGGGTTGTCCGCGGGATTGAGTCCCATGGCGCCGTCGCCGATGAAGATCAGGGGCCGGATGTACCCCTCGGGCAGGCGATTGACGCGCAGGCATTCGAGGATGGCCTCCTGCACGGTGGCCTGATCGAAAGGGCACTCCATCAGGTTGATGTGCGCCGACTCGAAGAGTCGCCGCACGTGCTCCGTCAACCGGAAGACGGCGGAGCGGCCGTCATCGGTTCGGTAGCAGCGGATGCCCTCGAAGACGCCGAGCCCGTAGTGCAGGGTGTGCGTCAGGATGTGGACGTTGGCATCCGCCCAGTCGACCATCTCGCCATCGATCCAGATCTTCTCACCGGTGATGCCGGCCGCCATGCTGCCTCTCCGAACCGCGGGCCAGCGCCCGGGATTGCCCTGCGCGGGCAGGAGGGCCCGCGCGGAGCGGGATCCTAGCGCACGCTCGTCGGGCTCAGGTGCCCGACGCGCGCTTCAGGATCCGCTGGATCAGGCCCTGGTTGTTCCGCTTGCGAAGGGCGATCAGGCGCAGCTCCTGCAGGGCGTCGGCGCAGTCCGGATCGAGCTCGACCGCCTTGGTGAAGAGCTTCTCCGCGAGCGCCGCCTTCTCTTCGACCTTGCAGAGACGGCCCAGCACGAGAAGCGGCGCACTGCGATCCGGGGCGAGCTTCTTGCCCTTGAGCGCGCACTTCTTCGCCTCGACGAGGCGGCTCGGATCCTCGAGGTAGAGCGCCCAGGCGTAGGCGGCGTGGTACTCGCCCTCTTCCGGGTAGGCCTCGACCGCTTCGGAGAAATGGCTCAGGGCCTCACGGTGGAAGCCCGCTCGCATCGCCTTCTCTCCGCGCTGGAACGCCAGCTCCGCGCGCAAGGCCTGCTGTCCCTCTTCGAGATCCTCGTTCTCGCGGCGCTCCCGCTCGGTGCGCTGCCGGTCGGCCTCGGTGGCGATGGAATGGTACGCGCGGGTGACGCGATCGAAGACCTCTTCGGCCAGGCGCCGCACGACGTCGCCGTCGGTCCCGTAGCGGTCGGGGTGCGTCCGCCGGGCCAGCTCGGCATAGGCGCGCCGGATCGCGAGATCATCGGCTCCCTTCGGCAGCCCGAACATGGCGAAGGCATCCTCACCCTGGAAGCGCTCGGCCAGCTCGGTCAGCTCGCTCCGCACCCGCTCGAGATGCTTGCCCTCGGCCCGGCCGTCGACGACGTGCACCCGCTCGGCCGCCACCCGGCCCCGCGGCAGCTGGAGCTTCTTGGCGCGCGCATGCTCGAGCTCGACGTGGCCCGTCGCGATCAGACCGAAGAGCATCCGGCGGCGCTCCTCGTCGCCCTCCGCCAGGCTGGCAACGCTCTCGCTGCCGTCGGCCAGCCCGATCACGTCCTCCAGGGCGGCATCCACCTCGAGGGACTGGAAGACATGGAACGGAGAGCCGCTGGGGACGGGGTAGAGTTCGCCCTTTTCGGCGAGGTAGTCGTCGATCGCGTCGATGGGCGTGCGGTCGCGCACGCCTTCGAGAATCAGGGTGGCGGGCGTGCACTTGAGCCCCGCCGCTTCGCCGCGGATCCGCGCGCCCTGCTGGAACCGGTAGGTGCCCTGCGACCACTCGAAGACCTCGAGCAGCTTCTGCTCCGACTGGTTGTGCAGGGCTCGCGCGAGGTCCTCGTCGTCGAGCATGAACATCGCCTTCAGGATCTGACCCTGGAGGCCCTCGCCTTCCTTCACACGGCGCACGGACTCGTGCAGCGCGTCCCAGCCGATGGTGCCGCTGGAGACGAGCAGATGGCCCAGGGTCTCCTTGACCATGTTCGAGCGGACCGAGACGAGCTGTCCGTTGCGGAGCTGGACCAGCTTCTTCTTCTTCTTGTTCTGCACCCGCAGCACGCCCGTCGCCCGCATTCCATGCAGGTGGTGCAGGAGGACGGGAAAGGGCAGCTCGGCAAAGCTTCCGGAGAGATCGACCGGACGGGCGGGCCCCCCGTCGGCCTTCGGCGCGATCTTGCCCACCACGGCGAGCAGGCGCTTCAGCGGAACCGGCTTGGTCAGCAGCGCATCGACCAGCAGATCCTTCGCTCGCGCGTCGTACTCGGGCGTCGTCCTCGCGCCGGAGAGCAGGATGACCGGCAGATGATCCTCGCCGTCGGTGCGGATCGCCTTCAGCACCGCGAAGCCATCGAGACGCGGGAGCATGATGTCGAGCGTGACCAGGTCCGGGCGTGAGGCCCGGATCTGCTGGAGAGCGGACTCGCCATCGTGGGCGGTCTCGACCTGGTAGCCCTGCTCGCGGAAGGCGCGGGCCAGGATGCGGCAGAAGCCGGGGTCGTCGTCGACGCAGAGGATCGTGGAGGACAACGGGGGGAACGTCTCCCAGCAAAGGGACAAGAGGCGATCCCGGGTCTATCGGTCGCTCGCGGGTGGTGACTGAGGCCGAAGCCACCGCTCAGCGCGGCCTTCCCACCCCAGCGGCAACTCCTGCGCAGCCTCAGTGCAGCAAGGCGGCAAGCGAGTCGCCGTACGGCGCCCGCGCGATCCCCTTCTCGGTGACGATCGCCGTCACCAGCGAGGCCGGGGTGATGTCGAAGGCGGGGTGACGCACCGGGACCCCTTCGGGAACGACGGGGCGGGCTCCGAACTCGGCCACCTCCGCCCGCCCGCGCTCCTCGATCGGAATGTCGGCCCCCGTCGCCGTCCGGAGGTCGATCGTCGAGCAGGGAGCCGCGACGTAGAAGGGCAGATCGTGAGCCCGCGCGAGCAGCGCGAGCCCGTAGGTTCCGATCTTGTTGGCAACGTCGCCGTTCGCCGCGACCCGGTCCGCACCGACGATCACCAGATCCGCCTCGCCCTGGTGCATCAGGTGGGCGGCCATGTTGTCCGTGATCACGGAGACGGGGATGCCGTCCTTGGCCAGCTCCCAGGCCGTGAGCCGCGCCCCCTGAAGGAAGGGCCGTGTCTCGTCCGCGAGCACCGACACCTGGCGGCCCGCCTCGACGGCGGCGCGAACGACGCCAAGGGCGGTGCCGTAGCCGCCGGTCGCGAGCGCGCCCGCGTTGCAGTGGGTGAGGATGCGGCTGCCGTCGGGAACCAGCGAGACGCCCGCGAGCCCGAGGGACCGACAGATCCCCACGTCCTCTTCGACCAGGGTGCGGGCCTCCTGCAGCAGGTCCGCCCGCAGCTGTGGCGCGCTCGAGCCGTTTGCGAGCCCCTTGTCGAGGTGGCGACCCATGCGCTCGAGCGCCCAGAACAGGTTGACCGCCGTCGGCCGTGTGCGCGCCAGACGCTCGCGCGCGCTCTCGACGTCCGCGGCCAGCGCGGCCGGCGTCTCGGCCGGGCTCCGATCGGCCGCCAGGGCGATGCCGAGGGCTGCGGTGCAGCCGATGGCCGGCGCCCCGCGCACCACCAGATCCTCTATGGCCCGCGCGAGCGACTCGACGTCGGTGAGCCGCAGATAGGTCTCCTCGGTCGGCAGCTTGCGCTGGTCCAGCAGGACGACCGCACCGTCCTCCCAGCGCACGGTGAACCAGTCGGTCACGGGGTTCTCGGACTGCCTACCGGGGGCGGCGCAGAAGGGGGCGGTGCAGAAGGGTCCTCTGCCGCCGGTGCTCCCCCCTGCAGGATCGAATCGAGCAGATCGAGCACCTCGCGCCCGGAGCCCTCGCCGAGGCGGTCGTCGAGCTTGCGCTCCCACTTGGCGCGGCGCCGGTCGTCGGCCGCGTAGGCCGCGGCGAAGCCGAGCGCCGCTTCGCTGGTCACCGTGACCTTCGGCGAGTCGATGGTGCCCTTGACGGCGGCAAGCGGAATCACGCGGGTGCGCGGAGCCGGAGCTTCGCCTCCCTCCTCGGCGAGCGCGCGGTCGATCGTCTCGGAGATGGTCAGCTTGCCGGTCAGATCCAGGCCGCGATCGACCAGGCCGACGGAACCGCGGAGATCGACCCGGTAGTCCCGGTAGTCGAGACGGAGATCCTCGCTTCGAGCCCGGCCGTCCGCCAGCGTCAGGGTGCCGCCGAGGCGCTCGAACGCGTCGTCGTAGAAGCGATCCACGCCCTTCTTTCCGCTCAGCTGGCCCGCGGCGAGCGCGGCTCCGCCGACGCCCCCGAGACCGTCGAAGGTGCTCTTCAGCAGGGAGACGCCCTTCATGCGCCCCGGGGCGATGTCGAAGCGCAGCTTTCCGGTCACCCGTTCGAGCAGCTCTCCCTCCCCCGTGAGCGGAGCGCGCAGGTCGCTGCGCAGTCGGAGTGGCCCCGACAGGGTGTCCTCCTTGCCCGCGAGCGCGGCCAGCAGGGCCTGGGAGTCCGCGTCGTCGGCGTCCATTCGCAGCCTGGCCGTCGGCGCGCCGGACAGGCCCTCGACGTCGAGGTCGACGCGGAACGGCTGACCCGCCACGCGCAGGTCGAGGCCCTTGCCCTCGAGCCGGTCCCCGTGACCGGTCATGCGGCCCGACAGCGTCGCCGACGCACCGCTCTCGAGCGGCATGACGAGATCCGTCGCCTTCAGGTCGCCGGTCAGGCGCAGCGGACCGAAGCCGAGCACGAGTCCCTCGAGGGCGAGGGTCCCGGACGGCGCGGTCTCCCCGAGCGCGGGCAGGAGCTGCTCCCATCCGGCCAACGCGAAGGGCTCCGCATCGAGCTCCAGGCGCGGGGCGTCGGCCAGCACGGCGCGTCCGCGCCCGACGAAGTTGTGGAGGCGGATCTCCAGCTCTTCGAGCCGTCGTTCCGCGCCGGCCTGGACGAGCCGGCCCGCGAGCCGACCCGCCATGCCCTTCGGCTTGCGGAAGGTGTCGTCGACCGCGACCTCGGCGTCCGCCAGCTCGAGCGTGACCGGACCGGCGAGCGCATCAAAGGGCCCCGAGAGGTCGGCGGTGACCGGCAGGTTGCCGCTCACCAGGACGTCGCCGAAGGCGAGTGCTGCGTCTTCGAGAACGGCTCTTACGGCGGCGGTCTCGACCGCGTCCCGCTGGGCCGTCGCCTTCACCGTGACCGTGAGGTTGCCGGCGAAGTCGTCGTCGCCGATCCACGGTTGGAGCGTGGCCAGGGCCAGACCCGCCACGCTCAGCTCCACGACGACCTCGCCGCCGGCACTGCGGCTCCCCTGGACGGCGAGCGGCGCACCAGCGACCCGGGCCGCCACCTCGAAGTCGACGGACCCGGCGAGATCCTCGAGCTCGAGCGCGATGTCCGCATCCTCGATGAGAAGGGTCGCCGGCGGGGTGAGGCTGCGATCGTCGAGGGTGAGGCGCGCGTCGCTCACCGCGATGCGCCGGACGAGCAGCGAGAAGCCCTCGTCCTTCGTGGCCGACGGATCCCGCGGCGACTCCGGGTCGGGCGGGCTGTCGGGCTCCTCCGGCGGGCGGAAGGGAAGCTCGAAGCCATCGGCCGTGCGCCGCAAGGTGAGCTGGGGGGCGTCGACGTCGATCCTCTCGATGAGGATCTGGCGGGCGAGAAGCGGGAGCCATGCGACCCGCAGCGCGATCCGCTCCGCGCCCAGCGGATCTTCGCCGGGCCCACCCGCGAGCTGCGCGGCGCGGATCTCGAGGCGAGGCGGC
>JAJDAR010000032.1 GCA_029261775.1 Deltaproteobacteria bacterium | reverse complement strand
CCGCTGGGTCGGGGGGTCGTGCTACCTCACGGGCGTGCGGCCGAGCCCTCTTCACAACGTTTCGCGCTGGATCGGGCAGCGGGCGGCCGCGGCGCCCGAGCGGCTGGCCGTGGTCGACGACTTTCGTCGGCTCGACTTCGGCGAGCTCGAGGCGCGCACCGCGCGGGCCGCGGGCTGGCTGGCCGGGCGCGGGGTGGGGCCCGGGGACCGGGTGGCCCTGCTGCTCGGCAACCGCAGCGCGACGCTCGAACTGCTCTTCGGGCTGGCGCGGCTCGGCGCGATCGCCCTGCCCCTCAACACGCGACTCGCGGCGCCCGAGCTGGCCGAGCTGCTCGACGACGCCCGGCCACTCGGGCTGATCCACGAGCACGATCTCTCGACCCTCGCCGGGCGGGCCCTCGAGGCGAGCCGCGAGACGCCCTGGACCCTGTCCGTGGACGGCGACGCCGACGCCTACGAGGCGGCCCTGGCGCAGGCCACGCCCCGCGCGGACTGCGAGCCGGTCACGCCCGAGACGCCGATGATCCTGATGTACACGTCGGGCACCACCGGAACGCCCAAGGGCGCCCTGCTCCCGCACCGCAAGACGCTCTACAACACCCTCAACGCCCAGCTCTTCTTCGGCTGCCGGGCCGACGACTGCGTGCTCGTCGTGGTGCCGCTCTTCCACTCGTTCGGACTGAAGATCCTGGCGATCCCCGCCCTCTATGCCGGGGCCACCGTGGTGCTGCAAAGCCACTTCGATGCCCCGTCGCTCTGGGAGACCGTGACCCGCGAGGGCGTCACCTACTTCGGCGGCGTGCCCACCATGTTTCCGGCCCTGCGCGACGCCCTGGACGCCGGCAAGCCTGACCTCTCGAGCCTGCGCTTCGTCTTCACCGCCGGCTCGGCCATCCCGGTCGAGCGGATCCACGAGTTCGAGGCCCGAGGCCTGCGTCTCAAGCAGGGCTTCGGCCAGACGGAGACCTCGATCCTGTGTTGCCTCGATGCGGCGGACGCGATCCGCAAGGCCGGAAGCGTGGGCCGGCCCGTCTTCCACGCCGAAGTGCGGATCGTGCGCAGCGCCACCCTCGACGGGCCCGTCGCCGGCTGGGAGACCTGCGACGACGACGAGGACGGCGAGATCGTCGTGCGCGGCCCGATCACGATGCTCGGCTACTGGGAGCGACCCGAGGCCAACGCCTTCACCCTGCGTGACGGCTGGGTGCGCACCGGCGACCTCGGCCGGCGCGACGCCGAAGGCTTCGTCACGCTCACCGGCCGGGCCCGCGAGATGTACATCTCGGGCGGCGAGAACGTCTACCCGCGCCAGGTGGAGGCCGTCTACGAGACGCATCCCCAGATCCGCGAGATCGCGATCGTCGGCGTGCCCCACGAGCGCTGGGGCGAGACCGGCCGCGCCCACGTGGTGATGGCGCCGGGCGCCGGCTTCGACGCCGAGGCCCTGCGCAGCTGGGGCCGCGAGCGCCTGGCCACGTTCAAGGTGCCGGGCGAGTTCGTGCCCGAGACGACCCTGCCCAAGACCGTGACCGGCAAGATCCAGAAACATCGGCTCGGCTGAACCGGGCCAGCCGCGAGCGGACCGCGGGCTCCTGGTGGCGATGGTTGGACTCGAACCAACGACCTAGGGCTTATGAAACCCTCGCTCTAACCGCCTGAGCTACATCGCCAAGGAGCTGCGAAGCTAGCGAAGGAGGGTCCGGCCGGCGCCGTACCCTCCGGGCCAGCTACCGGGCCGCGGTGTTCTCCGCGTCGCCTTCGGTGTAGACCTTTCGTTCCAGGGCTTCGACACGGCCGCGCAGCGCATCGAGCTCGGAGAACGCGTCCCCCACCATGTCGGCCTCGCCCTCGGCCGGGCCCGCCCCGACCGGCGCGGGCAAGGAGCTGGCGCCCGAGGTCAGGTGGTGGGCCACCCGCTTGGCCAGGTTGTCGAGCCGCGGGATGATGTCGCCGAGCGTGCCCGCCTGCACGAAGACCGAGCGCGGATCGGCCGCATCTCCGGCCACAGAGACGCAGCGGACGTCCAGGCTCGCGCCATCGCCGAAGCGCGTGAAGGAACCGAACAGCGCCCACTCGGCGCCCGCGGCGCGCGCGGCCTTCTGGGCCACGGCCACGTCGGTCGTCGCCTGCTCCGGGTCGTCCACCCGGATGACGGCGACGCCGTTCTCGCGCCCGAGGCGCGAGGCCAGCATGTCGGCCAGGCCCGAGCGCAGGTACTCCCGATCCTCGGTGGCGTGCACCACGATCGGCAGGATCGCGACGGTGGTCCGCTTGGACTGCGCCGCAGCGGGAACGCCTGCCAGCCAGGTCATCGCCAAGGCGGCCACCATCCATCCGCAGCAGGCCGCACCCCAGCGGGTGCCAAACGATCGCCGGAACATCATGAGCCCCCAGACCCCCGGTTCGAACCTCGGAATCGGAACCCCCGGGTTCGGAACCGTTCCCCACGGTGCAACAGGGTCTTTCCCGCGGGCGAATCGGCAGAAATGGGTTCTATCAGCTGGCGAACGGAGGGTCAACTGGATGTGGGTGTGACCGGCTCCATCGTCTCGGGCTCCGCAGGCTCGCGGTGGCTCATCGCCTCGACCGGCAACCGCACCCGGAACGTCGCGCCCTGCCCGCGGCCGCAGCTCACCTCGATCAGCCCGTCGTGCTCGGTGACGATGCGATGGCAGATCATCAGCCCGAGGCCGGTCCCCTGATCGGGGCCCTTGGTCGTGAAGAAGGGATCGAAGATCCGCTCGAGGTCGTCTTCGGCGACGCCCGGGCCCTGGTCGATGACCGAAATCGACAGGCCGTCCCCCAGCCCGGGGCCGCCCGGCTGGACCAACACGTTGACCGTCTCGTCGGGCGGGCTGGCGTGGATGGCGTTGAGGGCCAGGTTCAGGACCAGCTGGTGCAGCTGCTCGCGAACCGCGTAGATCTTGGGGGTGGTCGGGTCGATCTCGAGGCTCAGCTGCACCTGCAGGCGTTCCGCCTCGGGCGTGACCAGCGTGATCACCTCCTTGGCGATCGTCTCCAGGCTGCACTGCACGCGAGGTGCGCGCTGGCCCTCCTCGCGCCCCAGCCGGCTCATCGTCCCGACCAGCCCGCGGATGCGCTCGAGCTCGGAGCAGGCCAGCCGGTGGTAGCCGTCCCAGAACTCGGGGTCATCCTCGCCGCGTTTGTCCGGCGCCAGGCTCATGAAGGTATGGATCGACGTGAGCGGATTGTTGATCTCGTGGGCGAAGCCCGCCGCCAGGGTGCCGAGCGTGCCGAGGCGATCGGCGCGCAGCATGTGCTGGCGCGTGCGCTTCAGGTCCTCGACGGTGCGCGCGTTCTGCAGCGCCACCGCCGCCTGCTGCGCGATGCCCTCGAGCAGGGCGCGGTCGGCAGCTCCGAAGGCCTTGCCCCCGCGGCGGTTGTCGAGCGCGAGCACGCCGAGCGGCCCGGCCTTGCCGAGCAGCGGCACGGCCAGCACGTCACCGGCAATCTCGGTCAGCCACTGCTGCACGGTCGTCGGGTGATCGAAGAGCTCGTCGAGGCGCAGGAACTGCGCGCGTCCATCCGAGAAAGCGTCGAGCAGCTCGGGCGCCCCCTCGCGATCGAGGGTGCGACCCTCGAGACCCTGGGAGACCGGATCGCTCGTGGGCGAGACCCGCTCGCAGCGGAGGCGCTCGCCGGACGGGCTGAACAGCCAGAGCGCCGCGCCGTCGTAGCTGAGCACCTCGGTCAACGAGCCGACCAGCTGATCCATGAGCGGGTCGAGAGAGAGCTCGCGGGTGATCGTCTCGGCGATGCGGTTGACCGCCTGCAGCTCGCGCACCAGGCTCTCGCGCTCGCGCTGCAGCGCGAACACCTGCAGCCCGCGGGTCAGCGCGACGCGCATCTCCTCGGGCTCCCACGGCTTGGCCACGTAGCGGTAGATCGAGCCGTCGTTGATCGCGTAGGCCAGGGTCTCGGCCGAGCCGTAGGCCGTGACCAGCATGCGGATCGTCTCGGGCGCCATGTCGCGCACGCGCGCCAGGAAGTCGGTGCCCGACATGCCGGGCATCTTGTGGTCCGAGAGCACGACCGCGACGGGCTGGCTCATGATGATCTCGAGCCCGGCCTCGCCGCTCGGCGCCGTCAGCACCTGGAACTCGCGGCGGAAGGTCAGATCGAAGACGCGGAGGTTCTCGGGCTCGTCGTCCACGTACAGGACGGGGAAGCTCCGCAGGTCGAGATCCTGGTGGGCCTGCGGCCTCACGGCATCGTCGCCTCCGTGTCGCGGGCCGGCAGGCGCACGATCGCGCACGTCCCTGCCCCCGGCTCGGAGTGCAGCTCGATCGACCCGCCGTGCTCGCTCACGATCCGGCGGCACATGGCCAGGCCCAGGCCGGTGCCCTGGCCCGCCTCCTTGGTCGTGAAGAAGGGCTCGAAGAGGCGCTCGCGCACCCCTGCGTCGATCCCCGGTCCCGAGTCCTGCACGCGAACCTCCAGGACCTCGCCGCACATCCGGGCCTGCACGACGATCGTCCCATTCTTTCCTTCGATCGCCTCGGCTGCGTTCTTGAGCAGGTTGAGGAACACCTGGTTCAGGCCTCCGGGGTCGCCCGGAATCAGGATCAGGTCTTGCCCCAGATCGAGCGTCACCTCGGCCCCAGCCTCGCGCAGGCGGTGCCCCAACAGCTGCAGGGTGCTCTGGAGGCCCGCGGCGACGTCCACGAGCGCCATGCCCTCTCGGGCAGGCGCTGCGAAGTCGCGCAGATCGGCCACCAACCGCGCCGTGCGGTCGAGCCCCTCGGTCACGATGCCGACCAGCTCGGCCAGGTCGCCGGCCAGGTCCTCGAACCGCAGCTCCTGCTTCTTCCGCTCCAGCTGGACGAGCTGCACCCGCAAGCGGGCCGGATCCGACGCATCGAGCTCGCCGATCTGGGCCGCCAGGCCGCGCAGGTCGTCCACGTACGTCTTCAGGGTGGCCAGCGAGTTGCGGGCAAAGTTGAGGGGATTGTTCACCTCGTGGGCCACCCCCGCCGAGAGCTCGCCGACCGCCGCCAGGCGCTCGGCCTGCACCAGCTGCACCTCGGCCTCCTTCAAGTCGGCCAGAGCGCGGGCCAGATCCTGGTTGCTGTGCTCGAGCTCCGCGTTCTGCCCGGCCAGCGCCTCCTGCAGCGCGCGGATGCGGACCAGCGAGCGCGTCCGCGCCATGAGCTCACGCGGGTGGAAGGGCTTGGTCACGTAGTCGTCGGCGCCGAGCTCCAGCCCCTCGATCTTCATCTCGCGCTCGGCCTTGCTGGTGACGAGCATGACCGGCACCGCCGCCAGGGCCGGGTCGCCCTTGATCGCGCGGCACAGCTCCGTGCCCGACATCTCGGGCATCATCACGTCGGTGACCACCAGCTGGGGCTGCCGCGCTCGCACCTCCTCCAGGGCCTCGCGCCCGTTGCGGGTCGGCCGCACCACGAACTCCTTGCCGATCAGGAACGCCACCAGCCGGCGCATCTCGGCATTGTCCTCGGCGATCACCACCTCGGGGGTGCCGGGCGGGTGCTCGGGCAGCTCGCCCAGCCAGTCGTCGCCGTGCTGCGTCGCCTCCCAGCGGCTGACCGTGTGCTCGACCGAGGCGAAGCGCGCATCGCCGCTCTCTTCGAGGTCCATCGAGACCTCGCTGGCCAACGCCTTGAAGGACTTGGCCGCCGAGAGCGCCCGCTCGCCGTCGCCCGAGAGCAGCACCTCTTCTTCGGGCTCGTCGTCCGCCTCGCCGACCGGCAGCAGGATGTGCATCTGGCTGCCCTGCCCCAGCCCCTCGCTCGTGGCCCAGACCCGCCCGCCGTGCAGCTCGACCAGCTCGTGGACGAGGCTCAAGCCGATGCCGGTGCCCTCGTGCTTGCGGGTCGAAGAGCCGTCCACCTGCGCAAAGCGGTCGAAGACACGGGCCAGCTGATCGGCGGGGATGCCTACCCCTGTGTCCTCCACCGTAAGATAGGCTCCCCCTGCCGGCCCAAGGCCCTCTTCGCCGGGCGCCAAGGCCCGGGCCCGGACGGTG
>JAJDAR010000031.1 GCA_029261775.1 Deltaproteobacteria bacterium | reverse complement strand
GTCCAGGTAGATGAAGGCCGAGGTCCCCGACGCGATGGCCGTGCCGGGCACGTCGTGCCAATGCAGGATCCGCTCGATGTTGACCAGGTCCGTGACCGGCATCATGCCGTGATCGGTGGTCACGAACAGGGTCGTCCGGTCCCGCCCCGGGCCGCGCTCGATCGCATCGAGGACCTGGCCGACGGCGGCGTCCATCGCCACGGTGGCCGCGCGGGCGGCCTCCGACTCGATCCCATCGAAGTGACCCGCACTGTCCGGTCCCTTGAAGTAGCCGAGCACGAGCTGTGGCCTCTCCGCGTCGCTCCGCGTGAGCTCGCGAACGACCTGCGCCGTGCGCCCCGCATCCTCCGGGAAGTCAGCGAAGGAGGCCTCTCCCACCACCGACGCGAGCGGGCCCCGGCTGCCCGAATACGCGCCGTACCAGCCCAGCGCCGCGGCACGCACCCCCTGCCGCTCAGCCGCGACGTGCAGGTGCTCGCAGCCCGTCAGCCAGTCGGCATCGCTGCTGTGGTCGTAGCGGCCGCGCTCGGGGTCGAGGAACTCGTTCGAGACGATGCCGTGGTTCTCGGGCCAGCAGCCGGTCGAGAGCGTCACTCCCCCGATCAGCGAGATCGAGGGAAAGGGCGGCTGCAGGCCGTGGCTCCAGGCGCCCTCGGTGCGGATGCGATCGAAGGCCGGGGTCTCGGCGCGCTCGAGGAGTGCGGGGGCGGCTCCGTCGAAGACGAGCACGACCACCGTACGCGGCGTGGCCGCACCAGCTTGGACGCCGATCGCGAGCCAGGCGGACGCAAGGAGCAGGGTGCCGAGGAACGAGCGTTTGCGGGACGACGTCATCGGCTCAGGATACGCGATCGCATCCGGACCGACCGAGGCCCGGGCCCCGCTCAGCCGGCCGCGTCCGACTTCCCTCGCAACCGGCCGCGTCCGACTTTCCGATCAACCGGCCGCGTCCGACTTTCCGATCAACCGGAAGGAGCCGAGCCAGCGCCGTACGTCGGGGCTCTGCAGGCCCCGTGCGCCGCGCGAGGTCACGCGCAGCACGTAGCGCTGGCCCGCCGCATCGATCCAGTACTCCTCCATCAGGTAGAGCTCCCCGCCGGCTCCTCGATGGGCTCGGGCCCGGATCGCGGGAAAGCCCCCGACCATGGCGCGATCCGAGCGGAAGACGTTCCAGCCCCGAGCGCGCATTGCCTCTATCTGGGCCCCGGCCCGCTCGACCTCCTCGGCCCGGGCCCCTGCCTCCACCCAGGCCTCGAGGGCCAGGCCGCGGCGCGGCTCGTGACTGGCCCGCAGCAGGCTGCGGCCGTTCTCCGCGGGAACCCGCGGTGCCACCCGCCAGCCGGCCTGGGGCCAGTGGTCGAAGGCGCAACCCGCCGGCGGAAACTCGGCCCCCGCGGCGGACCCGGCTGCGGGGTCGAGCGCGGCAAGGGCGATCGCGGCCGCCAGCCACGCCGCCACCCGTCGTCGTCTCGCGGAGTTGCACATGACCTGCGTGTCGGCCGGCCGCGACCGGCAGCACATCCGGTGAACACCCGAGGCTCGGGGCAGCCGTTCGGCTCAGCGGCTGCGCAGGCGCTCGAGCAGATCGAGGACGCGGTGCTCGATCTCGTCGCGGACCCGGGCGAAGGCCTCCGGGGGGAGGTCTCGGGGATCCGGGATGTCCCAGTCCTCACGCAGGGTCGCCGCGACCGCCGGGCAGGCATCGCCGCAGCCCATCGTGATCGCCGCATCGAAGCGGACATCCCCGAGGTCGGCGAGGCCGGTCGAAGCCTGTCCGCCGAGGGCGATGCCGCGCTCCGCCATCGACGCCACCGCCCTGGGGTTCACCCGGCCCGACGGTCGGGAGCCCGCGCTCCACACCTCGGCGTCGTCCCCTGCGTGCAGGCGGGCGAAGGCCTCGGCCATCTGGCTGCGATTGGCATTCTCGACGCAGACGAAGAGCAGTCGCAGCATGCGCGCGCGCTCAGCTGCTGCGGCGCCCGCGCAGCCAGACGACGAGCCGCAGCAGGGCCGCGCCGACGAACGCGACGACGAAGGTCACGTGCAGCAGGTCCCAGCCGGCGTCCGGGATGAACGTGATCGCGAAGATGAACCAGACGTACCAGGCGCCCGTCCTGTGCAGCCGTCGCCAGTTGGACCCGAGCGCAGCCACGGCGGCGTTCGACGAGGTGAGGCCCATGGCGAAGAGGAAGGCGAAGCCGAGACCGCCGCCGATCAGCGTGACGGGGTCGACCGCCGAGTTCTCGGGCCACGCGTTCGTCAGCCACAAGATGGCGATCAGGTGCAGGAAGTGGGAGACGGCGACCGAGACCCCGATGTAGCGCCGGTTCTTCAAGAACCAACGGGTCGGATCGCTGCGCAGGAGGGTGTGCAGCGGGCGCGCGACGAAGGTCAGCAGGAAGAGCGTTCCGGAGCTGCGTGCGGTCGCCCGGATCCACATGCGCACGCCCTCTTCCCCCGAGCCCGCGAGTGCGAGGACGAGCGCGCTCATGGCGAGGAGGGCGATCGAGAGGACCCAGGTCAGGCGCCAGCCGGTCGGCATCATCGGCCGAGGATACGGGCTCGAACCGGCTCGCACACGAGCCGGGCTGTTCGGGCCTGGGGCCCGGGTCGTCGCGCTACGGTATCCAGGACCCTTTTCGCGGAGCCTCCCTCCATGCGCGAGCCCAAGGGCCTCGACGTCGAGAAGATCTCGGCCTGGCTGCTGCAGCAGGTCGACGGGCTGGTCGCGCCCTTCGACTTCGCGCTCATTCCGGCGGGTGGCTCCAACCTGACCTTCTGCGTGACCGATGCCAGCGGTCGCAAGCTGGCCCTGCGGCGCCCGCCGGTCGCGGCCCGCATCGCGACCGCCCACGACGTCGGGCGTGAGCATGCGATCCTGGCGGCGCTGGAAGGGGACGCGAGCGGAGTTCCGGTCCCGGCGGTCCACGGATCGTGCAGCGACGAATCGGTGACCGGGGCGCCCTTCTACGTGATGGAGTTCGTGGAGGGAACGATCGTGCGCGACGTCGAGACGGCGCGTGCCCTCGACCCGGCTGCGTGCACGCGCGCGACCGAGTCGTTGGTCGACACCCAGATCGCCTTCCACACCCTGGATGTGGACGCTGTGGGGCTGGGTGACCTCGCTCGCCGCCGCGACGGCTACGTCGAGCGACAGCTGCGTCGCTGGCGCAAGCAGGCGGAAGCGTCGAAGACCCGCGAGGTGCCGCTGCTGGCGGAGCTCCACGACCGCTTCGCCCGCAGCGTGCCGAAGGAGCAGGGTCGTCCCGCCCTGGCCCACGGCGACTATCGCTTCGACAACACCGTGCTCGGCGCCGACCACCGCGTCGCGGCGGTCCTCGACTGGGAGCTCTGCACGCTCGGCGACCCGGTCGCGGACTTCTGCTGGTCCCAGCTCTATTGGGCCGATCCCGACGACGAGGTCGCCGCGCTGCAGAGCCCGCCCACCCTGCACGACGGCTTTCCGCTGCGCGACGAGGTGACGGACCTCTACGCGCGCCGCTCGGGCTTCGATCTGTCGGACCAGGACTGGTACCTGGCCTTCAGCTGGTGGAAGCAGGCCTGCATCGTCGAAGGCGTCGTCGCCCGCCTGCGCCAGGGTGCGGGCGGTGGCATGAAAACCGCGCCCGTGGAGGACATCGTCGCCCGGGTCGATCGCTACCTCGATCTCGCCGAGCAGCTCTCGCGCCGCTGGGCGTGAGCGAACGTCAGGCACGGAACGGATTCACGGGGACGGAACGGGGACGCGACGGAACGGGGACGTTGGTTTAATTGTTGCACGGCAAGCCGGTGCAACAATGAAAACAAACTCCCCCGCCACCGCCCCCCCGCCACCGGAGCCCCTGGCCCCCGCGGGCCAGGCGCTGCAGGCGGTCCGGGGGGTCTTCCTAGAGGGCGCTCTGGGGGCGGGGGGTGATGAGGGAGAGGCCGTGGTCGCGCATGATGCCTCGCACCTCGCCGGGGCTGAAGGCGTTGAGCTCGCGGGCGTAGTCGCGAGGCGTCTTCATGCCCTCGGCGTGCGGCCAGTCGGAGCCCATGATCAGGTTCTCGGGGCCGACGAGGTCGCCGAGCTCGCGGACGTCGTCCTCGTGGAACGGACTCACCCAGACGTGGCGCTTGAAGGTCTCCGACGGATCCTCGGGGAAGTCCTGGGGACTGATGCCATAGGCCCGCTGGAAGCTCTGCATCAGCCACGGCACCCACAGAGCGCCCATCTCGATCGAGCAGATCCGGAGGTTCGGGAAGCGCTGGAAGAGCCCGTGACAGACGAGCGCGGCGAAGGTGTCGAAGGGCGCGCGCGAGCCGCCGATCACGCTCTTGAAGGTCGAGCTCTTGAAGGACTGCACCGTTCCGCCTTCGCCCCAGTCGTCGAGGTAGCGGCCGTAGCCCGCATCGCCCCCGTGGAACGCGACGGTGATCCCGGCCTCGTTCACCCGGGCCCAGTAGGGATCGAAGCTCGGGTCCGCCAGCGAGAGGCTGCGGCCGGGCGTGCGCACCGGGGCGGAGCGCATGACCACGATCCGCACATCGCGCTCGAGCGCCCACTCGAGCTCGGCGACGGCGTTGTCGACGTCCACCAACGTGATGTAGGGCGCTGCGAAGATGCGCTCGCGATAGGCGAAGCCCCAATCCTCGTGGAGCCAGCGGTTGAAGGCGCGGAAGGCGGTGACGATCGCCTCGGGATCGGCGATAAGCGCTTCCTCCATGCCGACGCCGAGCGTCGGGAAGAAGAAGGCGCCCTGCACACCCTGCTCGTCCATCACTGCGGTGCGCGCGTCGCGTTCGCGGTACTCGCGGTGGATCGGCTCGAGCTCGCCGAAGGCATCGCGGATCGAGAGACCCTTCTCGTTCTTGCCCTGGTAGTACTCGTCCAGACAGCCCGGGCGCGCGACCGGATCGAAGG
Organism: Deltaproteobacteria bacterium; assembly: GCA_029261775.1. Taxonomy (GTDB): domain Bacteria; phylum Myxococcota_A; class UBA9160; order UBA9160; family UBA6930. Next base: position 2,936 of record JAJDAR010000031.1, on the reverse strand, counting down.
TCGGGTTGGGAATGAAGCGATTGACCTTGCCCGCGACGAGCAGGCTCTTGCGGCCGTTCACCTCGGCCCACTGCATGCACCGGCTCCGCATCTTGCGGTCCATGTGGCGGGTGAAGGCGTCCTCGGCCTCGTAGTAGTGATTGTCGCCGTCGAAGAGCTGGAAGTCGAGGTCGGGCATCGGGAGGTCTCCGGTGTGGGCTACCGAGGATATCGAGGTCCCGGCCGCTCGCTCAAGCGCCGGGCCGGCCCAGCTCTTTCCGTCGCTCAAGCGTCCGCCCGGTCGAGATCCTCGAGCAGGCGTGCGAGCCAGGCGCGGAATCGGCGGGAGGCCGAAGGGTCGTCCTGGAGGCCGGCGCTCCAGCTCAGGATCGGCCCGAGCAGCGCCTCCCCGAACATCGCGGCGGCCACCAGGCGGACGCTGAAGACGCTGTCCTCCGGAGCGGCCGAGGCGTGCCCGGCGGCGAGCCGCTCGCGATGCACCGCTTCGGCGAGCGTGCGCAGCATGGTGGGCTCGGCCTCGAGCGGCTCGCGCTCGCGGCGGCTCAGCACCATCCAGGCCAGCAGCCGTGCATGTCCCTCGTCGCCGAGCGTGCGGTGCACCCGCTCCAGGGTCTCCTCGGTGTCGCTGGGGCGCAGCAGGTCGGCCTCGAGCTGGGCCATGGCGTGACGCTCGAGGGCCTCGATCAGCCCCTCGCGGCTGCCGAAGTGGTGGAGGATGGTGGGGTGGGAGATGCCGAGATCCCGGGCCAGGTCCTTGAGGCGGATCGCGTCGGGCCCGCTCTCCGTGAGACGTTTCTGGGCGGCGGCCAGGATCCGGCCCTTGGCCTCCGCCGCGGGCAAGCGGCGCCGGCGCTCGGGAGCGGGCTTCGCCTCAGGCGAGGGTCGATCGAGCGGTCGCGCGGGCACTTGACGCTCTCCATCTACTTACACTAATGTCAGTAGCACTGCGCCCAGGAGATCACCATGGCCGAGACCGCTTCCTTCCGACGCGGCTACCGCTTCCGAGATGCCTGGTCCGCCCTGATGCGACTGCGCCAGGATCCGGACGACACCCGCGCCGTGTTCGAGATCATCTCCGCGCTGACCGGCCCGAACGACGACCGCGTCTTCCGCCGCTACCAGAAGCAGCCGATCGGGCGACGCGTGCTCGACGAGAAACGTGACCTGTTGCCCCTGCTCCAGGACCGCGAGGCGCTGATGGCCCTGCCCGTCGGCAGCCTGGGTCGTGAGTACGCGGAGTTCACGCGGCGCGAGAACCTCTCCGCCGATGGTCTCGTCGAGGCCAGCGAGACGGTCGACGACCGCTACGAGGCGTACGGAGAGGACCGCGCGCGCTTCGCCATGCGGCTTCGCGACGAGCACGACCTGCACCACGTCGTCACCGGCTACGGCCGGGACCTGCGTGGCGAGGGGGCGCTCCTGGCGTTCGGTCTCGCGCAGGCCTGGAACCACGGCATCGGCCTGATCGTCGCGCTGGCCTACGTCGAGGGCGATGCCGAGGAGCGCCGTCTGATCCGGGAAGCGTGGCGCCGCGGCAAGCGATCGGCGTGGCTCTCGGCCGCGGATTGGGAGGGCCTGCTCGCGAAGCCCCTGGCCGAGGTGCGCCGCGGCTTCGGGATCGACGATCCGCCGGTCTACGAGCCCCTGCGCTCGGGCGCTGCACCCGCCGTCGCCTGACCCGCGAGCGCGGCGACGGACGAGCCGCCTCAATCCTGGCGCTGAAGACGCCGCAGTCGCGCGCGCAGCAGCCGATCGACCAGCCCCGGTGCGATGCCCTTGAGCCGGACCGCCAGGCGGTTCGTGCGGCCTGGGACGATCTGCCAGCGGCTCCCCTCGAGCCCCTTCAGCAGGTCCCCCGCGACTTCCCTGGCCGTGAGCAGCCCGCCGGACCCGGAGAGCAGACGGGTCTCCCGCGGCTTGCTGCGGTTCTCCTCGGAGAAGCCCGGCGTGTCGACGTCCGGTGGGCAGAGCACGCGGACGTCCACCCCCTTGGGCTCGAGTTCCTGGCGGAGCACCTCGCACAAGGCGATCAGTCCGGCCTTCGAGGCGGCGTAATCGCTGTACCCGTAGACGCCGATCAGCCCCGCGAGCGAAGCCGTGTGCACGAGGGTTCCGCCGCGCTCCGTCAGATGGGGGAGGGCGGCCTGGCTCACGTTCCACGCGCCCTCGAGGTTGGCGCGGAGGGTCGCCCGCAGGTCCTCGACCGTGAGCTCCACGAACCGACGCGGGCGGGCTCGCCCCGCGCAGTTGACCACCAGCCGGGGCGGTCCGAAGGTCGCGGCGGCCTTGTCGCAGGCGGCAGCGACGCCGAGCGCATCCTCGACGTCGGCCGGGAAGGCCTGGGCGGATCCATCACCACCGGCGTGGGCCGAGATCTCGAGCGCCGCCGCCTCGAGCGGCTCTGGGCGGCGGGCAAAGATGGCCACGCGGGACCCACCGGCGGCAAGGGCCTCGGCCACGGCCCGTCCGATGCCCTGCGAGCCTCCGAAGACCCAGGCCGTGCTCCAGCGCGTCAATGGGACGTCCTTCCCGAAAGGGTCAGCGAACTCGAGAGGGTCTGCGAACGCGAAAGGGTTCGCGAACATGTCGTCAGCCGATCCATCATGGGTCCAAACTTCAGCCGATCGATCATGTGTCCAACCGGAAGGGAAGGCGGATCGGCAGGTCGTCGGAGGCTCGGCCGACGCGAATCTCGTAGCGCCCCGGTGCCGCCACCCAGTCGCGCCGCTCGGGGTCCCAATGCGAGAAGGCGCGCGCGTCGAGCTGGAGTCGGAGCGTCGTTCGGCCGCCCGCGGGCACCTCGACCTTCTCGAACGCCTTCAGCTCCTGCTGCGGTCGAGGCACGGGCGGCTCCAGCGGATGCACGTACACCTGCACCACCTCCTGACCGTCGAGGTCGCCCTCGTTGGCGATGCCGACCTCGACCTCGAGCGGCT